>JAFSCK010000024.1 GCA_017436785.1 Oscillospiraceae bacterium | reverse complement strand
AGATATATTCATTTCTATAACCACGAGCGCATCCAGAATAAAACCGGAGTGGCGCCGCTGACGCTGCGCCACTCCGCATAAAACTAAATATTTCCTACACAGGTGCTTTTTTGTGCTGTCCGCACAAACTGGGGCAGTTCAGATTGACGGCTGCTTTTAATATAAAACCCATTGGACGAACAGGTGTCGAACAACCGAGGTCATTGTGAGGGTACTTGCGTCCGTGGCAATCTCACGGAAAAACAGCACCGGCAGAAAACACCAGTAGGTTATACGATAGCAGGATTCGTCCTTCGGCGGTTCAAATAGGTATCAGCAACAAAAAAATCAGCCATCCCGATTGGGATGGCTGTTTTGGATAAGGTGGTTGCCTTTGGCGGCGTTCCCATCGCTCCCCTGTTGCGGTGCCCGGCATCTTCGTCGCCGACGGCGCGGCTTCCTCATCTGCCGACCGCTGCCACTCGCTCAGGTCGCTGTATCCGCCGCAGGCGGCGCTCCCATCGCTCCCCTGTTGCGGTGCCCGGCATCTTCGTCGCCGACGGCGCGGCTTCCTCATCTGCCGACCGCTGCCACTCGCTCAGGTCGCTGTATCCGCCGCAGGCGGCGCTCCCATCGCTCCCCAGATTCTCACTGGCTTCGCCAGTTCAAATAGGTATCAGCAACAAAAAAATCAGCCATCCCGATTGGGATGACTGATTTTTTGGAGCTGCTAGCCAGATTTGAACTGGCGACCTCATCCTTACCAAGGATGCGCTCTACCGGCTGAGCTATAGCAGCATTTGCTGACAGCTTTGCCATTATACCGCACAAGTGGTCTGTTGTCAAGAACTTTTTCGAAAATAATCGAATGAAAATATAGGCAGGCGAAATTGTAAATTGGAATCTGCAACTTGCCATTTAAAACTGCCCCCAAGGTGTTCCTTGGGGGCAGAACCGGTTATTTCTGGGGTACGGTAAAATCAAAATCTCGCATGATGTATGTAACGCCATGACCATCCCGGAGGGTATGGGTGCAGTGATAATTGCCGGGGGCAAGCTCTTCCGGCGCGATGCGACCGCGTTGCTGCACCGGGAGCTGGGTGGTGAACCGCTCCAGCTGGAAGGAGAAGACCGGCTGCTTGGTCTGCCGGCGCTCATAGCAGGTGCCTTCCATAACCACATTGCCGCTTTCATCTTTGATGGTGATGGTTACGGCGGAAAGGATCCGATTGGATACGAATTGTCCCTTCAAAATGTTATCATAGCCGTACTGGGTCTCCGTGTCCTTCACATAAATTTCTTCCACCGGAGCGGGATCCAGAAATACATCACAGGTGACAGGCAGATACCCCTGCTCAAACAGTTTGGCATAAGTGTATTTGTCGTCAATGCCGTAGATGATGTACACATCTTCTCCGTACTGGGGATCGAAGACTTTTTCTTCTTTCATCATATAGCTGGTAGTCTGGTGCAGCACGGTGATATAGGATGCCTCCGCGTCGATGCTGCCGTCGGCGTTGTAGACCGGGTGATTCTCCACGATCATCATCGTATGGCCGTAGGCGGGGATCCGTTTGACCACCGCATCGGCCTTTTGCAGTAGGGCATAGGCCTTGGTCATCACATCCAATCCGTTTTCTTCACAGAAAGCCGGGGTGTCCTTTTGCTGGTTATCGGAGCTTTTGTACTCGCCAACCCGCTGGTAGCCGTGCATAGGGGTCATAAAGGGGGTGTTGGTCAGCTGGATTTTGGAACCTACATAGTTCCAAGCAAGCTGAATAGAGCTGGAGCAATCGTTGCCGACAACGGCACCGATGGTGGAGCCGCCATTGATACACCGCCAATGCAGACCGGACAGGGTGCAAATGCCCTGTTCATCCGGCTCAGAGGTGTAATCATAGAAATTCCATGCGGAAGCGCCGGTGTAGGAATAGGGAATGCCCCGATAGAGACGACCGGCTTTGATCTTTAGGAGCTGGTTGCCGGTGTAGTTTGCGAGATCTTCGTCGGTCAGTATCGTGGTGTCTCGGGTATAGAGCACATCTTCTTCAGCCCGCCACATAAAGGTGGCCATTTCCCGCATATAGCTTTCTGCCGCATCCCGGCGCTGCTGTATAATAGCGGCGTCCGGTACAGAGGAGGCAGGGGTGTTGCTGGATCCATCGCAGGCAATGCAGCCCAGAGGCAGTCCCAAAATCAGTGTAAAGAGGGCGATTTTTTTAAGCATAACAGAGTCCTCCTAATTTTTTTGAAACCAGCGGGCAATTTGCCCGCTGGTTTTTATTGTTTAGACTTCTTTGCTCTTGGTGGCGATCTCCAGCAGACACTTAGCAGTGAATTCTGCCGGGGTCATTGCGCCCAGATCGTCGCCCTTGCGGGTACGGACGGAAACGGTGCCGTTCTCCATATCCCGGTCGCCAACCACCAGCATGTAGGGGACCTTCTGCAGCTGTGCTTCCCGAATCTTGTAGCCCAGCTTTTCGCTGCGGTAGTCGCCCTCGGCATGGATACCGGCGTTTTTCAGTTCTTCCACCAGACCCTTGCAGTAATCGTGAGCCCGGTCGGTAATGGGCATTACCCGAACCTGCGTAGGCATCATCCACAGGGGCAGCGCGCCGGCATAACGCTCAATGAGGTATGCCAAGGTCCGCTCATAGCAGCCCAAGGAGGTGCGGTGGATGATATAAGGCGTCTTTTTCTGACCGTTAGCATCCACATATTCCATGCCGAACTTCTGGGCCAGCAGCATGTCGATCTGGATGGTGACAATGGTATCTTCCTTGCCGAACACATTCTTGTACTGGATGTCCAGCTTGGGGCCATAGAAGGCAGCCTCGTCGATGCCGATCTCGTAGTCCAATCCCAGATTGTCCAGAATGTCCTTCATGACAGCCTGCGCGGTTTCCCACTGTTCGGCAGTGCCTTCGTACTTGATGCCGGCTCTGGCGGGATCCCACTGACTGAAACGGAAGGTGCAGTTTTCCAGCATACCAACCGTATCCAGAACGTACTTGGCAAGCTCCAGACAGCCCTTAAATTCTTCTTCCAGCTGATCGGGGCGCAGCACCAGATGGCCTTCGGAAATGGTAAATTGGCGCACGCGGATCAGGCCGTGCATCTCACCGCTGTCCTCGTTGCGGAACAAGGTGGAAGTTTCACCCAAACGCATGGGCAGATCCCGGTAGGATCTTGCCCGGTTCAGGTATACCTGATACTGGAAGGGGCAGGTCATGGGGCGCAGAGCAAAGCATTCCTTGGTCTCGTCCTCAGGGTCGCCCATAATGAACATGCCGTCCCGGTAGTGATCCCAGTGACCGGAGATCTTATACAGGTCACTCTTGGCCATCAGCGGGGTCTTGGTCAGCAGGTAGCCCCGCTTCTGCTCTTCGTCCTCGATCCAGCGCTGCAGGGTTTGAATGACCCGTGCGCCCTTGGGCAGCAGAATGGGCAGGCCTTGACCGATCTCTTCCACAGTGGTAAAGAACTCCAGTTCCCGACCCAGCTTGTTGTGGTCTCGCTTCAGCGCTTCTGCCTGCTTTTCCAGATAAGCATCCAGCTCATCCTTACTGGGGAAGCCGATGCCGTAGATCCGCTGGAGCATCTTGCGGTTGCTATCGCCCCGCCAGTATGCGCCGCAGGACTTGGTCAGCTTAAAACCGTTGTGCCGGACACGGCCGGTGTGATCCAGATGGGGACCGGCACACAGGTCGGTAAATTCCCCTTGGGTGTAGAAGGAGATGACAGCATCCTCCGGCAGATCTTGAATCAGCTCTACCTTGTAGGGCTCGTTCAAGGATTCCATATAGGCGATGGCTTCTGCCCGGGGCTTCTCGCTCCGTTCCAGACGGATACGCTCCTTGCAGATCTTCTTCATCTCCGCTTCGATCTTTTCCAAATGCTCAGGGGTAAAGGAGAAGGGAGCGTCAAAATCGTAGTACCAGCCTTCGTCGATGGCAGGGCCGATGGCAAGCTGCACCTCCGGCCAAAGCCGCTTCACAGCCTGTGCCATAATGTGGGAGCAGGTGTGCCAGAAAGTCTTGCGATATGCGGGGTTTTCAAAAGTGTACAGATTTTCTTCGGACATAATGATTCCTCCTTGAAGTTTTCAGAGGTAAAAAAATAATCCTACCCCTGACATAAAATCAGGGGTGGGATACATATATAATAGTATTCCACGGTTCCACCCTGGTTGCGGACGAGCCGCCACTCATTGGCGCTTTAACGGGCGCACCCGGTCAGCTATTCGGGCTGACGGCTCGGAAGTGGTAAGCAAACTGCGGTGTTACAGAATCCTTTCACCAAGATAGATCCCTCTCTGAGAAGCCTGCAGCATACTGTTGTCTTCGTCACAGCCATTTACATTCAAAATATAGCATAAATCCGGCAGGTTGTCAACCGCCGCCGGCTTTTCCGGCCCGGTGGAGCAAAAACACAAAAATTGCAAAAAATTGTAGGCGCAAAGGGAGGAAAAACTAGGATTTTTAAAGAAATTGGTTTACCATAATCAGCTTTCCGGAAGAAAAAACACCATGTTACATAATTCTGCAAATTATGTAAACAAATGTAATATTTCCACAAGCGGTTGTGGTCGTACCCTGTCGGGAAACGGAATATTTGGGAGCGAGGTTTACATAAAAAATCAAACAATTAAGGCTATAAAGTTGCTTAAAACGGTCAAAAAGGAGTAAAAGCTTGACTTTTTAGGAGAAAATGTTATAATAATGCTACAACCGCTGTTTTGGGCGGTGCTGTGTAACTGTTTGATACCGCTTGATGTTGGGCGGTGAATATCCCTATAAACAGGGGAAGGAGGCTTTTTTGTGAGTGCGTTTTTGAAGGAAGTATCCCGCAAAGGCGGCAAGCCGGTGCGTGTAGCTGTTTTGGTGCTGCCGCTGCTGGTGCTGCTGGGCGCGGTGTGTCTGCCGGCGTTTGCCCAGACCACTTATGTGATCACCGATGGCGATCAGGTTAAGGTGTATTCCACCTTTATGACCGATCCTGCCAGCGTGCTGGATCAGGCCGGCTATACGCTGGCGCCGGAGGATGCGTATACCACCCAGCCCGGTGACGGCGTGTCCGAGATCACTGTCATGCGTAATCAATCGGTGACCGTGGATAATTGTGGCAAGACCATGCAGGTCAATACATACGGCGAAACCGTGGAGCAGCTTTTAAGCCGGCTGGACATTCCCACCAACGGCTGCTATGAAGTGTCCGTACCGCTGAATACCCCCACCAGTGACGGTCTGCAGGTGCAGGTCAAGTGCTTGGTGGAGCGGGAACAGGTGCGTTTGGAGGCCATTCCCTACACGACCCGTTACTGCCAGTACCCCGGCTTGCTGGAGGGCGAGCAGAAGGTGGTCGTAGAAGGTGAAGATGGCCAGAAACGGATTGTCGAATATGTGACCACCCTCAATTATGAAGAGCAGAGCCGCACTTTGGTGGACGAGACTGTGCTGCGCCAGCCTGTGGATAAGATCGTGATGGTAGGCACCGGCAAAGAAGGCAAACTGAAGCCGGACGCCCCTGCTATCGGTGACGGCGTGATCGTGCTGGCTGACGGTGAGATCCTTACCTACAGCAGCTACGACGATGGCTTCCATGCCACCGCCTATACCCATACCGATGCCGGCTGCAATATGATCACAGCCACCGGCACCAAGGTCCATAAGGGCACCGTGGCTGTAGATCCCCGGCTGATCCCTTACGGCACCAGAATGTTCGTTGTTACCAACACCGGCAGTGTTGTTTACGGCAAGGCTACCGCAGAGGATTGCGGCGGCGGCATTAAGGGTAAGCAGTTGGATCTGTACTATCCCACCACCCGGGAGTGCTTCCAGTTCGGCGTCCGTAACATCACCGTCTATTTCTTGGACTGATCTTCTATTGAAATATCGCCTCGTTTTTGCTATAATAACCGCAACAGCGGCCAAGTGGCAGAAACGGGGCGATTTTTTGATCAATGTATGCGATATTCAGGTAATGAAGCCGTTGCTTCAAAGTCACGGTTTTCATTTTTCCAAGGCAAAGGGACAGAATTTTCTGATTGCAGATTGGGTGCCCCGGCAGATTGCGGAGGAAGCCGGTGTGGACGAGACCGCCGGTGTATTGGAGATCGGTCCCGGCATCGGCCCGCTGACCCAGCAATTGGCGCTGCGGGCGGGAAAGGTCTGCGCTGTGGAGCTGGATGAACGGCTTAAGCCCATCCTTGCGGCTACCGTCGGAGAATTTTCCAATCTGGAGATCCTGTGGAGCGATGTGCTTAAACAGGATGTGCCGGCACTGGTGCGGGAGAAGTTTGCGGGTCTGCGGCCTATGGCATGCGCCAATTTGCCGTACTATATTACTTCTCCCATTCTTACCGCCCTGTTGGAGGCGGAGTGCTTCGAGTCCGTTACCGTTATGGTGCAAAAGGAAGTGGCCCAGCGGATCGCTGCCCGACCCGGTACAGCAGATTACAGCGCATTTACTATTTTTTGTCAGTATTATTCAGAGCCGGAGATTCTTTTTGATGTGCCGGCGGATTGCTTTATGCCGCAGCCGAAGGTCACCTCTGCGGTGATCACCTTAAAGACCCGGAAGCAGCGCCCGTGGCAGATTGACGATCCGGAGGTGTTCTTCCGGTGTGTGCGGGCAAGCTTTGCCATGCGCCGTAAGACCTTGCAGAACGGTCTTGCCGCCGGTTTCCCGGAGCTGGGTAAGACCGGGGCAGGGGAGGTCATTGCCGCCTGCGGATTTGCCCCCGGTGTTCGGGGAGAAACCTTGGATATTGAAGGCTTTGCCGCCATTGCCAATGAGATCGTCAGGAGAAAACGTCATGTTTGAGATTTTGCTTATCGATCTGGATGATACCATATTGGATTTTAAGAAACAGGAATATGTTGCCATCCGTAAAACGTTGGCCGATGCGGGCTTGGAGCCTACGCAGGAGGTCTGTGCCCGGTACAGTCAGATCAACGACTGGCACTGGAAACAGCTGGAAAAGGGTGCGATTACCCGGGATGAGGTGCTCCATGGCCGGTTTCGGGTGCTGTTTGCGGAAATGGGTGTGGATGCCGACCCGGTAGCCACGGCCCATGCCTATATGGAGAATTTGGGGAGCGGTCATTACTTCCTCCCCGGTGCAGCGGCGGCAATTGCCTCTTTGAGCCAAAAATACCGGGTGTTTCTGGCAAGTAACGGCACATCCGTGGTCCAGCGGCGGCGGATCGAAAGCGCCGGTTTGGAACAAATGGTGGAAGGCATTTTTATTTCACAGGATGTGGGTGTCAATAAGCCGGGAAAAGGCTTTTTCGACTATTGCTTTGCCCATATTCCTGATTTTGACATCCAAAAAGTGCTGATGGTAGGCGATAGCCTGTCTTCTGATATTTTAGGCGGTCAAAATGCCGGCATTCCCACTTGCTGGGTTGCGCCTAAGGAAAAAACTTGCACCTTGCAACAGCAGCCCACCTACCGCATTGAATCCATTACAGAATTGGAAAATCTGCTTGCATGCTTATAATGAAAATGCCACCGGTTATTTCGTAGCCGGTGGCATTTTTTGCGTCATATATTCATTTGCAGAAATCCATGGCAGCTGTGGCGTATACCTTGCAGGTATCCAAAACATCCTGCACATTGCTGCGCTCGTTGACGGTATGGGCGCCTTCTCCTGTGGGGCCGTACACCACACAGGGAACAACATCGTTCATGGCATCTGCGTTACAGCCGGCAGGCCAGCCGCTGGCGTTAGTGGGCTCGCCGCAAACCTGCAGGTGTGCCTGCTTGACCAGCTCCACCAGCGGGTGGCGGATATCGGTGTAGAAGCCGTCGTTGGCGGCAGATACTTCCATTACCGGCGGATGCTCCCGCAGCCACAGGTCAGTGTTGGCGGCGTTTTGGATGGTGCTGCGGATCAAGCCTTCCATTTCTTCCCGGGTGAATTGGGCGGAGTAGTGGGCGGAGTACTGCAGCGCTACGCTGGGGATCAGAGAGTTGACACCGCCACCCTTGATCTCAATGGGGGTAATGGTCACTGCGCCGATGGTATCCCGGGGGGCATCTGCTGCGCCGCCGGTGCCCACCAGACCGCCACGGTTGTAATCGGTGGAAAGCTCTCGTTCCAGACGGTACAAGGCGTCGATGATGATCATTGCCTTTTGCAGTGCATCCACACCCTTTGCGCTGCCGGAGGGGATGCCGTCATTCTGGGGGAATACACACTGGCGGCGGGAGCAGGGGTGGCAGCCCTTGCCTTCAATTTTCAAAGAGAATTTCAGGTTGCGGGGCGTTTCCGTACCAACCTTCTTGATACTGCCTTCGCAGACGATACATGCATCCGGCTTCGGTTCAATGGCCCGCACCATCGCGCCGGCGCCAAGATAGCGGCGGCTGTCGCAATTGGGTTCTTCACCCACGGCAGATTGCATGATCACATCGCCGGAGAGTGTTACGCCACATTCCTTTAAAGCGCGCAGGGTCATCAAAATGGCGGTGATGCCCCACTTGTTGTCGGTAGAACCTCTGCCATAGACCCACTCCCCGTCGTAGTCACCGGAGAAGGGCTCGTGTTCCCATGTTTCACCGGGTTCTACAGGTACGGTATCGCAGTGACAATCCAGCAGCAGCCGCTTGCCGCCGCCGGTACCGGGGTAGGTGATTCGCAGGTTGGGGCGCTTTCCTTCTTCGTCAAAGGCCATGGCTTCCACAGCAAAGCCGTGGGATTCGGCATATTCCTTCACAGCCATCTGCACATTGTATTCGTTGCCGGAAAAGGAGGGGATGCGTACCAGTTTTTGCAGAAGATCCACATAGTCTTGCCTGTGGTCTTCCAGCCACCGGATCACTTGCTGCTTTTTATCCATAGTGAAGATTCCTCCTTATTACGCCTCAAACAGGTCATACTGTTCCAGCATCCATTTTGCTGTGTCGTACATGAGTGCCTCTAAATGCTGCTGCATAAACAGTTGGGGCTCATTTAGCTTTGGGATCATACCGTCTTTCTCGAAACGGTTTCTTTTTCCTGTAACTTGGTTGAACCGGATCAGAGTCCAGACACATTCCATGGTGAAATATCCCTTGAAGCCCACATCGATCAGGGCGTTCATGATCTCATCGTGGTTCAGCCTGCCGAAAAACGGGATCAAGTGATCGTCGGTGACACCGTGATTGTCGTTGTAATGAATGGCGTGAAGATGTTCGCCCAGCGCCATGATCTCATTGTATTGCGGGCCTTCCTGATTGGCGTGGCCGGTATCCCAGCAGCCATGGAACAGGGGGTGATCCACATATTCAATAAACTGACGCATATCCTTGCCGTTTTTCAGAGCATATTTGGTGCCGCTGTTGACGGTGCTGGAATTTTCACACAGTACATTGACGCCGCATTTTTCCATAGTGGGAATCAGCTTTTGAAAAAAGGCTTTGTTTCTGTCAAAAAATTCCTCTTTGGAAATTCCTTCGATCTTTCCTCCGTGGGACACGGTTTCTTTGATACCCAGCATCTGGCACACCTCAATGGAACGGATGGTGGCGTCGGTGACCATCTGTACATGCTGTGGGTCATCGGAAAGGGGATTACCAATGGGGCTGTGAGCCTGCACAAATTCCATGCCCAATTCGTCAGCTACAGCCTTGAGCCTGTTTACCGTATCACGCCAATCAGGACGCATGTAGGGAGAATCGGGGGTCATCCCGTATATACCAAGGTCGATGTAACGAAAGCCTGCCTTATGCAATTGGCGGATGCGTTCTTCGTCGTTGGTGCAAAACATGCCGAAATCTGTGGTGGTGGTTGCGATTTTCATATAAATCCTCCTCTGGTGCTAAAAGGGAAGCTGATCGGGGTAAAAGTGTTTACCGTCCCAGTACATACATTCTTTGTAGCCGCAGCTTCTTGCCAGTTCTGCTGCTTCCCGAAAGGCGTAAAGCAAAGTGTTTGCGCTATGGGAATCGGCGCAAATGCAGATAGGCAGATTCCGCTGCCGCATAGCCAAAAGCAGTTTTTTGTCAGGATAAGGTGTGGTTCGAACCCCTCTGGACATGGCACCGGTGTTGATCTCGAAAATCAGATCCTTGCCGCACAGGGCATCCAATGCATCCAGCGCAGCCGTCCTATAACGAGGGTGATTGGTATCAAACAGGCAGTCATCCTGATTATGCTTGCAGATCAGATCAAAGTGGGCAACGATCTGACAACCGGTTTTGTCTGCGACCTTTGCGACGGTGGCATAGTAATCCTCCGCAAGGCCGTAAAGATCTCCGCCGTAACTTTCTTTGGCGGCGTCCATCAGCGCTTGCGCAGAATGATCCATGGAATAATTCCGATCATTCTTTTTGACATAGTGCACGCCACCAATGATGTATTCGTAGGGATACGCCGGCGTTGGCGAGTAGTAATCCTGCTCAATGCCTACATAAACCGGAATTTTCCCGGCAAAAAGCGCCTGCTGCCTTCGTGCCTCTGTATAGTATAAAGGGACATCTTCCGCTTTCATCGCCCAGCTGCAAGGAAAAGGCAGGGCAGCATGGCCGCTCAAGCCGATGGAGGACATTCCCAAGTCAATGGCGGATTGGACGATCTGCGCAATGCTGTTTTTGCCGTCACAGAAGCTGGTATGGGTGTGAAGATTCTGTAATTTCACAAAGCACCTCACCCGGCACGATTTTTTGCATAATCTATCGCATGTGCCTACTTGTAACAAGTGTATCACGGCAGACAAGGTGTGTCAATTTTGACTGGTGAGGCAAGACTATGCAGATGTTCAGTTTTTTGACCCGGTGGCAGAAAGTGTCCACCGACACCTCCATATAAATGGGTTCGAGTCCCTTGTCTGAATGCCGATACCAAACAAAAAACCCCATCCTTTCGGACGGGGTTTTTGTTTGCGAAAGAGCGACTAAAAGTAGTGTAAATAGGGGTAAGAAATACTAAAAGTAGTATAACAATTATAATCCGCCGTAAATAAAGTGCCACCAATATGGATATATAACTTCGGATGCACTTCCCGATGTAGACCAAATTGTTTTCCAAGATATTTCTTGCCATACGCCATTGTTGTTTTCGAATGTTAATACATTGGCGTCTGTCATACCTTTGCTGACATAATAGACCTCGGCTATATTTTCGTCGCAGCTTAATACTTTGAAATATTCCATTTCTCCAAGCGTTGTATTTTGTGTATACGCTTGTTTAAAATCATCATAATATTTTTGCGTAAGTATCTCACATTTGATTAGAGCCGATGCCCAAAGTACGGCTGGAATTAAAATACCAACAATAACAATTATAAGTATCACTTTCTTTTTCATTTTGCATTCTCCTTCAATGTTTTGCAACTTGCAATTAACATTCGTCTGATGCGACCACAAAGATTACGATGAGATTTGAATGTTTCCTCGTTTATCGCCTGTGTATTAAACAACAACTGTAACCATCCTTCGGTTTCACTGCATTCTTTAAGTGCAATTTCAAATTTAGACAGCATATCCGCTTTACTTTGACCGTAATTGGCTTCGCGAATATTGGCATAAACGCTGCTTGAACTTTTACGGATCTGGAAAAGAGTGTTAGATGATGCCTTTATGTTTTGACAAAGCAATTCTATTTCTGTTGCAAGCTGCTCAGAATATATCAGCAAATAGTTCTTAGACATAAAACCACTCCTTCCAAGAGAATTATACTGCTTTTCCGTAAACAAATCAAGGTGAAGCCTTGTATATCATCAATTCCGTCGGAATTGCATATCATCAACACACAGTGTTGCATCTCATCAAGCCGCAGGAAAAATACACGCTGGCGCGTGATGAGATACAAGGTCGGCTTGCCGACCTTGATGATATGCACCGCACTTCGTGCGGCGATGATATGCCAAGCCTGCGGCTTGGATAAAAAAAGAAGTAACTTTTGGTAGACAAAAGTTACTTCTTTTTTGGTGGAGACTACGGGACTCGAACCTGTGACCTCATGCGTGTGAAGCATGCGCTCTAACCAGCTGAGCTAAGCCTCCGTGTTGTGCTTAAGCATTATAACATATTTATGGGAATTGTCAACCCCTTATTCGGTCTTGGCAAGGGATAAATTTTCTGCTATGCTATAAAAAGAAAGGGGGATTGGATTTGCACTATGACAATATGGTAAAGGGGCAGTTTGTTTCCCGGCCCAACCGGTTTATCGCCCATGTGATGATTGACGGAGCAACGCAGGTGTGCCACGTGAAAAATACAGGCAGATGCCGGGAATTGTTGTTGCCCGGCACCACGGTGTGGTGCCAAAGAGCCTCTAATCCCGCCCGAAAGACCGCCTTCGACTTGATCGCGGTACAAAAAGGGGAAAGGCTGATCAATATGGATTCCCAAGCCCCGAATATTGCGGTCCGGCAGTGGCTGGAAGCGGGCGGTTTGGGTGAGATCTCCCAGCTTCGCCCGGAGGTAAAACATGCAGATTCGAGGTTCGATTTTTCTTTTGTGAAAGATGGGAAGACCTGTTTTTTAGAGGTCAAAGGGGTCACATTGGAAAATGACGGCGTATGTGCCTTTCCGGATGCGCCCACACAGCGGGGAACCAAGCATCTGCGGGGGTTGCAGAAAGCGGCGCAGGAAGGCTTCGGGGCCTATGTTTTGTTTGTGATTCAGATGTCAGATGTAAAATATCTGCATCCCAATGATACCACCGATGCTGCTTTTGGTCGGGCACTGCGCTCTGCGGCGAAAGCCGGCGTGGCCGTTTTGGCGGTAGATTGCGCGGTTACCCCCGATACCATGGATGTGCGCCTGCCGGTGGCGGTAGACCTGCGGGAGATATTGTAAAAATCCACTTGAGCGCAAGGATTTTCCACGTTTATCATGCCGGATCATCCGTTGACAAGGCAGTTGCTTTGTGATAGAATTAGCCTGTAAGTCTATTACTATGCCGTGATGCACCCATGAAGCATCCAAAGCAAACAGGTTCGCCTCTTGTAGAGACCGGGGCGGAACCGGTAAGGAGAAGAAAAATGAACGAAACCATTGAACTCGACTTGAGAGAGATTGGCACAGCGCTGCTTAAGCAGATTTGGGCCATCATTTTGTGCGCGGTGATCGCAGGCTTAGGTATGCTGGTCTATACCGCCAATTTCGTTACCCCTACATATAAGGCGGATGTAACGATGTATGTCAATAACAGCTCCGGTGTCAACAGCCAGTACATGTCCTCCTCGGACTTGGCGGTTGCCCAGCGCTTGGTGGAAACTTATACCAATATCATTTCCAGCCACACGGTTCTTTCCAAGGTAGCCGAAGCCAGCAACCTGAACATTACTGCCGATCAGATCCGCGGTATGCTCAGAGCCTCCGCTGTAGGCGAAACGGAGATGTTCAAGGTTTCCGTGATCGCACCGGATCCCCAGCTGGCGGCGGACCTTGCCAATGTGATCGCAGAGGTGGCACCCGGCGAGATTACCAAGATCATTCCCGGCAGCACCGCAAAAGTGGTGGACTACGCCCGGATTCCCAAGAGCCGTTATTCTCCCAGCTACACCAGCAGCACCATTTTGGCGTTCGTGGTCGGCGGCGTTTTGGCAGCGGCTGTGGTGGTTGCCCAGCTGTTGATGGATAATCGGATCGGCAAAAAGGAAGATTTGGAAAAGATCTGCCCGCTGCCGGTGTTGGGAAGCATTCCCGAAATGGATGAGGAACCGCAAAAGCCTTCCTCCCGGAAAGTGAGGCACTAATTATGAGCAATCAAGAAGTTCAAAAGACTGAGCAGGCACAGACCGCGCTGACTCAGCGCAGAATGATCCTGAATGAATCCAGCCCCTTTGCGCTGCAGGAAGCTTATAAGACCCTGCGTACCAATATCCAGTTCTCTTTGCGCGGCAATGCATGCAAGCGGTTCTGCATTACCAGCTGTTCCGCCGGCGAAGGCAAGAGTATCACCATTTTGAATTTGGCGATCTCCTTTGCCCAGACCGGTAAGCGCGTCCTGTTGATCGATGCGGACCTGCGGCGTCCTGCTTTGGCGCGGCTGATGGTGGAAAAGGCAGCACCCGGTCTTTCCAATGTGCTGGCCGAGCAGGTAGAGCTGGCAGAAGCCATCCGGACGCAGATCCACCCTAATCTGGATGTGATGTTTGCCGGCGATGTGCCTCCCAACCCCTCTGAGCTGCTCAGCAGTGAGCGGATGCAGAGCTTGGTGGAGCAGATTTCCAAGCAATACGATTATGTGCTGATCGACACGCCTCCCGTGAATGTGGTTTCCGATTGCTGCGTCATCGCCAGCTTGCTGGACGGCGTGCTGCTGCTGGCCCGTCAGGGTCGTTCCAAGAAGGAAGGCATCAAGCAGGCCATCAACCAGCTGAAGCTGACCGACGCCAAGATCTTGGGATACGTGCTTAACGGCGTAACAGTGAAAACAAAGGGCTATTATCGATACGGTTATAAATGATGGTAGATACCCATACCCATATCCTTCCGGGGATTGATGACGGTGCCCAATCTCTGGGAGAGAGTCTTCGCATGCTGCGAAAATGTCGGGACCAAGGTGTGAAAAAAGTGGTGCTGACGCCCCATTTCTATCCCACTGTGGAGTCCGTGGACAGCTTTTTGGCCCGTCGCGCGCAGGCGTATGAAACATTATGCTCGGCAGTTACCGAGGATCTTCCCCAACTGATATTGGGTGCGGAAGTGGCTTGGTGTCCCAGCTTGGAGCATATGGAGCAGCTTACAGACCTGACGATGGGCAATTCCCGGTACATGCTGCTGGAACTGCCGTATATGGCTTGGGATAACAGCCATTTGGATGGTGTGCGGGAACTGATTCTGGATGGCCGCGTGGTTCCGGTGATCGCGCATGTGGAGCGGGCGCTGCATCTGCAGCGTCGGGGTCAGTATCAGGCCCTTGCCCAACTGCAGGTGCCCATGCAGATCAGCTCTGAGATTTTCGGCAAGCCGTTTGGCGGAAAAAAAGCCCTGCGATTGATGTCACAGGGAAGCTGGATGATCGGCTCCGACTGCCATAATACCACTAACCGCCCGCCATGTATGGATCGGGCGGCAAGGTATTTACAGGCCCACGGCCAAGAACTCCGGCAGTGTCTGGACTGGACTTTTTAACGATTTGCCTGCTGCGGCAGGCCTATGAGGTGTAAATGATGAAGCAATGCCCTGATTTTTTGCTGCGTGATGTGGCAGATAGTTTGGTGCTGGTCCCGGTGGGGGCGGCTGCCAAGCGTTTTCCCGGTATGATCACGCTGAATGAAACAGGAAAGCTTTTGTGGGAAGCTTTGCAGACAGAGCAAACGCCGGAAACACTGGCAGCACTGCTGCTGGAGCATTATCAGGTGGAGCCGGCGCAGGCCCGTCAGGATGTGGATGGGTTTATTCGCAAGCTGACTGCGGTAGGTGCTGTGATTACGGAGCAGGACCAATGAGCTTTTATCGAATTGCAGATCTGACGGTTCAGATGGATGTGTCCGGGCGGACATACCAGCAGGCGCAGGCCTACCGCGTCGACGGATCTGAAAAGGCAGATATTGTTCTGCAGTATGATATGCAGCGCTTGGCAAGGCTGAACCCGGATATCAAAGATCCGGATATCATGCAGTATCTGGCAACCGGTGCGCTCTTTGCAAAGGAGCTTTTGGCTTTTGACGGCTCTTTTCTGCATTCCTCCGCGGTGGTTCTGGACGGAAAAGCCTATTTGTTTTCTGCCCCCAGCGGAACGGGAAAATCTACCCATACGGAAAAATGGTGCCGCCTGTTTGGCGCCCGTTACTTAAATGACGATAAGCCGGCTTTGCGTTGCGTGGATGGCGTTTGGATGGCATACGGTACGCCGTGGTCCGGAAAGTATGATCTTTCTTCCAATGAAGGGGTTCCCATCGGCGGCGTGGCTGTTTTGCGCCGTGGAGAAGAGAATACCATCAAGCCTTTGCAGCCGGCGGAGGCGTTACCTTGGGTCATGAGTCAGTCTTCCTATCAGCTTGACCGGGAAGATATGGAAAAACAGCTGGCACTGCTGGATCGCTTTTTGCGTCAAGTGCCTATCTGGCAGCTGAGCTGCCGCAATGAGGATGCCGCGGCAGTGGTATCCCGGAATGCAATGACAGCCGCTTCGGCGGACTGAAAGGGGAGACGGTGGCGATGGAGCTGTCCGCAGTTTCAATGGAATCCATTGTGCCACTGATCCGGCTGCAGCTGGAAAACGGTGGCCGTTCTCACCTGATCGTCACAGGTGTGAGTATGCACCCTACCTTGCGTAATTGCAGAGATCGGGTGGAATTGATTCCCCCGCCCCAAAGGTATTGCCGCGGGGATCTGATCCTGTACCAGCGCTTAAACGGCAGATATATTCTGCACAGAATCGTGAAAGTGAATGCCGACGGTAGTTTTATCTGTTCCGGAGATAATCAATGGCAGCCGGAAAGGGTGGAAGCCCATCAGGTGATCGCGTTGGTGGATACATATATCCGGAACGGCAAACGCATCCGCGCAAATGCGCCGGCATGCAAAGCCTATGTGTGGCTTTGGGTGCGGCTGTTTCCTGTGCGCAAACCGATCCTGAAGCTGCGCAGATGTTTTGGCCGCCTGCGCAAGAAGAAAAAGTAAATGTTTGCTGCGCCGCAGCGTGAATACATTTTATGGAGGATGGACATGAGCGAGAATAAAATGTTCTTTCTGATCGGCATTGTAATTGCTTTGGCATTGGTGGTCGTGCTGGCAATTACGATGATCGGCGGTATCAATCAGGAGCCTGATTACGGCGGAATTTCCACAAAGGGAACAAAGCCTTCCACACAGCAGACCACTGTGCCGGAGCAGACCACTGTGCCGGAGCAGACCACTATGCCGGAGGAAACCACTGCGCCGGAGGAAACCACAGAACCGGAAGAAACGGAGGCAACGGAGCCTGCCCCTACTACCCCTAAGCCCACCACTCCCAAGCCCACCACTCCCAAGCCCACCACCCCCAAGCCTACCACGCCCCCTACAGAGCCTACCACACCCCCCACGACGCCCGGCGGTTCCGGTAACGGCGCAGGGACTCCTGCTGAAAGGGAAGAGGGCGATATTACCATCGAGCTGACCGGCGGTAACAACAGCAACAACAGCAACGGCGGCAACAATGGCAATAACAATCAATCAGAGCCCACAGAGCCTGAGGAGGAAGAGGAAGAGGACAGCACCACCGAAACCACCCAGCCCACTGTTTCCGGCGGCGGTCAGGAAACAGAGCAGGAGGATGGAGACATCGTGATGCCGGCCCCTCCGTCCTTGTCCGGTAACGGCGGTCGTGTAGACGACGGCGAGATCGACATGGATAAAGTACCGTCATAATGAAAAAGAATGAAAATGCAAAGATCCTTTTTAAGCCTTGTGCCGGAAGGATCCTTTTGCTTTGTATGTTGACTTTGCTCCAATCACTGCTGCAGGTTGGCGTGGCTTTTCTTTCCCGGTTCGTGATCGATGCGGCACTGGGGAAAACCGGCCAGCTAATGCTCTACAGCGGCCTTTTGGCAGCAGATATTTTGGCTTTG
Source organism: Oscillospiraceae bacterium (assembly GCA_017436785.1). Lineage (GTDB taxonomy): Bacteria > Bacillota > Clostridia > Oscillospirales > Oscillospiraceae > Faecousia. Next base: position 134,729 of record JAFSCK010000024.1, on the reverse strand, counting down.
GTGGGAATGCATACCCTGCTGGCTTGGTTTGCCGGCAGCACAATGGATACCATGGCGGCCCGGCTTCGCAGCCGACTTCTGCGTTCTGCCGCATATAGCCGGGATGTGCGGTTGCAGCAGTTCCATAGCGGTCAGCTTTTGAGCCGGAGTATGGAGGATGTGAGCACCGTCTGCGACGGTGCAGTGAGTGCCCTGCCGGGATTGGTTGGCCAGATTTCCGGATTGGTATCCGCCTTTATTGCGGTTTTGCTGATATCTAAACCGGTGGCACTGACCATGCTGCTGGCGGCAGTTGCCATTATCCTGCTGACGGGACTTTTGCGTCCGGTGCTGAAAAAGCATCATCGGCAGGTCCGCAAGGCAGACGAACAGGTGCTTAGCGCCATCCAAGAGGATCTGCAGCAGCTGGAATTGCTCCAAAGCCTGCAGGCGCAGGAAGAAGCCCTGAACCGGTTCGATGCTGTTCAGAATGTCAGTCTGACAACCCGTCGGAAACGGCGTGTCTGGTCGGTAAGTATCGGCAGCCTGATGAATGTGGGTATGCTCATCGGCAGCGGTGCATTGCTCCTGTGGGGCGCAGTGCAGGTGGCGGCGGGAGCTATCACCTATGGCGCGCTGACTTCTATGCTGCAGCTGTTCTCTCTGTTTCGGGGCCCTGTTTTAGGGATTTCCGGCCTGTGGACCCGGTTGGCCGGGGTGGAAGTGGCAGCGGAGCGATTGACAGAATTGATGGCGATTCCGCAGACACCGGAACAGGTTTCCGGAATCGTTCCCAAGGCCATTGTGTTTGATCAAGTCACCTTCTGCTATCCCGGTGAGAGCCAGCCGGTGCTGCAGGCATTTTCCGGGGAATTTCCTTTGGAGCGCTGGGCCTGTTTGACCGGCGTATCCGGACGGGGAAAGACCACCCTGTTTAAGCTGATGCTGGCGCTGTACACCCCGGATTCCGGTCGTGTGTTTATTCGCACGGAAACAGGGGAGATTCCCTGTACAGAGGCTACCCGCCACCTGTTTGCCTATGTGCCGCAGGATTATGCGCTGTTTTCAGGAACGGTGGTGGAGAATATGCAATTGGTTTCTGATCCGGATCCGGAGGCGTTGCGCAGTGCCTTGTCGGTGGCGCAGGCAGATTTTATCTATGATATGCCTGCCGGCTTGAATACCCAAGTGCGGGAGAACAACACCGGCCTTTCTAAGGGGCAGATCCAACGGCTGGCGATCGCGCGGGCGATCCTCATGGACCGGCCGGTTTTGCTGCTGGATGAATGCACCTCTGCATTGGATGCCCAAACGGAAGCAGCGGTGCTGCGTGGGCTGCACGGCCTCGGAAAGCAGGCTGTTTTGGTGACCCATCGGCCGGATACTTTGGAAGGCCTTTCTGACCTGCGAAAGATCTCTATGGAAGAATAAAAGAACATCCGTCGGTGTTGAGATCACCGACGGATGTGTTTTTTATCGTTTGCGTTCCGGAAACTCGCTGTACAGGGCACTGCCAAGAATCAGCACCGAGCCGACGATCCCCCAAGGGGTAAGAGGCTCTCGCAGCACCAAGGCAGAAAGAAGTACGGCCAGAACCGGGTCCAAATAGCTGAAGATGGCGATGGTATGGGCGGGTAAGGATTTCATGGAACCGAAATACATGGCATAGGCAATGCCGGTATGCACAATACCCACTACCGCCAACAGGCACCACTGCAATGGGTTTAGATCTGCGTGAGCAAAACCGTTGCTCAGAAGCAGATAGGGGACGATGGTCAAAGCGGCTGCACCCAGCTGCATCACTGTTTTATCGTAAGCGGGAATGGGGGCAAGCTTTTTGTTCATAAGCATTACTGTGGCGTAAAAAATGGCAGCACCAACGGCGCAAAGGACACCCCGTAATTGCCGGAAGCTCAGTGCCACGCCCTCGGTAACACCGGAAACCAGCACCATACCCCCAAAAGCGGCAGCGATGCATAGTAGCTTCTTGGGGGTGAGCTGTTCACCCAACAGGGGAGAAAGCAGCAGTAAAAATAACGGTGCCAGATAATAGCAAACCGTAGCCACTGCTACAGAGGTGTACCGGTAAGCCTCGAAAAGCAAGATCCAGTTAATGCCGATGGCTGCACCGGAAAATAACAGCAGTAGCAGGTTTTGCCGGATTGCCGACCATGCAGGTTTTTGCCGGGAGATCAGCATGGTCAGAAGTAGAAAAACCACGCCCAGCACGCCTCGGACAAAGGCAATGGTAGCAGAGGGGAGGGGAATATATTTTACGAAAATGCCGATGGTGCCGAAAATGCCCATGGCGCCCAATAATTGCAATTTACTGCGCATAGTATATTCCTTTCCAAATTTCAATTTATCGGTCTGTTTACAAACAACATCGTGGGGCGGGGGCTCATAAATCAGAATTTGTGTATTATTTGCCTAATACTAGCAAACAATATTCGGTGTGTCAAATGTTTTTCGGAAAATGCCTCTGTTTTTGTGTATTTTTCTAAAAAATACAAAAGTACTTGACAGATGGACACACCCGTGATAGTATATGGAAAAATTGAATCGCTAGATAGAGGCGCGGGCTTCATCAGTACCGCCGGGCAAGGTCAGGCAACCGCCCGGAGGGAAAGGGAATACCGCCGAAGTGAGCAGAACGCCTGATTTCTGTTTGCTGGTTCGTCAGAGAATATCTGCCGGACTGTCACAAACTTTGTGAAGCGCTATCGAAGCAGTGCCGCAATATGCGTCTTTGTATTTATTGCACCCACTGTCGGATCGCTTGACGAAGCGGTCCAATTTTTATTTTAAAAACATCCCGTTACGGAACAAGAAAGGAAGAAACAAAATGAAGAAGATGATTGCAATGACTCTGGCAGTTCTGATGGTGCTGGCAATGGCCGCATGTACTGCCGCCCAGCCCGCTACCAACGACGGCCCCTTCACCGGTGTGCAGGACGGCGTCCTGACCGTCGGCATGGAGTGCGCTTACGCACCCTACAACTGGACTCAGATGGATGACAGCAACGGCGCTGTGCCCATCGCCAATGTGCCCGGCGCTTATGCCAACGGCTACGATGTGATGATCGCTAAGAAGATCTGCGAAGAGAACGGCTGGAAGCTGGAAGTGGTTTCCTCTGCATGGGATTCCCTGACTCCTGCTGTGCAGGCTAAGACCATGGATGCCAACATCGCCGGTCAGTCCATGACCGCTGACCGTATGGCTGAGGTGGATATGGCCGGTCCTTACTACTACGCCACCATCGTTTGCGTTACCACTAAGGACAGCAAGTACGCCACTGCTACCTCCATCGCTGATCTGGCCGGCGGCAAGTGCACCTCTCAGTCCGGTACGATTTGGTACGATACCTGCCTGTCCCAGATTCAGGGCGCTGAGCTGCTGGCTCCCGCTGAGACTGCTCCCAACATGATCATGCAGCTGGAGACCGGCACTGTGGACTTCATCTGCACCGATATGCCCACTGCAATGGGCGCTGTTGCCAAGAATCCCAATCTGGTGATTCTGGACTTCACTGCCAACCCCGCGGGCGACTTCCAGTTTGCAACGGAAGCCGAGCGTGCCGAGAACGTGAATCTGGGCATCTCCGTGCTGAAGGGCAACGAGACTCTGAAGAATGCCATCGACGGCACCCTGTCCAAGATGACCGCAGAGGACTTCAACAAGCTGATGGATCAGGCAATCGCTGTCCAGCCTGCTGAATAAGATTTTAAAGATACGCTCACTTCCTCCGGCTGACCGCCGGGGGAAGTATGCGCGAAAGGAGCTTTTTTCATGGATATGTTCATGAAGCTGCTAAGTGATGCGGCAAGGCTTTGGGATAAGTACCATGTAATGTATTTAAACGGCATCAAGAATACCTTGATCCTTGCGTTGGTGGCCACCTTTATCGGCTGTGTCATCGGCCTTGTGTGCGGTATTCTTAATACCATTCCCTATACCAAGAACGATAATATTATCAAGCGGTTCTTTCTAAAACTGATCCGGATCGTGGTCCGTGTCTATGTGGAAGTGTTCCGCGGCACGCCCATGGTGCTGCAGGCGGTGTTTATCTACTACGGCCTGCCTTATTTTACCAACAACACGATGCGCTTTTCCGATATTTGGACAGCGGCGATCCTGATCGTGTCTATCAATACCGGCGCTTATATGGCAGAGTCTGTCCGCGGTGGTATTATTTCCATTGATCCCGGTCAAACGGAAGGCGCCAAGGCCATCGGTATGACCCATGTGCAGACCATGACCAATGTGATCCTGCCGCAGGCGCTGCGTAATATCATGCCCCAGATCGGCAACAACTTCATCATCAACGTGAAGGATACTTCCGTGATGTTCATTATCAGCTTTACCGAGTTCTTTGCTGCGCACCGCTATATTGTGGGTGTGAACAACATGTACTTCCCCTCTGCTGCCATTGAAATGGTGGGCTACCTGACCATGACGCTGGCGGCTTCTGTGCTGCTGCGTTGGGTGGAAAAGCTGATGGACGGCGCTGACAGTTATGAACTGGTGCAGGTAGACAGCTTGACGATGTCTGCCGGTACGTACAGCCATCCGGACCGCGGTACGCCCTTCGATGAGCGCAGCCGGGAGCATCGTGACAGAGAAAAGCAGAAGCTTCGCTTCGGCAGAAACAGAGGTGGCCGCTGATGAGTGAAATGATCTTGGAAGTGAAGCACCTGTCCAAGGCCTTTGGCAAGAATCAGGTGCTCAAGGATATCGATTTTACCGTGAATAAGGGCGATGTGATCTCTGTGATCGGCGCTTCCGGCTCCGGCAAATCCACCCTGCTGCGGTGCATTAACCTTTTGGAGACCCCTACAGCCGGTGAGATCTGGTACAACGGCAAAAATGTGGCAGACCGGAAGGTGAAGGCCCACGAATACCGCTCCCATGTGGGCATGGTGTTCCAGTCCTTCAACCTGTTTAACAATATGACCGTGCTGAAAAACTGCATGGTAGGCCAGATGAAGGTGTTGAAGCGGGGGAAAGAAGAAGCCCGGAAAAACGCTATGTACTATCTGGAAAAGGTTGGCATGGCTCCCTATATCAATGCCAAACCCCGGCAGCTTTCCGGTGGTCAGAAGCAGCGTGTGGCCATTGCCCGTGCTTTGGCTATGAGCCCTGAGGTGCTTTTGTTTGACGAGCCTACCTCCGCATTGGATCCGGAAATGGTGGGTGAAGTGCTCTCTGTTATGCAGCAGCTGGCCCACGAAGGCATGACCATGCTGGTGGTGACCCATGAGATGGCCTTTGCCCGGGATGTCAGTAACCGGGTGGTCTATATGAACCAAGGTGTTATCTGCGAACAGGGCAGTCCGGAGCAGCTTTTCGGCGACCCCCAAAAGCAGGAAACAAAGGATTTCCTTGCTCGCTTCCGCAACAATTAAAACAACGCCCCGGCTGATGAAAATCAGCCGGGGCGTCTTGTAATTCGTTAAATATCAAAATATCGCTTGGCGTTATAGAAACTGATGGATTCTACGATTCGCTTCAGGGCGGCGTCGTTGCGGGGATACTCGCCGTTTTCCACCCAATTGCCAATCAGGTTGCATAGGATTCGGCGGAAGTAATCATGCCGGGCGTAGCTGAGGAAGCTGCGGGAGTCGGTGAGCATGCCCACAAAGTTGCCGAGGATACCCAGATTGGCAAGGGAGGTCATTTGCTCCTGCATGCCGGTCTTGGTGTCGTTAAACCACCAAGCAGAGCCATGCTGGATCTTGCCGGGAATGGTGCTGTCTTGGAAACTGCCGATCAATGTGCCCAGTTGCGCATTGTCAGCGGGATTCAAGGAGTACAAAATGGTTTTGGGGCATTGATGGGTGCTGTCCAGCTCCGACAGCAGCCGGAAGATGTTTACACCGCAGGTGTTTTGGGCAATGGCATCAAAGCCGGCATCTGCACCTAAGGTTTTGAACATCCGTGCGTTGGTGTTGCGCAGGCAGGAATAGTGGATCTGCATAGCCATACCCAGCTTGTGGTAGGCCTTGCCCATGGCCAGCAGCAGTACCGTTTGATAGCCTTCTGCTTCTTCCCGGGTCACCGCTTCTCCTGCCATGGCTTTTTGGAAGATCGCATCCGCTTCCTCTATCGTAATGGGGCGGAAAGGAACCACATCCTCAAAACCGTGGTCGCTGGCCTTGCAGCCGCGATCATAGAAATATTCGATTCTGTTCAGCAGGGCATCCCGGACTTCCCGGGCGGAGGTCAATGCGTCTTTGCCAACACTGGCAGCCAGTTTTTGAATATAGTCGGCAAAGCCCGGCTTGTGGATGTTCATGGCCTTGTCAGGGCGGAAAGAGGGGCAGACACGGAAGGTCGCGGTCTTATCGTGGGAGAGCTTTTCGTGCCAGCACAGATCATCCACAGGGTCGTCAGTGGTGCCGATAAAGGCAACATTGGCTTTGCGGATCAGTCCCCGGGCGGTCATATCCGGATCGGTTTGCAAAAGACGGTTGCAGTGTTCCCAGATGCGGGGGGCACTTTCCAAAGTCAAAGGCTCCTCTACGCCGAAAAACTGCTTTAGTTCCAGATGACACCAGTGATACATAGGGTTGCCGATGGCCAGCTCCAGCGCCTCCACCAATTTTAAAAACCGTTCATAAGGGTCTTTGTTGCCGGTCACATAGCATTCTTCCACTCCGTTAGAACGCATCAACCGCCATTTGTAGTGATCGCCCGCGGGCGTTCCGTTTTCGTCCAAACCGCCCAGCCAAACCTCGGTAAGGTTTTCAAAGCGTCGGTCTTCCCAGATCTCTTTGGGATTTAAGTGGCAATGGTAGTCTGCCAGCGGGAGATTTTCAGCATAATCATGAAAAAGGTGCTTTGCGGTTTCTGTTTCCAAGAGGAAATCCCGGTCCATAAATGCTTTCATGGAAGCCTCCTTATAAATGTTGGATAGGGGCGCGGATGTATCGCTCATGACTGGTGGGGTGGGGGCGGGCATATACGCCGGAAACAAGTCCCAGCATAGCATACAGGGTGATCAGTGAGGAGCCACCGTAGCTGATAAAGGGCAGGGTCAGACCGATGACCGGCATCACACCGATGCACATGCCGATGTTGATGACGATTTGGAAGATCAAGGCGGCCGCTGTGCCGTAGCACACCAGCTTGCGCAGATAGTCGGTGCTGCGGTTGCCGACCCAGATGCACCGGGCGACGATCAATGCCAGCAGAAGCAAAACCACGGCGCAGCCCAAAAAGCCCAATTCTTCACCAATGGCAGCAAAAATAAAGTCAGTATGCTGGGCAAACAGTGCGCCTCTTGTCTGGGTGCGGTTGCCTTGGAACAGACCTTGACCGGTCAAACCGCCGCCGGTGAGGGAGCGCAGTGCTCGGTTGGTATGATACAGCGCGCCGGTGCCTTGGGGGTCTAAGCTGGGATTAAACAGCACCATGATTCGCTTGCGCTGATTGTCGTTGAGGAAAAACTCCCATGCAAGGGGTGCCATCAGTGCCAGACCGGCAAAAGCGGTCAAAAACCATAGAATGCTGACGCCGCCGGCCCAAACCATACCCACGGTGATAAATACGAAGATCAGAGAAACGCCCATATCCCGGGAGACCAGCAGATTCAAGCCCACCACTAAGATCATATTGAAGATGATGTAGCCGATGGACAAAGGAGAGGAAATGTTATTTTGCCGGGAAGCCATGACGGATGCCATAACCAGCACAAAGGAGATTTTACATACCTCTGCAGGCTGAATGTCAAAGGGCAAAAAGGGGAAGTTCAACCAGCTCTTATTACCGGTGCCCAGATCTGTACCGAAGGGGACCAGCAAAAGCAGCGCAACGGTGTTGAATGCGATCAGCACATTGCGCCGTTCGGAGAAAAATTCCGTATCGATGGAAGAAAAGAAAAGATAAGCAAGCACACCGGCAATGGCCGCGCCGATCTGCACGCCAAGGTAACGGAGCGGTCCTTGGGCGCTGGCATTGGTGGTGCTAGCGATGATCAGCAAACCGAAAACAGTGGTTACCACACATAAAAGCAGCAGAATCAGGTCTGCCTTGCGAAAAGCTTCGGTCAGCTTATTGATATAGCGACGCATTCCGTCACCTCCTTTAACTAACATTGTATCATTCTTTTGGTAAAATGTAAACCGATTTTCCCGGCGCGTGAAAAAAGTTCAAAAACCGACGGCAGGTTTTGACTGGCGGGATGCGACGAAACATTGGCATCGTCCAATAAAAAGTGTTTGAGTTACAATATAGCCTGTGCTATGATAGGCATACATTGGTATTTTGCCGCGGATTTGGAGGGAATGTACGATGCTTGCAATTATTAACGCGGAACTTGTTATGCGGGATCACCTGATTCCTGAAGCTGTGCTGTTTGTCGAGGACGGGAAAATTGCCGGCTTTGGCCAGATGCGCACGACACCGATCCCGGAAGGATGCGAGATCGTGGATGCCCATGGGGCCTATGTAGGTCCCGGTCTTGTGGATATTCATTGCCATTCCGGCACAGGTGTTCGTTTTATTCATGATCCGGAAACGGCGACAAAAGAGCATTTGGAAAACGGAACGACTTCGATTCTGGCTACTCCCAGTACCCGGGGAACACAGACTGAGTATCTGGAGCAGATCGACCGTATCCGCAAGGCAATGGCCGCTCCTGAGGGCTCCATCATTGCCGGTATCTACATGGAGGGACCCTTTATCAATCCCGGTTACGGATCTATGTCCAATGCGAAAGGGGTGGATGTGCCCCGGGTATTCGATCCTGTTCCGGAGGACTTTGAACCTCTTTTAAAGGCCGGTGCGGATATTATTCGTGTTTGGGGTACAGCACCGGAGCGGGAGAATATGGAGGTTTTTGTAAAGGCTGCCAAGGCCGCCAATCCCAATGTTCGTTTTGCGGTGACCCACAGTGAGGCGACTCCGCAGCAGATCGAAGCACTGATGCCTTACGGATTGTGTATTGGTACCCACCATACCAATGCCACCGGTACCATCGTCAATTATCCGGAGTGTCGGGGTGTTTGCGTGGATGAAGGTGTCAATTATAATCAGGATATTTATGCAGAACTGATCTCCGACAGCGCGGGTATCCATGTAAATCCCTATATGCAGCGGTTGGTTCGTAGAATCAAGGGCGATGACCGGATCATTCTGATCTCCGATCAGACGATCCACGATTCCATTGAGGTTCCCGGCCTTGCGCACGTGACAGATTTGAACTTTACTTACAGAAAAGACGGCCGGATCGATATTTCCGGTTCTAAGCTGACCTTAAATGCAGCCTGCCGTAACTATATGAAGCATACCGGTGCATCCATTGTGGATGCGTTCAAGGTAGGCTCTTATAATCCGGCAAAGGCCGTGGGCCTGAATGACCGGGGCGAGATCCGGGTGGGTCTGCGGGCGGACCTGATTTTTGTGGACATCAAAATGAATGTAAAGTCCGTTGTCCTCGGTGGGAAAGTGGTCAAATGAAACAATCAATCGGTCAGTTCCGAAAGGAACTGACCGATTTGCGTTTTTATAAGTAGGTAACAACGATTTAGCGCTGGATTCGGCCGGAGCCGTCGCCACCGGCCAGCTTTTCTACCTCGGCGACGGTGACCATGTTGTAGTCGCCCTCAATAGAATGCTTCAAAGCAGAAGCAGCTACGGCAAATTCCACGGCAGCTTGGGTGTCCTTACCGGTAAGCAGGCTGTAAATCAGACCGCCGCCGAAAGAGTCACCGCCGCCTACCCGGTCAATGATGTGCAGCTGATATTTCTTGGAGAAGCAGTATTCATTTTTTGCTACATTGTACAGCATGGCGCTCCAGCCATTGTCAAAGGCGCTGTGGCTTTCCCGCAAGGTGATGGCAACCATCTCGAAGCCGAACCGATCCGCCAACTGCTTTGCTACGGACTTGTAGCCTTCGTGGTTAAGCTCGCCTGCATAAATGTCGGTGGCTTCCGCTTCAATGCCGAATACATCCTTGGCGTCTTCTTCGTTGGAGATGCATACATCCACATACTGACACAGCTCGGTCATAGCGGCCCGCGCCTGCTCCCGGGTCCACAGCTTGCCTCGGTAGTTCAGGTCGCAGGAGATCTTAATGCCCCGGGCCTTGGCGGCCTGACAGGCCTCTTTGCAGATCTGCACCAGATTTCCTCCCAGCGCCGGGGTGATACCGGTGAAATGAAACCAATCGGCACCCTCAAAAATTGCATCCCAATCGAAATCACTGGGGGAAGCTAGGCTGATTGCGGAATGGGCCCGGTCATAGATGCAAACAGAGCCACGCTGGGAAGCACCCTTTTCGTTGAAGTAAATACCAACCCGATCGCCGCCGCGGACGATTTTGGAGGTGTCTACGCCGTAGCGCCGCAGAGAGTTTACGGCAGACTGACCGATGGCGTGGGTAGGCAGCTTGGTCACATAAGCGGCATCCATACCGTAATTGGCCAAAGACACAGCTACATTGGCTTCACCACCGCCAAAGGTAAATTCCACATGGTCGCATTGGACAAAGCGCTCATAGTTATAAGGCTGCAGACGCAGCATCAGCTCACCGAAAGTAATAATTCTAGCCATTTGCGTTACCTCCTAAATTATACACCGGAATAAGCGGCGAAACCGGCATCCACAGGCAGTACCACACCGGTGATGGCGGAGGCCGCCCGATCGTCGCACAGGAACAGGGTCGCACCGATCAGTTCCTCGGCATCCACAAACCGGGCGGTAGGTGTGCCGTTCAGGATCTTGGCGGAGCGGGCAGTAGGTGTGCCGTCCTCATTAAAGAGCAAAGCTTTGTTCTGGGCGGATACCAAGAAGCCGGGGGCAATGGCGTTACACCGGATGCCGGTGCCGGCAAAGTGGGTAGCCAGCCACTGGGTAAAGTTGGAAATACCGGCCTTGGCGGCGGAGTAAGCGGGAATCTTGGTCAAAGGGGTATAGGCGTTCATGGAGGAAATGTTCAGGATCACGCCGTTTTTCTTAGCCACCATATCCTTGGCAAAGGTCTGGGTGGGCAACAGGGTGCCTTGGAAATTCAGCTTGAACACAAAGTCCACGCCGGCAGCATCCAAATCAAAGAAGGACTTGCCACCCTCTTTTGCTTCGTGCTGATACTCGTTGTCGGTGGTAGCACGGGGGTTGTTGCCGCCGGCACCGTTAACCAGAATATCGCAGGGGCCAAGATCTTTCAGAACCGCCTGATGGACTTCCTCCAAAGCGGCAGGCTCCAATACATTTGCTTTGTAGCCTTCGGCAATGTAGCCTTCGGCCTTCAGCTCGTCGGCGAGTTTTTTAACAGCTTCTTCGTTCAGGTCCAGACAGGCCACCTTGGCACCGCTGCGGGCGAAAGCGGCAGCCATTGCGCCGCAGATCAATCCGCCGGCACCGGTGACTACCACCACCTTGCCGGTATAATCAATGTTCAGGGGAAGATTTGCCATAGCTAATTACCTCCAAAAGTTTTGATGTAAAAGGGAACGTCGGGCGCTCCGGATGTTTTTATTTGCCTGCTAGCTTGTCCAGCATATCCCAGACACCCAGCATATACATGATACCCAGTGCCCGGTCATACAAACCGTAGCCGGGACGCACATTGCCCGGACCTTCATCCCACAGATGACGTCCATGATCTGGGCGGATATAACCTTCAAAGCCGCAATCGTGGTATGCCTTCAAAATATTCAGGATTCCGGTGTCGCCATCGCAATCCCGGTGGCTGGCTTCGGAAAAATCACCGTTTTCAAAGTGTTTGACATTGCGGATATGGGCAAAAGCGATCCGGTGGCAGTGCTTGCGGACGATCTTTGCTACATCGTTCCGGGGGTCGGCGTTCAAACTGCCGGAGCAAAGAGTCAGACAGTTGCAGGGGTGATCCACCATTTTCAGGAAACGGTCGATATTTTCTTCGTTAATAAGTAACCGGGGGAGACCGAAAATATCCCAAGGGGGATCGTCCATATGGATGGCCATTTTGATGCCGGTCTCTTCGCAGGTAGGCATCAGTGCCTCCAAGAAATATTTGAGGTTTGCCCACAGGGTTTCGTGATCCACGTCCTTGTAGGCCTTAAAAAGCTCGTCCAGCTTTGCCATCCGCTCCGGCTCCCAGCCGGGGAAAGACATGTTGTATTTTTCGGTGAAGTCCAAAATATACTTTGCCATGGCGTTGTAATCATCTTGGATCATGCCCTTTTCGTAGAACAGTGCGGTAGAGCCGTCGCCTACTTCGTGGAACAGATTGGATCTGGTCCAGTCAAAAATAGGCATAAAGTTGTAGCAGATCACCTTGACACCGTATTTGGCCAGATTACGCATAGTGATCTTGTAGTTTTCGATGTACTGATCCCGGGTGGGCAGACCGATCTTGATGTCATCATGAACGTTTACGGATTCCACCACATCGATATTGAAACCGTACTGATCACATTGGGCTTTTACCTGTGCGATCTCTTCTTCTTCCCAGATTTCTCCGGGCATTTTATGATGCAGCGCCCATACGATGCTTGTTACACCGGGGATCTGCTTAATATCGGAGAGCTTTATCTTATCGTTGCCCTCGCCGTACCAACGGAAACCCATTTGCATTGGCATAAATAATTCCTCCTTGATGATCTTTCGTAAATCCGGTGGGGGACCGTTAATTGGAGCTGTTGACTTGCCGGAACTCCTTTGGGGTCATACCGGTGGCCTTTTTGAAGAGCTTGGAAAAATAGTGTACATCCAGAATGCCGCAGTGCTGTGCAACGGTTTGCACCTGCAGTTTGGTGCGGGACAGAAGGTTTCGTGCCAGTTCCATTCTGCGCAGGATGATGTAGTCGGTGAGCGTTTGCCCTGTTTCTTTTTTGAACAGGGAGGAAAGATAGCTGCTGCTGATGTTTAGGTTGTGAGCGATGGTGCGAAGATTCAGGCTGGCAGACAGGTCGGCTTCGATCAGCGCTACGGCCCGCTGCACCGGCGGGGAGTAGCCCTTCAGAGAGTTTTTGCGCACCAGCCGGCAGTAGGTGTGAAACATTTCCGAAAAGATCCCGGGAACGGATTCCAGAGACACCGCCTGCTCGATCCGGAAGGCAAAGCCGGAGGAGACACGGTCCAGATTCATAGGATGCACACCGCCTTGCTCTGCGGCTTTGCGCAGCAGGGTGTTCATAATGATGCAGTAGTTTTTGGCGTTTCTTAGAGGATCATTGGAGCGCTGCTCCAGACTTAAATGGGAAAATGTATCATATATCATATCCGCTTTGTGGGAGTGCCCTTTGGATACAGCTTCGATCAATTCATTTTCATAGGCATAACGCTGTTCTATAGAGCGCATATACCACAAGGTATCTTCCGCAGGGGATTTTTTATCTTCCGGGGAAAGGAAAAGCTCGTAGGGCTCAGAAAACACATCTTCCACAGTGAAGCCGTTTTTACCCCATAGCCGTTCAGCAAAGGTTTCCACCAAAGCAAACAGATGGTTTGCGTTTGGCAATACAGGTATGCTGTTATAGTAGTTTTGCAGGTATTTTAGCTGACCGGGAGAAACGCCGTGCTTTTCAGCCAGTTCCAAGATCTGTTGGGAATCGGGACTTTCGGCAAGATAAGGGCCGATCGCCAGCAACGACTCCCGGGCGGCGGTGGGCAGGCAGCAGTACAGGAAATGACATCCCAGCTGATCCCGGAAACGGTACACAACGCCGGGGCGGACCTGCGGCAGGCGGGATTCGAGGTCTGCAAGGCCATCGATATCTCCAAGCTGTGTGGGAATGTCCATTTGGGATAGACGCTGGGTCAGGGGCTGTGACATGTCAATAATATGGGTCTGAATATGACATTTTTGCAAAGTATCGCACAGAAAACGAAGCTCGGTGTCGTAGAGCATGAGAACGCCCTCCAGAATTGTCAAAAAATACAAAACAGACAGCTTGACTGGAGTTAGTATAGTATACAATTGTCAAAAAATCAACTGTGTTTTATAGGCAAATCTAAAAAGAATACCAATTTACTTAAAAATATTCCTCACAGAAATGATGAAAAATCCGTTATAATGATGTAGATCGCTTTGGTCATGTTAAATCTTAAGAAGGGATTTGATCTTTCATGGAAACAAAGGAAAAACGCATTAGACCTTTTGGTATTCGCGACAAGTTGGCTTATGCTGCCGGCGACCTTGGCTGTAACATGAGCTTTTCTTTGAAGAATACTGTGCAAACCTTCTGGCTGGTATATATGGCACTTGAGACCGGCTTACTGTCTATTTTGCTGTTGATTGTCCAGATTTGGGATGCTGTCAACGATCCGATGATTGGCGCGATGATCGATGCGGACCGCAGACAATATAAAAGAGGTAAGTTCAAGACCTATATTTTGATCGGCGCCATTGGACTGCTGGTTGGCGGTGCTGCTGTTTTTCTGCCTTTCCCCAACGCTTCTGTGGTTGTTAAGGCTATTTTGTTTATTGTTGGATACATTATTTGGGATGCTTTCTATACTATTGCCAATGTTCCCTATGGCTCTATGCTGAGTTTGGTTACTGAGGATGCCGGCGAGCGGGCACAGCTGTCTACATGGCGTTCGATTGGCTCTATGATTGGTAACATCCTGCCCGGCATGATTCTGCCTGCTCTGATCTGGAAGAAGGAGTTTAATGCTGATGGCACTCCTATGATCAATGAAGAGACCGGTGTTCAGGTAGAAACCTTGTTGGGTGACCGCGTGTTTATTGCTGCTCTGATCATGGGTGTTTTGGGTCTGGCTGCGTTCTTGTTCATGATCAAGACCATCACCATCCGCGTGAATGAGAATAGCGTAAAGACCAATGATGTGGAAAAATTTAATGTCTTTAAGGCGTTCGGTAACTTTATGAAGAACCGTCCTGCAGTTGGTGCCACCATGGCTGCTATGGGCATGTTCCTTGGCATGAATGCTGCCGGTACTGCCGTGACCATCATGTTTGCTACATACTTCGGCATGGCGCAGCTGTCCGGTGTTGTGCAAATGATCGGTTTCGTCCCCATGTTCTTCTTTATGCCTTTCATCAAGAAGATTGTCGATAAGCACGGAAAGAAGGAAGCTTCTGTTGCAGGCACGATCGTTTCTCTGGTGGGCGGCGTTATTATGCTGATTTTCCCCATGGTTCCTAAGAGTGCGGCTCTGATTGTTTACATGATCGGTTTGACTCTGTTCGGCATGGGCATGGGTGTGTACACCTGCGTGTCATGGGCTCTGATGGCAGATGCCATTGACTACAGTGAGTGGAAGTTTGGCAAGCGGGAAGAGGGTACTGTTTATTCTCTGCATTCTTTCTTCCGGAAGTTGGCACAGGGTGTAGGCCCCTCTGTTGTTCTGTTTATCATGGGCTTGCTGGGTTATGTGTCTGACCTTGGTACCGGCGGACAGTCTGCAGAAACCGTTTACAATATGTGCTGGCTGGCTGGTGGCCTGTATATGTTCTCTGCGATTGTGCAGTTCATTGGCTTGAGTGTTGTCTACAATTTGGATAAGAAGACCATGGAGACAATGAATGCCGAGTTGGCAGAACGCCGCAAGAGCGCTGAGTAATTGAAAGACCACACCCTGCCGGAATCTCCGGCAGGGTGTCATAAACCAAGGTTGGAGGTAAATCAAGTGAGACAAATTATCAGTTTAAACCGCAAGTGGGCATTTTCTAAGCTGCCCGAAGCAGTTCCTTCCGCCATTGATCCCAAGTGGGATCTGGTGAACCTGCCTCATAGCTGGAACGCCATCGACGGTCAGGACGGCGATAACGATTATTACCGGGGTACCGCTTATTATGCAAAAATGCTTAATAAGGCTGCATTCCCCAATGCAGAACACTACTATCTGGAGCTGAAGGGCGCCAATTCCTCTGCAGATGTGTACATGGACGGCAAGCATCTTGCCCACCACGACGGCGGTTACTCCACATGGCGCGTGGACATTACTGCCCATCTGGGCAATGCCAGCCTGCTGGTGATCGCAGTTGACAACAGCCCCAACGAAACGGTCTACCCCCAGATGGCGGACTTTACGTTCTACGGCGGCATTTATCGGGATGTGAATCTGATCTGTGTACCGGAATCCCACTTTGATCTGGATTATTTCGGCGGCCCCGGCATTGCTGTGACCCCCGAGATCACCGGTGCCGATGCGAAGGTGACGGTGGATACTTATGTTACCGCCGGCAAGCTGGGTCAGACTGTTCGCTATACCGTCTATGATGCCCAAGAGAATGTGATTGCCCAGACGGAAACAGCCGATACCCACGGGGAGCTGACCATTCCCAATGTGCACCTGTGGCACGGCCGCAAGGATCCTTACCTGTATTGCTGCGAGGCAGAGCTTTTGGAAGATGGCGAAGTGATCGACAGTGTGTGCACCCGCTTTGGCTGCCGCACCTTCCGGATCGACCCGGAAAACGGCTTTATCCTCAATGGGGAGGAGTATCCTCTGCGGGGCGTTTCCCGCCATCAGGATCGCTGGGGCGTTGGCAATGCACTGCTTCCCGAGCATCATGAAGAGGATATGGATCTGATCTGCGAAATGGGTGCTACCACCATCCGCCTTGCTCACTATCAGCACGATCAGTATTTCTATGACCTGTGTGATGAGCGGGGCTTGGTGATCTGGGCGGAGATCCCCTATATCTCCAAGCACATGCCTACCGGTCGGGAAAACACCATCAGCCAGATGAAGGAGCTGATCGTGCAGAATTACAATCACCCCTCCATCGTGGTTTGGGGCCTGAGCAACGAGATCTCCATCGGCGGCAGCACCGAGGACCTGCTGGAAAATCACCGGATCCTCAATGACCTGTGCCATGAGATGGACAAGACCCGTCTGACCACCATTGCAGCCGTGTCTATGTGCAAAATGGACGATCCCTATTTGCAGATTCCCGATGTGGTGTCTTACAACCATTACTTTGGCTGGTACGGCGGCGAAACTGCTATGAACGGCCCGTGGTTTGACAAGTTCCACGCTACCCATCCCAATATTCCCATCGGCTGCTCTGAGTATGGCTGCGAGGCCCTTGACTGGCATACCTCCGATCCCCGGCAGGGTGACTACACCGAGGAATATCAGGCATATTACCATGAGGAGCTGATCAAGCAGCTCTTTAACCGTAAGTACATGTGGGCGACCCATGTGTGGAACATGTTTGACTTTGGTGCCGATGCCCGGAATGAGGGTGGCGAAAACGGTCAGAACCATAAGGGTCTGGTGACCATGGACCGTAAGTATAAAAAGGATTCGTTCTATGCTTACAAAGCATGGCTTTCCGATGAGCCCTTTGTCCACCTGTGCGGCAAGCGGTATATCGATCGGGTAGAGGCTGTTACCAAGGTTACTGTCTATTCCAACCAGCCCACTGTGGAGCTGTTTGCCAACGGCGTTTCTCTGGGTGTTCAGGAAGCGGCAGACCATTTCTTCTACTTTGAGGTGCCCAATGCCGGCGAAACCAAGCTGGTTGCGGTTTCCGGTGACCTGAAGGATGAAGGTGTGATCCGCAAGGTAGAAACCTTCAATGAAGCCTATCGGCTGAAAGAGGAAGGCGCGATCCTGAACTGGTTCGATGTGGAAGAGCCCGAAGGCTATTTGTCCCTGAATGATAAGATGGGCGATGTGCTTGCGACTGTCCGGGGTAAGCTGATCTTTGCCGGTCTGATGGCGAAGATGATGGGCGGCAAGAAAAAGGATGGCGGCGAGGATAATAAGGTCATGGGCTTTGAAATGACCGCCGACATGATGACCATGATGAACGGCTTTACCGTGCTGCGGCTGATCACTATGGCCGGCGGCATGATGAATGTAAAGTTCACCAAGGAGCAGCTGTTGGATCTGAATGCCCAGCTCAACAAGATCAAGAAGCCCAAAAAGTAAATAACCCCTATTAGGCGGCTGCATTTGCAGCCGCCTTTTTATGTAAAAAACGGCAGGCAACATGGTGTGTTCCATATGCCTACCTTTAACTTACGACTTCACACGATCGCTGGGTATGATTGTTGCCAAAACCCACAGAAATTTCCTTGACAAGGGAATGAAAATCTTATACAATGGTTATCGTATTGAGGGAGTAATTCGGCGCATTTGCGTTGGCCTTTTCGTCAAAACGGCATTTATGCCCGGGAAGGTTCTTTACAGAATGAGACTCATGCGCAAATGCTTGCATTTGGCGCATGAGTTTTTGTTTTTGTCCCCAAATTATATTGAAGGAGAATTTGCGATGGAAAAAGAGTACAGCTTATCTCAGGAATCCATTCTGGAACAGCTGGAAACTACCGAGGCTGGTCTTACTTCTGAGCAGGCTGCCCAGCGGCTGGAAAAGTACGGCCCCAACAAGCTGAAGGAAGCGGAAAAAGCAACTTTGTTCCAAAAGTTCCTTGCCCAGTTGAAAGACCCCATGCTGATCATTCTGATGATCGCTGCCGGCGTCAGTGCGCTGACCGGTATGCTGTCCGGCGAAAACGAATGGGCTGAGGTCATTATCATTATGGCCGTTGTTCTGCTCAACGCCATTTTGGGCGTGATTCAGGAGAGCAAGGCAGAGGCTGCGATTGAGGCGCTGCAGACGATGACAGCAGCCACCTGTAAAGTGTTACGGGATGGCAAAATGGTGATCATGCACTCCGATGAGCTGGTTCCCGGCGATGTGGTTCTGCTGGAAGCCGGTGATGCGGTGCCCGCAGACGGCCGTTTGCTGGAAAGTGCTTCTTTGAAGATCGAGGAAGCTGCCCTGACCGGTGAAAGTGTTCCCGTTAATAAGGTCATTGAGGCTTTGGGCGTGGATACAGAAGCGGATGTGCCTCTGGGTGACCGGAAGAATATGTGCTACATGGGCTCCACCGTGGTTTACGGCCGCGGTAAGGCTGTTATCACCCGTACCGGTATGGATACCGAGATGGGTAAGATCGCCGGCGTGCTGGCTGCTACTGAGGACGAGCAGACGCCCTTGCAGCGTAAGCTGGATCAGCTGGGCAAGGCCCTGAGCTGGATCGTGCTGGGTATCTGTGTTTTCATCTTTGGCTTTAACCTGTTTATGGCCCGGGCACAGCTGGCTGTGCAAGGCCATGCTTTGAGCGTGATTCTGGAGACCTTCATGGTGGCGGTTTCTCTGGCAGTTGCCGCGATCCCCGAGGGTCTTGCAACGGTGGTTACCGTGGTGCTTTCCATCGGCGTGACCAATATGTCCAAGCGTAATGCCGTGATTCGCCGGCTCACCGCCGTGGAGACCTTGGGCTGCACGCAGGTGATCTGCTCCGATAAGACCGGTACACTGACCCAGAATAAGATGACCGTGGTAGAGCACATGGGCGACGGCGAGCTGGTGGCAACCGCCATGGCACTGTGCTCCGATGCTGCGCTGAACGAGCAGGATCAGGCAGAAGGTGAGCCTACCGAGTGCGCACTGGTGAACTTTGCCTGCAAGCTGGGCTTGAAGAAGCAGGATCTGGAAGCTAAGACGCCCCGTGTGGACGAGGCCCCCTTTGATTCCGGCCGTAAGATGATGTCCACCGTTCACGCGGTGAACGGCAACTTTGTTCAGTACACCAAGGGTGGTCCCGATGTGATCCTGCAGCGCTGCACCCACTACTGGGAGAACGGTAAGACCGAGCCCATGACCGATGCAAAGCGGGAAGAGATCATGGCTGCCAACAAGGCTATGGCTGATAAGGCGCTTCGTGTGCTGGCTGCCGCCATGCGGTTCTGGGACGAGAAGCCTGCAGACAATACCCCTGAGTATCTGGAGCAGGAGCTGATCTTCGTGGGCCTGACCGGTATGATCGACCCGGTCCGTCCTGAGGTCAAGGCAGCCATTGAGGAGTGCCGCGCTGCCGGCATCCGTCCTGTGATGATCACCGGCGACCATAAGGATACGGCTGTGGCCATCGCCAAGGAACTGGGCATCATCACCGATGCCTCCGAGGCTATTACCGGCGCGGAGCTGGACAATATCTCTGACGATGAGATCTGCGAGTTTGTGAAGAAGTACGGCGTGTACGCCCGCGTGCAGCCGGAGCACAAGACCCGGATCGTTACTGCATGGAAGGCCAATGGCGCCATTACCGCGATGACCGGTGACGGTGTTAACGATGCTCCCTCCATTAAGTCCGCCGATATCGGCGTGGGTATGGGCATCACCGGTACCGATGTCACCAAGAACGTGGCAGACATGGTGCTGGCAGACGATAACTTCGCTACCATCGTGGCAGCTGTGGGCGAGGGCCGCCGGATCTACGATAACATCCGTAAGGCCATCCAGTTCCTGTTGGCCTCCAACATGAGTGAGGTTCTGGGCGTATTCTTCGCCTCTATTCTGGGCTTTACTCTGCTGAACCCTGTGCACCTGCTGTTTATCAATCTGGTCACCGACTGCTTCCCCGCACTGGCACTGGGCATGGAGAAGGCTGAGCCTGACACCATGACCCGTCCTCCCAGAAACTCCAAAGACGGCATCTTTGCCGGTGGTCTGGGCTTCGATGTGATCTATCAGGGCGTTCTGGTTACCGCCATTACCATCGGTGCCTATCTGGTGGGCAGCTTTATGGAGTTTAACGCAGATGCAGCCGGCTGGTTCGGTAAGCTGGTTGCAGAGGGCAGCTCCGGTCACGGCATGACCATGGCCTTCCTGACCATGTCCATGTGTGAGATCTTCCACTCCTTCAACATGCGTTCTCAGCGCAAGAGTGTGTTCACCCTGAAGGGTCAGAACGTTGTGCTGTGGGCGGCTATGCTGGGAAGCCTCCTGCTGACCACCGCGGTCATCGAGGTTCCTTTCTTGGCAAATGCTTTCGGCTTTACCATGATCGGCTGGACTGAATACGGCATTGCCATGGGCTTGGCAATCTTGGTCATTCCTGTCGTGGAGACCGTTAAGTTCATCCAGCGCTTGTTCACCAAAAAGTAATCCACAATAAGAAAGGATGCACTGCATGCAGTGCATCCTTTTTGTAATTCAAAATGCAATTTATTTGACTTTCAGAATTCTGCCTTCTTTTCGGGGCTTTTGGGTAGGTTCTGCGGCGGGATATCCCAAAATGCAGTTGCCCACACCCCGCATGGTTTCCGGCAATCCCCAATCCTTCAGCAGCTGTTTGCCTTCCGGGGAATCAAACATCTGCCGCGCCCGATGGATCCAGCAGCTGCCCAAGTTCAGCGCTTGGGCGGCGTTCATCATGTTGCCCAGCACCAGAGAGCCGTCCTCCACCCAAGTAGTGCCGGTTGATTCTGCCAGCACCACGATCACGCAGGGGGCGCCGTAAAAAGGATCGCTGTCCACCCCCAAAACGGCTGCATTCATTTTGGAAAGCTGATCCCGAATGGCCTTGTTTGTCACAGCTACGCAGATCACATCCTGATTGTTTCTGCCGGTGGGGGCGTACAGCCCGGCTTCCAGCACCTTGTCCAGCAGTTCTTCGGGAACCGGGGTGTCCCGATAGGATTTGGTGCTGCGACGCTGCAGCATGGTTAAGATGGCTTCATTCATAGCGTCTTCCTCCTCAATAGTTATAAATTTAGCTTATCAAACGATTGCCTCTTTGTCAATTAAAACGGAAATTTTGCTTTCGGGAAAAAGCCTTGTGCCCCTTGTTGATTTTTTAGATACCCCATGGTATAATGCCATCAGTATATACTATAAATGGAGGGAAATACTATGAAATACGAGCGTACATTTAATTTCTCTGCCGGCCCTGCTATGATGCCGGAGCCCGTTCTGGAGGAGATCCGTGACGAGATGATGAACTACCGGGGCAGCGGTATGTGTGTTATGGAAATGTCTCACCGCAGTGCTGTGTATCAGCAGATCGTCGATGAGGCAGAGCAGGATCTGCGCGATCTGATGGGCATTCCCGATAACTACAAGGTGCTGTTCATTCAAGGCGGCGCAACCCTGCAGTTTAGCATGATCCCTATGAACCTGATGAAAAACGGCAAGGCTGTTTACATTGAGACCGGCGCATGGTCCAAGAAGGCCATTGCCGAGGCAAAGAAGGTGGGCGAGGTCACTGTCGTTTCCTCTAAGGATAGAAACTACGCCTACATCCCCGATTGCTCCGATTTGGACATTCCCGAGGATACCGACTATGTCTACATCTGCGAGAACGAGACCATTCACGGTACCACTTGGCAGACCATGCCCAACACCAAGGGCCATGTGCTGGTGTCCGACCAGTCCTCTATGTTCCTGAGCAAGCCCTGCAATGTGTCTGACTACGGCATGATCTACGCCGGCGTACAGAAGAATGTGGGCCCTGCCGGCATGGTGGTGGTGATCATCCGGGAAGACCTGATCCGGGATGATGTGGATAACCTGCCCATCTACCTGCAGTACAAGACCCACGCCGAGGGTGGTTCTATGTACAATACCCCCAACTGCTGGGCGATCTACTGCTGCGGCAAGGTGTTCAAGTACCTGAAGAATCTGGGCGGTCTGGAAGTCATTGAGAAGATGAATCAGGAAAAGGCCAAGGTGCTGTACGATTTCTTGGATTCTTCCGAGATGTTCACCGGCACTGTGGACAAGGAAGTGCGCAGCTTGATGAATGTGCCCTTTGTCACCGCATCCAAGGAGCTGGACGCTGAGGTCGTTGCCGCTACCAAGAAGGCCGGCTACGACAACCTGAAGGGCCACAAGTCCGTTGGCGGACTCCGGGCATCCATTTACAATGCAATGCCTAAGGAAGGCGTAGAGGCTCTGGTGGACTTCTTGAAGAAGTTCGAAGCAGAGCATAAGTAAGGAGGAACATCCATATGCGTATTCTGGTTACTGACGGAATGGAAAAGGCTGCCGTTGCCCAGCTGAAGGCAAACGGCCATGAGGTTGTGGAGCAGTACTTTGAGCCTGATGCACTGGGAGAAGCCCTGCAGGCGTTTGACTGTGTTGTAGTTCGCTCCAAGACCAAGGTTCGTGCCAACCATATCGACGAAGCCGTTAAGGGTAAGCTGAAGCTGGTCATCCGCGGCGGCGTGGGCGTGGACAACATCGATGTTGCTTACGCTGAGGGCAAGGGCGTGAAAGTCCGCAATACCCCCGCAGCCTCCTCTGAGTCTGTTGCCGAACTGGCGCTGGGTCACATGTTTGCCCTTGCCCGGTTCATCGGCATTGCCAATGTGACCATCCGTAACGGAGAGTGGAACAAGAAGCAGTATGAAGGTACAGAGATCAATGGAAAGACCTTGGGCTTGATCGGCTTTGGCCGAATCTCTCAGGCACTGGCTCGCCGTGCTGAGGCGCTGGGCATGAAAGTCGTTTACAATGATTTCTTGGGTGAAAATAAGAACTTCCCCCAGTACACCTTTATGTCTCAGGCAGAGCTTTTGAAGGTTGCTGACTTCGTTTCTCTGCACATTCCCATGCCCGCTGACAAGAAGCCCGTCATTGGTGAGGCAGAGCTTGCTACCATGAAGCCTACCGCCTTCATTATCAACACCGCCCGCGGTGGTCTGGTGGAGGAAGCTGCACTGGTCAAGGCACTGGACGAGGGCAAGCTGGCCGGCGCTGCACTGGATGTGTTTGCGGAAGAACCCACCAAGAACGAGGCTCTGTACAAGCACCCCAAGGTGTCTGTCACACCTCATATCGGTGGTTCTACCGAGGAGGCACAGGGACGGATCGGCGCGGAGATCGTCTCCATCATCGAATCCTTCGCCTAAGCCCAATCAAACCGTATAAATGATCACAAGCCCCGGAGCAACTGCTCCGGGGCTTGCTTTTAGCAAATTCTAATTTTATTGTTCCGATCTGTAGGGCGGGGGCTCTGCTCCCGCCGTTAAAGCCGCCGCACCTAAGCGGCGGGCCAAGACCCTGCCCTACGGTGTAATGCTGCAACCTGTTCAATAAATTGGAATTTGGTGTATAAAGAAACCGGCTGCCTTTTCAGGCAGCCGGTAATGTATGTCGCTTAGAACAGGCCGATCAGGTTGAAATTCAGAACCAGAGCAGCGAACACGATGGAAACCATGCTCAGCAGCTTGATCAGGATGTTGATAGCGGGACCGGAGGTGTCCTTGAAGGGGTCGCCTACGGTGTCGCCCACAACAGCGGCCTTGTGTGCATCGGAACCCTTACCGCCGTGGACACCGCTTTCGATGTACTTCTTGGCGTTATCCCAAGCACCGCCGGAGTTGGACATGAAGATAGCCAGCAGGAAGCCGGAAGCGGTAGCACCGCCCAGCATACCGACGACGCCGGTGGGGCCCAGCAGCAGGCCAACGGCCACAGGAACAACAACAGCCACAACGGTGGGCAGGATCATTTCCTTCAGGCTGGCGCGGGTGCACAGGTCCACGCACTTTGCGTAGTCGGCGTCGGCCTTGCCTTCCATCAGACCAAGGATCTCCTTGAACTGACGACGGACTTCGATAACCACGCTCTGTGCGGCACGGCCCACAGATTCCATGGTCAGTGCAGCGAAAACGAAGGGCAGGCAGGCACCGATGAACAGACCGATCAGCACGGTGGGGTTCATCAGGCTCAGCTTTTCAGCAGCCATAGCTGCGTCACCGCCGGGCATCTTGGTAACGGTTTCAATGTAGGAAGCCATCAGAGCCAGTGCGGTCAGAGCGGCAGAGCCGATAGCAAAGCCCTTGCCGGTTGCTGCGGTGGTATTACCCAGAGAGTCCAGTGCGTCGGTGCGGGTACGGACATCTTCTTCCAGACCGGCCATCTGTGCGATACCGCCGGCGTTGTCAGCAACAGGACCGTAAGCGTCGGTGGCCAGTGTGATGCCCAAAGTGGACAGCATACCAACAGCAGCCAAAGCAATGCCGTACAGGCCCATGGTAGCGCTCTGTGCGCCGCCGGAAACGAAGTAAGCGATCATAATTGCAACGGCAATGATCACGATGGGCAGTGCAGTGGACAGCATGCCCAGAGACAGACCGCTGATGATGGTGGTAGCGGAGCCGGTCTCGGCGGAAGCAGACAGCTTCTTGGTGGGCTTATAGGTGTCGGAAGTGAAATATTCGGTGGCCTGACCGATCAGAACGCCAGCAAACAGACCTGCCAAAATAGCGAAGTAGAAAGCCCAGTTTTCCTTGCCCAGCACAAAATAAACCAGAGGCAGGGAAACAATGGCGATCACGATGGCGGAGAAGTTGGTGCCGGTGCTCAAAGCCTTCAGCAGCTGCTTCTGAGAAGCGCCTTCCTTGGTGCGGACCAAGAAAGTGCCCAGAATGGAGCAGATGATACCGACGGAAGCCAGCAGCAGGGGCAGGCCCATAGCGGCGATGTTGCCGGAGAAAGCTGCAACGCCCAAAGCGGAAGCGGAGATAATGGAGCCAACATAGCTCTCGTACAGGTCAGCACCCATGCCGGCAACGTCGCCAACATTGTCACCGACGTTATCAGCGATAACAGCGGGGTTCCGGGGATCGTCCTCGGGGATGCCGGCTTCCACCTTACCAACAAGGTCAGCGCCTACGTCAGCAGCCTTGGTGAACACACCGCCGCCCACGCGGGCAAACAGAGCCATGGAGGAAGCACCCATGCCGAAGGTCAGCATAGCGCTGGTGATGGCAGCGGGATCCAGATTAAATACATATTTCAAAAGAGCAAACCAGATGGAGATATCCAGCATGCCCAGACCCACCACGGTGAAGCCCATGACGGAGCCGGCGGAGAAAGCCACACGCAGGCCGCCGTTCAGGCTGCCGCGGCAGGCGTTGGCGGTACGGGCGTTGGAAGCGGTTGCGATCTTCATACCAACGAAACCGGACAGGGCAGAGAAGAAGCCGCCGGTGACGAAAGCGAAAGGCACATAGGGAGTCAGCAGACCGAAGATGGCCATGACACCCAGAATCGCAAACATGACAACAAAGAAAACACCCACGACCTTGTATTGGCGGGTCAAATATGTATTGGCGCCGATACGAATGGACTGGGAGATCTTTTTCATAGTTTCAGTGCCTTCAGGGAACTTCAAAACCTTGAGGGCGGTGAGCGCCGCGAAAACCAGTGCGATAACGGCTGCGGCAGAGGTGAATAATACCAGATAATTTTCCAAAACGGTAAACCCCTTTCCTTTCTATTGCCTGATGATTATAAAACTGAATTTTTGCTTTGTCAAGGGCTTTTCCAGATAATCGGGAAAAAAAGAGCGATTTGCAACAAATCGTGCAAGGTGGGGTAAAAATATGGCAATAAATCTTGCAAAAATGATTGAAAATGTTATGAAAAAGGCCGGCGGCCAAAAAGATAACAAACAATTAAAAATACCATATAAAAAAAGCTTTTCGTTGCTATAAGGATAAAAATATCAATTTAAATGTTATAAAAAACGGAGATTGTATGTTAAAAATAACAAATTTGAACATCCATAAATAGAACCGATCAATATCATAAGATATATCTTATAACATGGTGAAATAAAGAATCAATAACAACCCATTATTTTTGATGTAAAATCTATTAGAATTGCCAATAAATAATAATGGACAAAAAAACCTATATTTACCAACAACGCAACCGGTTGCGCAAGTATATAAGAGAAAGGCACTGCATCCAAAAGTGCAGTGCCTCTATCTTTTTTAGCCAATTTCCCATGTTTTTTCCCGGTTTTGGCAGGAAAACAGGATTACTTGCCTATGAATCCCGGTGTCCTTAAGGATCTGCAGGGCCGTTTTTGCTCGGTTATCGTCAAAACGGACCAGCGCATCGTCCAAAATAATGGGGGATTGGGGCGTCAGTTCCTCTGCTACAGCCAAACGCAGGGCAAGATACAGCTGATCGGCTGTTCCGTCACTGCGCCATTGCCATTTTCGCAGAGTGTCTTCTTCCCGTGTGCCGGCGCTGAGGGTCAGATCCTGATCCAGAGCCAATCGATCGTACCGTCCGTCGGTAAGCTTTTCAAACAGCTGTGCCGCCCGTTTGGAGATCCGGGGAGCAAATTGCCGCTGCAGCTCTTGGGCTGCGGTTTCTAAGGTTTGCTGGGCCAGTACCAATGCGCCGTAAGTGTTTTCCAGCTTGTTGATCCGCCGGTCCAAAGTATCCAGTTCTTTTTCCAGCTGGGCTTCGCTGCCCAATGCTTCCGCCTGTCCCTGTGCCTGTCCCAGCATTTGCTGTAACTGCTGCCGCCGGAGTGATGCGGCTTGGGCGCGTGTTTCTGTTTCCGGCAGGGAGTAGGATAGCTTATCGGGATGCGGATGGGGCTGGGCGGTCCGGATCATGGAAGACAATTCCTGTGCGTGGTTCTGGGCTCGCGCTGCGGTGGCTTTTGCTTCCTCCAGCTGCTGATGCTGCAGTCGGACCTGCTCCCAGTATTTCCGGGCGCTGCTGATGGGGGCACCTTGGGTTAATGCCATGACCTTTTGCTCCCAATCGGTTTGCTGCTGCCGCCGTAGGTTGCGGGCATCTTCGTATTGCGCCATGGCTTTGGCGTGGGCGTCAAGGGCCTGTATGTGGGCGTTGGCGGCCGCTTGCCAAAGGGAAGGATCGCCGGAAGCATATTTGTGCTCCAGTTCGATTCGATGCTTTCGGTCGTCGATATGGGGCAGGCGTTTTATGACCAGCGGCAGACCGCAGATCAGAAGAGGGACCAAACACCAGCTTTGCAGCTGCGGGATACGGGCGAAGATTACAGCAACGATCAATCCAACAAAGAAACTGATCCAGTAGGGAATATACTGTTTTTTGTTGTTTAGTGCCTGATATTGCCAAAGATCCCGCTCCACCATCTCTTGGGTCTGCTGGACATCCAAGCCGTGGAAGGGCGCTTTTTGGGCAGGGGGATCCGGCAGTGTCGGGGTATCCTCGCGTTGCATTTGGTTCATTTCCTCTTGCAGAAGGTCAAGCTGCTGCAGGGCTTGTGCGGCTTCCGCCGGCGTGGGCAGCCCGGCACAGGCGGCGGTGAGCGTTTGCTGTTTTTGTGCGGCAACCTGTGCTTGCACCTGCGCCTGCTGTACCCGTTGCAGATCCTCTTGGGCGGCGGCATAGGCCAAAGCCAGCCGGTGATTCTCAAGATCGGCGATCTGCTGATCCAGATCGGCGATCTGCAGGGTAAACTGCGCAGCCTGTTGCCGGAAAGAACGCAGTTGTTCCAGCTTCCCGGCGGTCTGTGTCCGTTGGGCTTCCGCTTGGGGCAAAAGACCGGTCTTATTATGACGACATGCGTTTTTTAGTTCTTTCAGCTTCTGGGCAAGACGGTCGCTGGCACCGGACTCGTCACCGGTGGTTACCAACGCGTTGAGCCGTCGCCGCAGGGCTTCGTCTTGGGTCACCTGCAGATCATTCTGACGGATAAAAGCGGATTTTACAAACACGCTTTTTTCCACGCCCAGCAGCATAAGACCGCAGTTATCTGCTGTCAGCTCCGGAATGGGCAGACCGCTCTGGGTCTCATAGGCGTTAAAAACGCCGAAAATGCTGCGTCCTTTGGTGCTGCGCTCAATGGTGATGTTTTTGCCCTTCCATTCCAGTTCCATCCGACCGGACATGGGCTTACCGGACCAAGGGGCGTAGCGCTCCTTGTCTGCCAGATTCGTTTGGGTGTTTCGTTCCCGTGTATCGATGCCGTAGAGCATAGCGGCAATAAAGGCGCACCAAGTGCTTTTGCCCCACTCGTTGGGGGCGTGGATCACATTCAGTCCGGGGGCAAAGGTGATGGTCTCATTTTCCAATTTGCCGAAGGTGGCTTGCATAGATAGGATCTTCATGGCAGCACCACCTCCTGTTCGTCCAGAATACGCCGGGAGATCTCTGCGGCCAGACGGATTCTTTTTTGGGTCAGTTCATCTGCATTTTCCAGCTGGGCCTGCAGCAATTTAAAATACCGCCCTTCAAAGGTGTCCTGCCCGGCACTGCTCCAAATATCCACCGGAGCGGTGGTGCGATCCCGCAATACGAGGTTGGGAAATTCCGGCCGCAAAAGGGTGTCCATGTCTAATGGCGCGCTGGGGCCTGTAAAGGTAACCCGATAAAAATCCTGATTTCCCATAGCCGGCAGTACTTGATCCAGTGCGGCGGCGGGGTCTTCTCCGGCGGCAATATCCAGATCAAAGAACCGGGGGCTGTCCAAGGAAACAAAACGGGCTTCGGCAGTTTCGTCCAATGTGACGATCAGTACGCCTTTTTCACCCTGCTCGTCGTAGCCTCGGCCCATGGGGCAGCCGGGCCATGCGCACAGGGTCTTGCCTGCCCGGAAGCTGTCGCCCTTATGGATATGTCCCAGTGCCAGATAATCCAGCCCGGAGGATTGGATCTGCTGCTTGGAGATGGGACAGTAGGGGGAATTTGCTTGGGTGGGGTCTGCGTGTAAAATACCGACCTTGTATTGCTGGGGGTGGTCGGCGGAAAAAGCTTTCAAAAGCCCCGGGCAATCCATAGAGATGTAGCCGGCGCCATAGATTCGCAGATCCAGCTCTTCCAGCACCACGGATTCCATGGTAGGGCGGGTGAAGATATGCACATTTTCCGGCCAGACCTCACTGGTCCACGGGGCGCTGGCACTTACAAAATCGTGGTTGCCGGGGGTGATAAACACCGGCACGCCCACATCCCGGAGCGTGGCCTTCAATTCCTGCAGTGTGCCGGCGGTGCTGGCGCCGTCGAACAGGTCACCGGCCAACAGCATCAGGTCGCAGTTTTCTTCTTTGCACAAGGTGGCGATTTTCCCCGGAATCTCTGCAAGGGCTTCCCGCAAATACCGGGTCTGCGCCGGGTTGCGCATTAAAAGCGGTGCATCCAAATGCCAGTCGGCACTGTGGAGGATCTTAATCATACAAGTCAACCCTTTCTGCTTTGCGGCATAAACCGGTGAGCGGATCGATGGTAAATAATACAGCTTCCAGCTTTGTGGGACCTTCCGCCCAACGGTAACGCTCCGGAATATCGCCCCGGAACCGGGCGATGGAAAGCTTGGGCTGAATGCCCAGTACGGAGTGCTTCGGGCCGGTCATACCCAGATCGGTCACATAGCCGGTGCCGTTGGGGAGCACTTGGGCATCTGCGGTGGGAACGTGGGTGTGGGTACCCCATACCGCGCTGACGTTGCCGTCCAGCATGTAGCCCATGGCAAGCTTTTCGGAGGTAGCCTCCGCATGAAGTTCCACCAAGATCAGCTTGGTGTCCAGTTCTTTTATGATTTTTTCTACGGCTAGGAAGGGATTGTCCGGGGTGTAGTCCATATTGCACCGGCCTTGCAGATCGATTACTGCCACCGGACCGAACTCGGTTTCATAAACACCCCAGCCGTTGCCCGGCATTTGCGGAGCGTAGTTGGCAGGCCGTAGGATGCGGCGGTTCTCATCCAGATAGTCGGCGATCTCCCGTTTGCCGAAGGTATGATTGCCTAAGGTGATTACATCGGCGCCGGCATCAAAAATATCTTCTGCCTGATCCGGAGTGATGCCTACCACTGCGGCGTTTTCTCCGTTGACGATCACGAAATCCGCCCCGGTGGCGGCTTTTAATTTTCTCAGGGAACGGCGGATTCGTTCTATACCCGGCTGGCAAACCACATCGCCTACCGCCAAAACCTTAAAATCCATAAAATCATCCCTTCAAATTGAGATTTATACTATTTTAATATAGTATATAATAAAACCGCCGTCGATGCAAGCACCGACGGCGGTAATCTTTATCGCTGATATTCAAACTGCATGTCGTAGATATCTACCACATCGCCGTCCTGAATGCCCATTTCTTCCAAGCGGGTAAACAGGCCGCACTTGCGCAGCTGGGTGTCAAAATAGTTTCGGGATTCGTAGTCATCAAAATTGATGCTTTGAATCAGCCGTTCCAGCCAAGTGCCGGTAATTACCCAAGTACTGCCCAGATGCTCGATCTGCAGCTGGTTGGGATCTCCGGCGGCTTCGATGACCTCCACATATTCCGGCTCGTAAATAGTGACCGGGGGGAGTGTCCGCAACTTTTCTGCAACCACCCGCATCAGGTTCTTGGTGCCTTGGGTCGTGCCGGCAGAAATTTCATAAAGCTGGCAACCGGCCGCTTCCACATGGGCCCGGAGCCGTTCCAAGTTGTCGCTTTCCGGCATCAGAAGATCGCATTTGTTGGCAGCTACAATCATAGGGCGATCCCCCAGATCAATGCTGTAGTTGTGGAGCTCCTCGCAGATGGCGTCGAAATCCTCTACAGGATCCCGGCCTTCACTACCGGAAACATCTACCACATGCACAAGCAAGCGGCAGCGGTCAATGTGCCGCAAAAAATCGTGACCCAGACCGGCACCTTCTGCTGCGCCTTCGATAATGCCGGGGATATCTGCCATGACAAAGGACACGCCCTCGTCTACATAGATCACACCTAAATTGGGAAACAGTGTGGTGAAATGATAGTTGGCGATCTTGGGTCGGGCATTAGAGGTAACGGACAGCAAAGTGGACTTGCCGACATTGGGGAAACCTACCAGACCCACATCCGCCAGAAGCTTCAGCTCCAGAATAATATCCCGCTCCTGTCCCTTGGTGCCTGCTTTGGCAAACCGGGGGACTTGCCGGGTAGCGGTGGCAAAATGGGAGTTGCCCCAACCGCCTCTGCCGCCTTTGGCGATAATGTGGTCTTCGCCGGTGGACATGTCCACAATGATCTGATTGGTTTCGGCATCCCGGACCACGGTGCCCCGGGGTACTTGGATGATCAGCGGCTCGCCCCGCTTGCCGGCCATATTCCGACCTTGGCCGTTCTGGCCGGCAGGAGCAGAATACTTACGTTTATAACGAAAATCAAGCAGGGTGGTCATATTGTCGTTGACCCGCAGGATCACACTGCCGCCATGACCACCATCGCCGCCGTCAGGACCGCCGGCAGCTACATATTTTTCCCGGTGGAACGCCACGGCGCCGTCGCCGCCGCGACCGCCGACAACGGTAATTCGTACTTTATCTACAAACATAGAAAAACCTCCAATCAATATGGATGCCTGTACTGTCATAAATTCCAATTTGAAGAGCAGCTGCCCTTTAAATTAAAATTTATCACAGTACAGAGAAAAAAGGGGCTGCTGCAGTAGTTTGCAGCAGCCTCTAGCAAGCTATTCGGTGATCCGTGATTACTGCTCGATGGCGTAAACGGAGCACTGACGGCGATCCTTACCCTTGCGCTCGAACTTGACAGTACCGTCAATCAGAGCGAACAGAGTGTCATCACTGCCGATACCGACATTGACACCGGGATGGATATGAGTGCCTCTCTGGCGAACCAGAATGTTGCCGGCCAGAACAAACTGACCGTCGGCACGCTTCACGCCCAGACGCTTAGCCTCGGAATCACGACCGTTCTTGGTAGAACCGCCGCCCTTGTGGTGAGCGAAAAACTGAATACCAATTTTCAGCATGGTGTTACACCTCCAAAACTTCGATATAATCTTCATAATCTTCCTTGATGCTCAAAAGGGTCAGCATCAGGCCGGAAAGAGCCGCCTGCACTGTTTCCTCTTCATCACAGGAAGTGGGGAGGGTCAGAGTGACGCGGGCGTCTTCCTCTTTGACCCGAACCTTGGCCTTTGCGCCACACACCTCATTGATGATGGCTTCGGCCATGGTGACAGCGGTGGAAACCGCAGCGCAGACAATGTCTGCACCGGCTTCGGCATAGCCGCTGTGACCGGCAACGGAGAATCCAGTGATTCTGTCGCCGTCCATAAAAAACTCGCATCTAGTCATAATTACAGAGCGATCTTGGTGATCTCCACCTTGGTGTAGGGCTGACGATGGCCCTGCTTCTTCTTCTCGTTCTTCTTAGCCTTGTACTTGAAGACGATGACCTTCTTAGCCTTGCCGGTCTTGATGACCTTGGCCTCGACGGAAGCACCCTCAACCACGGGAGCGCCGATCTTGGAGTTCTCACCATCCAGCACTGCCAGAACCTGCTCGAACTTCACGGTAGCTTCAGCTTCGGCCTCCAGCTTCTCGATGTACAGGACATCACCCTCGGAGACGGTATACTGCTTACCACCGGTCACGATAACTGCTTTCATTGTTTTCACCTACTTTATATTGTGTAGTCTCGCTCTTAGGGCGGGGCGTTTTGGGCGCACCAACTTTAGCCCATTCAATGCGGCTCGAACATTTTACCATCCCAATTTCCAAAAGTCAAGAGGTTTTCCAATATAAAACATTGATTTTCTCGTATATTTTTGCTATACTCCCGATAAAGATACCATAAAAGGAGGTATGGACATGAAAAAGTGGATCTGCGGTATGGTGGCGTTGGCATTTTTGTGCCTTTCCGGCTGTTCAGTCCATACCCAAAAGACGGTGTTTGCCATGGATACGGTGATGGATCTGCAGGTTTGGGGAAAAGATAGCGAGGCCGCCCAACAGAAGCTGGCAGTACTGATTGAGGAAACGGAAAACACATGGTCTGCTATGGACCGGAACTCCATTGTCGGGCGGTTAAATGCCGGCGGCGCGGTGGTATCCCAAGATGCCCATGATTTTCTGCAACGGGCAGAGGAACTGTCAAAGCGAACAAAGGGTGCATTTGATCCCCGCTTAGGCGGTTATATCCGGGCTTGGGGCTTTTATGATGGGGCGTATCGTGTACCTGAGGAAGCGGCGCTTCAGCAAGCGCCGGTACAATGGGATTTGGGCGGCGCGGTGAAAGGCTACACCGGGCAGCAGGCGGTTCAGCTTCTGGAAACACTGAGGGTTGACCGGGCAATTTTGAATCTGGGGGGCAATATCCAAACTTACGGAGAAAAGAAGGACCATTCCCCTTGGGTCATCGGCATTCAGAACCCTGACGGAGGGAACTATCTGGGAACGGTGTCCGTAGTAGGCACAATGGCTGTGGTCACCTCCGGGGATTATCAGCGCTTTTTTGAAAAAGACGGTACCCGTTACCATCATATACTGGATCCGGAGACGGGAAGGCCGGCCCAAAGCGGCTTGCGGTCCGTGACTGTAATTTGTGCGGACGGTCTAACCGCGGATGTATTTTCCACCGCCTTATTTGTGATGGGGCTGGAGAAAGCCTCCGATTTTTGGCGGCAAAGTGAGGATTTCGAAGCAGTGTTTGTGACGGATACCGGCAAGATCTATGCCACGCAGGGCGCAGCCCTCAGTGGCTGTGAATATGAGGTGATCGCCCGTTGAGAACAAGAACATGGATATTGGTGATCGCTTCCGTGCTGGCGGTGTGCATCGGCTTAAGCCTGTGGCTGCTGATGCCCGGTCCTCCGGCAGATGGAGTAAAGGTGATCTCTGAGGGGAAGCTGCTTTATACTTTGCCCTTAAACACGGACACACAGGTCACGGTTACTACCGCCATGGGTACCAATGTGATCACGGTCAAGGACGGCAAAGTGGCGGTGACGGAAGCAAGCTGCCCGGACCATTACTGTATGGCGCGAGGCTACTGCGACAGGGGCGCCCAGATCGTGTGCCTGCCCAACCGGCTGGTGCTGGAATTCACCGGCACACAACCCGTCGACGGCGTATCCGGCTGAAAAACAAGGGACAACCCGATTGCGGGTTGTCCCTTCTTTATATGCAGGATACGCCTTCCCTGTCATAAGAGGCTGCGTATGCAGCCGTGGCAATCTCCTATGAGGCATAGGCGTGTTATAGGCGGGTAGGGCGGGGGCTTGCTCCCGCCGCGAACCCAATAAGCAACCGCAGCACCCACGGTGGATGCTGCGGTAATCTTTTCAGAAAATTGGAAGTTGTCGTTATAAATTAATATTGATTTCATACTTATCTTTCATGAGTATGTAGTTCACATTATGCTTTTGTGCAAGGGATAACATTTCTGCATTATCTGCCAACACACGCTCCATTGTGCACCATTCATCATCCAAACGACTTTCAATGACATTTGCATGTTTCTTTATGTCAGCAAAGTGGTTTCTGATATATTCCTTACTCATTACAAGACAGTAATATCTGATGTTTTCAAGATATTCAGAGTCAAAGTCCTTCTGCCAATCGAATGGAATATAGCAACCTTCGACAATTAAGTTCTGCTTGTTTTCAATAGCAGTTTTTATCATTTCCCGAACAATCGGCCACAAATATTCGATTAATTCCGTATCGTCCATAGGGGTAAGTTCTGTGTTACCACTACGAATTAAACCCATTTTCAAATGGTCAATAGACAAATACGGATATTTATATTTTTCCAGCAACTTTTGAGCAAGTGCAGTTTTGCCTGTATGCGATGCTCCGGTAATTAAAATAATCATCTCAATCATCCCTAAAAATTCAAGTTTTTCGAATGGATTATATCACATGAACCATATACTTTCAATGTCTCGGTTTGATGTCTTTCGGCGGGCGCAAGCCCCCGCCCTATAGTCCGTAGAGAAAAAGAAAACCCAGTCCGTTTGGGTGTTGCGATAACGATAGATCTAATATAGGACTCGAGTAATCAAGGTAGCAACCAGTTTTTGAACTGGTTGCAGCAAGGCTCCACCGGAGCCTTGCACTGCGATGGGTTCGAGTCCTAAGTCCACAGAGAAAAAGAAAAACCACACCGAATGGTGTGGTTTCTTTTTCTGGTGGACGATATAGGACTCGAACCTATGACCTTCCGCACGTCAAGCGGATGCTCTAGCCAGCTGAGCTAATCGTCCATGGGCATGAGTGATTATAGCCAAGGTTGTGCCGTTTGTCAAGTGTTTTCTTCAAATTTTTCTCTTAAGTGCGGGGATTGTATTTAAAACCGGAAAATGATAAAATACAGATAGAAACCATGATGGGAGGAAAGGGTATGCATCTATACATAAAACAAAAGGTTTTCAGTTGGGGAGATAAGTTTACGGTTAAGGATGAGACAGGCCGGGATCGCTACTATGTGGAAGGGGAAGTGTTCTCCTTTGGTAAGAAACTCCATATTTATGATATCCACGGCAGGGAAGTGGCCTTTATCAAGCAGGAGGTTTGGAGCTTTTTACCCCGGTTTTATGTGTTTTGCAATGAGCGGCAGGTGGCTGAGATCAAAAAAGAATTTACCTTCCTGTTTCCTAAGTACACCATAGAGGGTCTGGGCTGGGAAATTGATGGCAGCTTTATGGCCCATGACTATCAGATCACCCAAAACGGCTATCCCATTGTAGCGATCCGCAAGGAGTGGATGAGCTGGGGTGACAGCTATGAGCTGGATATTCGTGATGCCAAAGATGAGATTATCGCATTGGCGGTGGTGCTGACCATCGACTGCGTGTTGGATGCCCAAGAGGAAGCATCCAATAATCATTGAGGTGGACGACTCCATAGGGCCCTAAACCAATCATTTGAATAAAAGCGCGTGTTGCGAGATTTTTCGCAGCACGCGCTTTTTCTATGTGACGGTTTTCGACAGATTTCGCAGTGTTTCTGTAGTATAGTGATGATACCCAAGTCGGATGCTATTTACATCCTGTTGTTTCCTTCCGGTAATCCGGCAGACCCAGCAAGTAGTCGGCACTGACCCGGAAGAACCGGCAAAGAGCGGTAATATCTTCCAGACTGGGCTCGTATTTTCCGCATTCAATATAGGAGATCTTCCGTTGGGTCATGCCTACGGCTTCTCCCAGCTGGGTCTGATTCAGATCATTGTCTTCTCGCAAGTTCCGGATCTTTTCGCCAAAAGAAAGTTCCATTGCAGTCACCTCGGTAACAGTTTAACCTAGATAGAAACTATCTATTGACAAATAGACGGAAAATGTCTAAAATTAAGTAGCGGAACAAAGTGACCCAAAAAGAAAGGATGAGATTATGAAAAAACTTATTTGTATGATGCTGGCATGTTGGATGGCGGTATTTCTGGCAGCTTGCGGTGGCGGAGACGGGGAACTTCTTCTGCCGGATTCCTCCGGAAGTGTAGGCGGAAGCCAAAATGCCCAGCAGGCAACCGTTGCGCCGGCAGTGATTCTGGAGCAGAAGGATCTGAAAATTCAGGTGAAGGAGCTGGACACCGATTCTCTGTTCGGTACAGAGCTGAAATTGCTGATCGAAAACAATTCCGATAAGAACCTGACAGTGCAGTGCCGGAATGTTTCCGTTAACGGCTATATGGTGGAGACCATGTTCTCTGCGGATGTGGCAGCAGGCAAAAAGGCCAACGATGCCATTACCTTCCTGTCTGCGGATCTGGAGCGCAGCGGCATTACTCAAATTGCGGATCTGGAGTTTTCTTTCCATGTATTTACCACGGAGGATTGGGATGCCTACCTTGATTCTGAGCAGATCCAAGTAAAAACATCTTTGGCTGACACCTTTTCCTATACCTACGACCATACCGGAACACCGGTATATGAGGGGGATGATATCAAAGTGATCGCCAAGGGCCTTTCTGAAAAGGATTCCATTTTAGGACCGGAGCTGCAGGTGTATATCTATAACGGCGGCAGCAAGTCTG
Source organism: Oscillospiraceae bacterium (assembly GCA_017436785.1). Lineage (GTDB taxonomy): Bacteria > Bacillota > Clostridia > Oscillospirales > Oscillospiraceae > Faecousia. Next base: position 97,499 of record JAFSCK010000024.1, on the reverse strand, counting down.
TTACGGTGCAGACCCGGGAGACCTCCATCAACGGCTTTATGGTAGAGACGCTCTTTTCCCAAGAGGTCCTGCCGGGAAAACACGCGGTGGCAGGGATTACCTTTTTGAACTCCGATCTGGAGGAGAATGGCATTGAGAAAATAGAGCAGCTGGAATTTTCCTTCCACATTTTCAACACGGAAACATGGAAAACCATCAAAGACACCGATCCGGTAAAACTGTCCTTCCAATAAAACACAAACCGCCCCGGGATTTTCCCGGGGCGGATTTTTGTACAAAGAGTTTCCCCGACACCGATGACCGGTCGGTGCCGGGGAGATCCCTTGAAAAGAGAGGTAGGAATGAAAAATCTTCACCTTTATGGAATGATTATACAATATAAAGTTCAAGATTCAAGGAATCTTCTATTAAAGAAATGTTAAGCGCATAAAAAACAGAAAGGAAAAACTGTGCATTCTGCCAAATACATGCCTGCAAAGTAAAGGGAAAAAGAAATTCATAAAAAAGGAAAATATATAAGCGGTTCTTCAGTTTCAGTAAAGGCTCAGGGTGTATAATCGTAGCAAATGCAAGAAAACGGCATTTATGAAAGGAGACGCTATGGAGAATCAGGAACATGTAGTCCAAACCGGACCGGAAGCGCAGGATGATGCCCTGTTTGAGGCATTGAATAAAAGCAGAAAGCGCAAAAGAAAGAGAATTATAATCACGGTGGCGGTCACGGTGACAGCTGTGGCGATTTTGACCGTTGTGGGCGTGAGTATGTTGCAGCGCCGGGTGAAGGCGCAGTTTGGCGGCACCGGTGCGCAGGTGCTTTCACATACGGTTACCACCGGCACCGTCAGCACAGTTGTGTCCGGGTCCGGCTCTTTGGCAGATGTGGATCTGGAAAAGGTTACCGTGCCTGCGGGTGTAACGGTGAAGGAGGTGCTTGTGCGGAAAAACGCGGCCGTTGAAAAAGGAACGGTTTTGGCTACGGTGGATATCGCCTCCGTGATCAGTGCCATGGCGGATCTGCAAGCGCAACTCGATGATCTGGATGATGCCATCAGCAATGCGGAAGAGGATGCTGCCGGCAGCAGTGTGAAAGCCGGCGTCAGCGGCCGAGTCAAGGCAGTATATGCCAAGAAGGGCAGCAAAGTGGCGGATGTGATGTACGAAGAAGGTGCTTTGGCGATCCTTTCTTTGGATGGTTATATGTCTTTTACATTGGAAACGCAGGCCCTGCAGGCCGGGGATAAAGTGAACGTCCTGCGTGCAAACGGCAATCAGATCACCGGTAAGGTGGAAAGTGTCATTGCCGGGGTTGCCACTGTTTTGGTGACAGACAACGGCCCGAAGTATCAAGAAGCGGTCAAGGTGCTGGACCCTGAGGGTAAAGAACTGGGAACCGCCAAACTGGAGATCCACAGACCCTTGCGGATCACCGGCTATGCCGGCACGGTCAGCGCGGTGAAGGTTTCCGAAGGGAAAAAGGTTTCAGCATCCACAAAGCTGTTTACCCTGAAGGACACCCAGTACAGCGCCAATTATGAATCCCTGCTGCGTCAGCGCAGCGAAAAAGAAGAAACATTGCTGGCCCTTTTGAAGATCCGGCATGACGGTGCTGTGCTGGCAGACAAGCCCGGCAGCGTTCAAAGCGTGGACTTTACAGAAAACGGCACGGAAAGTGAAACGCCGGTGGTGACCTTGTCTGCCGATGAGAAGATGTCTGTGACCATTACAGTGGATGAAGATGACATCCTTTCTTTGGAATTGGGGCAGCAAGTGTATGTGACTGTCAGCTCCGTAGGCGAAGCTGCTTTTTCCGGCACCTTGACGGAGATCGACCGCAGTGGCGATTCCGGAAGTTATACTGCGGTGGTGGAGCTGAACAAAGTTTCCGGTATGCTTTCCGGTATGACCGCCAGTGTCAGTGTGCGGATCCAAGGTGTGGATAACGCACTGCTGATCCCGGTGGAGGCACTGCACCTGACCCGGGATGGCGCATATGTATACACCCAATACGATGCCCAGAAGCAGGAATACGGCGGCCGTGTGGATGTGATTGTCGGCTTGCAAAACAGTACTTATGTAGAAATCAAGTCCGGCTTACAGGAAGGCGATACTGTGTATTATACCAAGCAGCAGAGCAACAATTTCGGCGGCTTCGGTAATATGGGTGGCTTCGGTAATATGGGTGGTAATCTGCGCCCCGGCGGCAATTCCGGCAGCAGTAACCGACCCGGCAGCAATTCCGGAAATAGCAACCGCCCTAACTGGGGCGGCAATTCTGGCAATAGCAACCGACCCAGCGGCAATTCCGGCAATAGCAACCGACCCAGCGGCAATTCCGGCAATAGCAACCGGCCCAGCTGGGGCACAAATGCCGGCTGAGAGGGAATGCCATGATCGATATGAACGATATTTCCAAGGTTTACTTGGTGGGCGATGAGCGGGTCCGGGCGCTGGACCGTGCATCCTTGCATATCTATCCCAAAGAATTTGTCAGCATCATCGGCCCTTCCGGCAGCGGTAAATCCACCCTTATGAATATTATCGGCTGTCTGGATGTGGCGGATGCTGGCGCTTACCGTCTGGATGGGCTGCCCATTGAGGCGTATTCGGAAAATGAGTTGGCAGCTATCCGGAATGAAAAGATCGGTTTCGTGTTTCAAAGCTTCAACCTGATCCCTAAGCTTACCGCTTGGGAAAATGTAGAGCTTCCCTTGATCTATCAAAAAGTGAAGCGGCCGGAGCGGCAGCAGCGGGTAGCGGCGGCATTGGAACGGGTGGGCTTGACCAATCGGGCAAACCATCTGCCCACAGAGCTTTCCGGCGGTCAGCAGCAGCGGGTGGCCATTGCCAGAGCGATTGTCACCAATCCCAAGCTGATCTTGGCGGATGAGCCTACCGGTGCGCTGGATTCCAAAACCGGTCAGGAGATCATTGACATTTTCCACGAACTGCACGCCCAAGGCAACACCATTGTGCTCATTACCCATGATCGCGATGTGGCAAAGCAGGCAGAGCGCTCCGTGCATATTTTGGACGGAAGAATTACGGAGGTGCAGTTATGATGGCACTAAAAATGGCTCTGCGGTCCATTAGCTCCAATAAGCTTCGGGCGGTGCTGACGATGCTGGGCATCATTATCGGTGTGATGGCGTTGGTGGTGCTGGTGAGCTTGGTCAACGGCGCGACTACCTCGGTAACGGATGCGGTATCCGGTTTGGGCAACAGCATGATGTCTGTTACTGTTTCGGATGATAAGGGAAGCCCGATTGATCCGGCGCTTCTGAACCAGTGGTCAGAGCGCACGGATGTGGGGCTGCTGGCTCCTTACTGGACGGATTCCGCAACAGCCCACGGTCGGGAGGAAAGCGGCAGTGTCACCCTTTACGGCACTACGGCTGCATGGTATGCACTGCAGGGCCTGCAGATGGAAATGGGTCGCTGGCTGAAAACCGCGGATATAGAGAATCATAGCTATGTTTGCGTACTCAATAACGCAGCAGCGGAAGAATTGATGGGCTACACCGATTGTATCGGTCAGGCGGTGCGTCTGGACGGGGTGGAGTATACCATTGTGGGTGTGCTGTATGAAGAAGACGGCAGCCTTACCAGCCTCAGCTCCGGCGGTATGACGGTTTACCTGCCCTATACCTCCTTGCTGCGGCTGTCCGACAGTTTACTGGGGGATGTGACCAGATTTTATGTTAGCGCCCCGGAGGGCGGAACGGTGGATATGGCAAAAACCGCCATTACCGAATTGCTGATGGAGCGCTTTGAAGAGGACGAAGAGGCGTTCTCTGTGTCCACGCAGGATGTGCTGGAAAACGCCATGAGCTCCATCACTTCGGTGCTGACGATCCTTTTGGGCGGTATCGCCGCCATCTCGCTGGTGGTAGGCGGCATCGGCATTATGAATATTATGCTGGTCACGGTTACGGAACGGACCCGTGAGATCGGCATCCGGAAAGCCATCGGTGCCAGCCGGGGTACGATTCTGAGCCAGTTTTTGATGGAGGCAGTGGTCCTTTGCATGTTGGGCTGCGCATTGGGAATTTTCCTTTCGTGGGCGATTTTGCAGACGGTGACCACAGTGGTTTCCAGTTTGGAAATCACCTTCTCTCTGGATGGCGGCGTGGTGCTGATCGCAGTGCTGTTCTGCTTTGTGATCGGTTTGGTCTTTGGCCTCTACCCGGCCAATAAAGCGGCTAAAATGAAGCCCATTGATGCGCTGCATTATGGAGGATAACCATGGATAAAGCGAAAAAGAAAAGAATAAAGCAGGTAATCGCGGCGGCTTGTGTTCTGGTTTTGGTTGGCGTGCTGGCGCTGATGCCGGTGATTGCCAAGCAGAAACCGGAAGCCAAAGGTCCGGAACCCAGCATTCTTACTGCAAAGGTTGCTTTGGGTAACTTGACATCCCGGATCATCGGCGGCGGCGTGCTGGCCGGGGAGGATCCGCAGTTGCTGACGGTGCCTGCGGCGGTGAAGATCACCGGCTATGCGGTTTCCAACGGTGACACAGTCAAACAGGGCGATGCCGTTGCCACTGTGGACCGTGTTTCCGTGATGAAAGCCATTACACAGGTGCAGCAAACCTTGGATTATTTAGCCAAGCGCATTCAAACGGAAGGAAAGAAGAGTACCGCAGAAACGGTCAAAGCCCTTTCCGGCGGTACGGTGAAACATGTATATGCAAAAAAAGGCGACAGCGTACAGGCGGTGATGCTGGAGCATGGCGCCTTGGCGGTACTGAGTCTGGATGGGCTGATGGCGGTGGATCTGACGGTGCAAAGTAACCTCGGCGCCGGGGAATCCGTCGCTGTGACGTTGGAAAACGGCAAGACCGTCACCGGTAAGGTCAAATCGAACCTTGCCGGAGAAATGATCGTTACGGTAACAGATAAAGACTATGAAGAAGGTCAGACGGTGCAGGTCAGCGCCGGAGAAAAAGTGTTGGGCAGCGGAAAATTGTATATTCTCAGCCCGTGGAAAGCAACGGCCTATACCGGTACAGTGAGCAGTGTTTCCGCAAAGGAAGGCAGTAATGCCAAGGTAGGGCAGACACTGATGAAGCTGACAGATACCGGCAATACCGCTGCCTACCATCAGCTGGTAGCACAGCGGCAGGAATATGAAGCGCTTATGCTGGATTTGTTCCAAATGTATCAGACCCGGCAGCTGCGTGCTTCCTGCGATGGTACAGTGACCGGTCTGGATAAAAACAGCACCCAGCTGTTAAGCGCTTATACCGGCTACAGTCTGGACCTTTTGGCAAATGCTCCCAATGGTGACGATCAGACCCAATATGTCAATTATGTGGGTAAGGTCACCGGCGTGGGTCAGAACGGATGGACACTGCTGATCAATCCGCAGGAGCAGCCTGTTACGGATTATATGGATCTTGCCGGTGTGCTTTTAACGGAAGAAACCTTTACCCAAGCCCAGCTTTTTGAGGGGGCTGTACCTGTCTATGAGCTGGTGGAAAACATCTGGCAGCAGATTGATCCGCTGACGGTGACAGCCGGAGATATCCTTCTGTTTGCCTTTGATCTGCAGGGGCAGCCGGTATGGATCGTCCGGGTGCAGAAAGCGCCGCAGGATGTGCCGGAGCAGCAGCCCTCCCAACCCGGCGGCAATACCCCCGGCGGCAATATCCCCGGCGGCAACCGCCCGTCCGGTAACAACCGCCCATCCGGCAGCAATCGTCCTTCCGGCGGTGGCAGTCAGCAACAGGAAGCCTTTGAACTGTACGGCCTGCAGGTGATCCAAATCGGTCAGGTAAATCCCCAGACGCAGGTGACCTTGAAGATTTTGGTTGATGAAATGGATGTGGCAAAGCTGCGTACCGGCATGTCTGCCCAAGTGAAAGTAGATGCCCTCGGCGGCGAAAAGTGCACCGCCCGAATCACGGATATCAGCAATACCGGCGAAAGTGACGGCGGTCAAAGTAAGTATGCGGTGACATTGACCATGGACCGGCTGGAAAACATGCTTTCCGGCATGAATGCCACGGCGGAGATTCCTTTGGAATCTTGGGAGAATGTACTGACACTGCCGGTGGCAGCCTTGGTGGAGCAGGGAAGCAAAACACTGGTCTATACCGGCTACAATGAGAAAAAAGAAGCCTTTACCGGTGCGGTGGAGGTGACGGTCGGCGTGTCTGACGGCGAAACGGTGCAGATCCTGTCCGGCTTGCAGGAAGGCCAGATTGTCTACTATGCCTACTATGATACTCCGCAGATCTCCAATACGCCCCAAACCGGTAATGCCGGCTTTGGTGGTATGGGCAACCGACCCGGCAGATAAATCGATATTACAGGGAACGCTGATGTTGGCGTTCCCTGTATTTATGGTTGCGGGCCGGCGAAATCGGGGTTTGAAAAAAACGAACAGTGATTGACTTTTTCCTTATTTTATGAGAGAATAAATCGATAACTTTTAGAATAAGGGGATTATAGCTATGATGCAATCCAGAACCCATAATTGCGGTCAGCTCCGCCTTGCGGATGCAGGTCAGAATGTCACCTTAGCCGGTTGGCTGGAAAATATCCGTGAAGTTGGCTCCAACTTTGCCTTCTTGGTGCTTCGTGACTATTACGGCACCACACAGGTGGTGGTAGAGACCGCTGAAATGATGCAGCTTGTCAAGGGCATCAATAAAGAATCTACTGTGCAGGTTACTGGTGTGGTACGGGAGCGGGAGAGCAAGAATCCCAAGCAGCCTACCGGTGAGATCGAGGTGGTTCCCACAGCCATCAAGGTGCTGGGCAAATGCCGCCACAATCAGCTGCCCTTTGAGATCAACAAGTCCAAGGAAGCTGATGAAAATGTAAGACTGAAGTACCGTTATCTGGATCTGCGTAATCCTGCGGTGAAGAAGAATATCATCCTGCGCTGCCAAGTGGTTGCCGCGATCCGCGCAGCCATGACCGACCACGGCTTCTTGGAGATCACCACCCCCATTTTGACCGCTTCCTCTCCTGAGGGCGCCCGTGACTTCTTGGTGCCTGCCCGGAATCACCCCGGCAAGTTCTACGCATTGCCGCAGGCACCCCAGCAGTTTAAGCAGCTGTTGATGACCTCCGGTTTTGACCGTTATTTCCAGATCGCACCTTGCTTCCGTGATGAGGATGCCCGTGCGGACCGTACACCCGGCGAGTTCTATCAGCTGGATATGGAAATGGCTTTTGCTACGCAGGACGATGTGCTGACCACATTGGAAGAAGTGCTGCAGCCCATCTTCTGCAAGTACGGCAAGTATAAGAGAGTTTCCTCTTATCCCTTTATCCGGATTCCCTTTAACGAGGCGATGGAGCGCTATGGCTCCGATAAGCCCGATCTGCGTATCGATCTTGAGGTGCAGGATATCACCGAGGCCGTTGCCGGCTGCGAGTTTGGTCCTTTCCAGAACGCTGTTGTCAAGGCTGTTGCTGTGGACAATTTCGCCGAGGGCCGTAAGTGGATCGATAAGCTCTTAAACGATGTGGAAGTGCAGACTGCCAACAAGGCTTGCTGGTTCAAGGTGGACGAGAACGGCGAGCTGACCGGTGGCGTTTCTAAGTTCCTTGCTGAGCAGAAGGCAGCCCTGACCGAGAAGCTGAACCTGAAGCCCGGCAGCTTTGTCTGCATGGCCGCCGGCAAGAAGCTGGCAGCCCAGAAGACCGCCGGCGTGATCCGTACCATGATGGGTAAGCGCCTGCCCGGCCACTTTGACGAAGAGCAGTACGCCTGCTGCTGGATCGTGGACTTCCCCATGTACGAGATGGGTGAAGAGTCCGGTCAGTTGGAGTTCTGCCATAACCCCTTCTCTATGCCTGTAGGCGGCAAGGAAGCGCTGGAGGCCGCTGAGGGCGATATCGAGAAGCTGTTGGCCATCAACGCCAACCAGTACGATCTGGTTGTCAACGGCTATGAGTCTGCTTCCGGTGCTGTTCGGAACCACGATCCCGAGATCATGGTCAAGGCCTTCCAGATGGTTGGCTTGGGTGAAGAAAATGTGAAGGCAAAGTTCCCTGCGATGTACAATGCCTTTACCTACGGTGCACCTCCCCATGCAGGCGCAGCTCCCGGCATTGACCGGATTGTGATGCTGCTGTGCGGCGAGGAGTCCATCCGCGAAGTCATTACCTTCCCCCTGAACAAGAATGCGCAGGATCTGATGATGGATGCCCCCACCACTGTTTCCCAGAAGCAGCTGGACGATGTGCATATCCTCATCAACGAATCCCACCTGCAGTAATTGAAAATATTGCCGCCGGTTTGGTATCTCCAAGCCGGCGGCTTTCTTATTGTTCAATTGGGCCAATTCCCATTTATCGCACTGTTCGCTCCACCCACGGGACGCGCATTTTCGATGCTGCGGCGCACCCCTTATGCGGTTTAAGAAGCGGTCTATCTTGAGGAAGTGCAGTGCCTTTTCGTCCCATGGAAACCGAAAGCCTGCTGTTTTTAGATGTTCGATAAATTGAAATTTATTGTGCCGGATAATTTGGTATTTTGATTGCAAATTTTGATGGAAAACGATACAATGAAGAAGACATATAAAAGGAGAGAACGGAATGAGACGAATCCTTGTTTTTATTCTGACCATTGCGCTGGGGCTGGGGCTTTTCGCCTGCAGTAACCCAAGCTCCGGAAATTTACAAACAGGCTTTGGCAGAGCCAGTATCATGCCGGAAGCCTCTGTTCCTCTGGCAGGAGGCGATTGGACCAAGCGCTACTCTACCGGTGAAATGGATGATCTTTCAATCACCTGTGTAGCACTGCATCAGCAGGAAAAGACCATTCTGCTTTATTCCATGGACCTGATTACAGCTACGGATAACTTTGTGGATCTGACTAAGGCTACAGTCAGTAAAGCCACCGGTGTGCCACAGGAAAATATTTTGATGAATGCCACCCACACCCACAGTGCACCGGCGATTCGCAATGATTTTGACGGTGTGGTGGAATACCGGGGGTTGTTCTTTAAGGCAGCCGTCCAAGCCGCTACCGATGCGATTGCCGATCTGGCTGCCACAGAGGTCTACTATGGAAGCACAATGACCGAAGGCATGGCCTTTGTGCGCCACTATCTGCTTAGCGACGGCAGCTATGCCGGTTCTAACTTTGGCAATTTTAAAAACGGAGAGATTCTGGATCATTCTACGGAGGCTGACGGGGAATTACAGCTTGTCAAACTTATGCGTAAGGATAAAAAGGATATCCTGCTCATGAGTTTTCCTGCCCATGCTACCTTTAACGGTGGTTCTGCTCAGACAAAGCTTTCTGCAGATTTTCCCGGTATTACCAGAGCCTATGTGGAGGAACATGCCGATGTACTGGCTGCATATTTTATTGGTGCTGCCGGGGATCAGATCAGTCGCAGCAGCATTGAAGGGGAGGGAAGGTTCCAAAAGGGCGAGTATAGACCCTATGGTGAAGCGCTTGGGAAATACGCAGTAGATGCGTTGGGGGATCTGGTGAAAATGAAAGACGCCGAAATGGCACTTTCCACTGTGACCTTTACCGGCAAGTCCAATAAAGAAAAAGTAGAGAAATTTATGGAGGCGAAGGCTGTGGTGGCCGTTGCCCGGGAGTATGGTGTCTCCGCACCGGAAACCATTGCGGCTGCCCGGGAAAACGGTTTTTCCAGTTACTATGAAGCCAACGCCGTGAAGAACAGAGTCTCCGCCCCTCCCACCCGGAGCATGGAGCTGCGGGTCATGAAGCTGGGAAATCTGGGTTTTGTCTTTGCGCCTTATGAGATGTTTAGCACCCAAGGTATGTACATCAAGGGAAATGCCAAGTGCGACATGACTTTTATTGTTACCAACAGCGAGGGCGACATGGGCTATATTCCCAGCAAAAAGGGTATTGAGATCGATTGTTACGAAGCCTGCGTCACAGATTTTGAACCCGGCACAGCAGAGACCCTTGCGGAAGAATTTATAAAGCTTTTGGATGCCTTGAAGTAAAAGAAGGGAAAAATCATGAAACGATTGCCTTGCTTGCTGTTATCGCTGTCTGTTTTGCCGGCTATAGCGGCGCACAGCTGCGTTTCGTGACGGAATTTACAGAGCACAAAAACTAAGAGGGGAAGAGAAAGAATGAAAACAGCCATTCTTTTTGACTTGGACGGCACGCTTTTGAATACTTTGGAAGATCTGTATAATGCCACCAACTACACTTTGGCACATTTCGGCTGTCCCCTTCGTTCTATGGAGGAGATCCGTACCTTCGTTGGCAATGGTGCGAGAAATCAGATCCGGCTTTCCTTGCCGGAGAAGGTCAACCATCCGCCTTTGGAGGAAGTGCTTGATTATTACCAAGAATACTATAACCGTACCAGTGCCGATGGAACCGCAGCGCCCTATCCCGGGGTTATGGAAGCCATTGATAAACTGGGGCAGAAGTACAAGCTGGCTATCGTATCCAATAAGCCGGACCCGGCGGTAAAGGCCTTGTGCGCTAAATATTTTCCCGGCATCTATGCCCGGGGCGTCAGCGAGGATTGCCCCCGGAAACCGGCGCCGGACATGGTGCATCTGACCCTGAAAGCGCTGGGCGCAGAAAAATGTGTGTATGTGGGCGATAGTGAGGTGGATGTAGCCACCGCAAAAAATGCCGGCGTGCCCTGTGTCAGTGTCCTGTGGGGCTTCCGTGACAAACAGACCTTGCTGGATGCCGGCGGAGAAGTTTTCTGCACGGATGCCGCCCAATTACCGGATGCCATCGAATCCTTTATAAGAAACATATAAAACGCCAACCGGGCAGCTTGCCGCTGCCCGGTTATGCTACGGTTAAATTCCGGTTTATCGTTCTAATCTGTAGGGCGGGGGCTCATAAATCAGAATTTCTCCCAAAAGAACGGGTGCTGCATTGGCAGCACCCGTTTTTTGTATTTAGCTGTTTCTGACCTGCATAAACAGGGTTTCCATATACCGGGAGATTTCTTCCGGCAGGAAGGCAAAACTGGTTCCGTTGTCCAGCACGGTCTGATCGGGATAGACTACGTCGCTTTCAGCCAGTACCGGATCCATATGCTGCTTTGCTTCGCTGACAGGGGAACCGTACCAGATATAATCCATATTTGCGCCGGAGATCTCCGGGTCGCACATGAAATTAATGAACAGTTCCGCCGCATCCTTTTCCTGACAGCAGGTGGGGATGCACATGGAGTCAATGAAGAAGTTGAAGCCCTGATCTACCGGCAGGTAGAAGGCAAGATCTTCGTTGTTCTGCATCATTGCCATGCAGTCGCCGGCGTAATAGGGGGCGATCCATGCCACTTCATTTTCCATCAGGTCGTACACCTGATCCATGACATACTGCTGCAGGATGGGCTTTTGCTCCTTGAGCTTGTCGGCACAAGCCTGAAGCTGGGTTTTATCTGTGGTGTTGATGCTGTAACCCAGCAGGAACTGGGCAATGCCAAAGGCGTCCCGGGAGTTATCAAACATCAGGATCTTGTCGGTATATTTTTTATTCCACAGCAGATCCCAACCGGTCACATCCTCTTCAGCCACATATTTGGTGTTGTAGAGGATGCCCACGGTGCCCCAAGTGTAGGGGACAGAGTACTTGTTTTCCGGATCAAAGTGCTGATTCTTAAAACTGTCATCCACCAGCGCGTAGTTGGGGATGTTTTCAAAGTTCAGCTCCTCCAGCATGCCTTCGTTTTTCAGCCGGGCGATCATATAGTCCGAGGGGATGATCACATCCACGGTAATACCGCCGGTAGAAAGCTTGGAGTAAAGCTCCTCGTTGGAGGCGTAGGTGATATAGTTGACCTTGATATCCGGGTAGCGTTTTTCAAATTCTGCGATGATATCCATGGTCTCGTCGCTGCCGTCGGCAATGTTCTGACCCCAGTTGTAAACATTCAGGGTAACCGTGCTGCTGCGGCCTTGGAAGATCAGCAGACCTACCCCCAGCACCAGTACCGCAGCCAAAGCAAAGGCACCAATGCGCTTGGCGAGCCGTGCATACTTGCTGTCGGCGGTAGCGCGACGCTTATGCTTGTTCTGCTCGCCCCGGATCTGAATGAGGTTCATGGTAATCATCAGCACCAGAATCAGCAGGAACAGCAGGGTAAACATGGCGTAGATCTTAGGCTGGATGGGCTTTTTTGTTTCAGAGTAGATCTTTACCGGCAGGGTCATAAAATCGGAACCGGTAACAAAATAGCTGATCACGAAATCGTCCAGACTCATGGTAAAGGCCATAATGGCACCGGCAATCATGCCGGGCATGATCTCGTGCAGGGTCACTTTGAAAAATGCCTGTACCGGAGTGCAGCCTAAGTCCATGGCAGCATCCTGCAGGGCAGGATTCATCTGCTGCAGCTTGGGCATGACATTCAAAATGACATAAGGCAAATTGAAGGTCACATGGGCAATCAGCAATGTCCAGAAGGTCAGGCTTTCTTTTTGTCCCAGCAGCTTGCCGCCGATAAACACGAACAGCAGGGAAAGGGAGATACCGGTTACGATATCCGGGTTGGTCATGGGAATGTTGGTCAGACTCATGACCGCCTTGCGCATCTTGGGTTTTAAACCGTGGATGCCCACAGCAGCCATGGTGCCGAACATGGTGGAGATGCCGCTGGCCAGCACCGAGATCAGCACAGAGTTACCCAAAAGCCTTAAAAGCTTTTCATCCCGGAACAGTCGTACATACTGCTGTAGAGTAAAGCCGTCAAAGCTGGTGATATCCTTGCCGGTGTTGAAGGATGCTACGATCAGCACCGCCATGGGGATATACAGAAAAATAAAGATCAGGATAGTGAAAATGCGGTTTGTCCGTTTCATACGATCACACCGCCTTCCTCGTCAGAGCCGAAGCGGTTCATAATGCCGGTGCAAATAAACACCAGTGCCATCAGCACCAAGCTAAGGGCTGCGCCCAAGTTGGGGTTGTTGGCCTGCTTAAAGAGCCGTTCGATCGCGTCGCCGATGAGCACCGTATCGATACCGCCCAGCTTTTGAGAGATATAGAAGGTGGACACGGCCGGCACAAACACCATGGTCACGCCGGATAGAATACCGGGTACACTCAGGGGAAGCACCACTTTGGTAAACACCTTTACCGGGGTGCAGCCTAAGTCTTCCGCTGCTTCGATCAGTCGCTTATCGATCTTCACGATCACTGCGTATAGAGGCAGGATCATATAGGGCAGATAGTTATACACCATGCCCAAGATCACCGCAGCGGGGGTGCGGATCAGCTGCAGCCGGGGCAGACCTATGGCGGACAGCAGATTGTTGATGATGCCGGTGTCCTGCAAAAGGCCTACCCAAGCCAAAGTCCGCAGCAGAAAGCTCATGCACATAGGAAGCATTACCAGCATGTACAGGATCTTCTGTGCCACCGGCTTTTGGTGCGCAATAAAGTAAGCCACCGGATAACCCAGAACCAAGCAGATCAATGCGGAGATCAGGCTGTACCAGATGGACTGCCCCAGAACCGGCAAATAAAGCTGCAGCTGGGTGATATTGCTGAAAGTGAATACGCCGGTGTTAGGGTCCGTCAGGGCGTAGTAAGCCACCACACCCAGCGGAATCAGGGTGAACACCAGCATCCACAGAATATAAGGGGTGCTCAGCAGCAGAGAGTTATTCTTCTTCATCGTCGGCATCCTCCGTCAGCTCGTCGTACTCGGCAGAGTAGGAGCTGTAGTCACCAAACATGCCGGAGTACTCACTCTTGTGCATGATATGAATGTCCTCGGGGTTCAACCGGATGCCCACGGTGGACCCAACAGCTTGGTGATCCGTAGTCTGGATCAGCCATTTAAAACCTTTGAAATCTACGATAATATCGTAGTTCAGGCCTTTGAAGGTAACGGAAGTGACCGTGCCGGTCAAATGCCCCTCTTCAGGAGGCACAAAGTCAATATCCTCCGGACGAATAACAACATCCACCGGCTCATTGGGCGCAAAGCCTGCGTCCAGACATTTGAAGGTCCGCCCAAAGAACTTGACTTTATAATCGGCCAGCATAACACCGTCGAGAATGTTACTCTCGCCGATAAAGTCTGCAACGAAGGCGTTTTGGGGCTCATTATAGATATCCTCAGGCTTGCCGATCTGCTGGATGCGGCCTTTGTCCATAACGATCACTGTGTCAGACATGGAAAGGGCTTCTTCCTGATCGTGGGTGACATACACAAAGGTGATACCCATGGCTTGTTGGATGCGCTTGAGTTCGTTCTGCATGTCTTTGCGCAGACGCAGATCCAGCGCTGCCAAAGGCTCATCCAAAAGCAGCACTTTGGGGCGGTTCACCAAGGCCCGGGCAATGGCAACCCGCTGCTGCTGACCGCCGGAAAGGCTGTCAGTGCGCCGGTTTTCGTAGCCCTTCAGACCCACCACAGCCAGCATTTCCTGAACCCGTTCATGGATCTGGGCTTTAGGCAGCTTAGCTACCTTTAGACCGAAGGCGATGTTGTCATATACATCCAGATGGGGAAACAGCGCGTAGCGCTGAAACACCGTGTTGATCTGCCGGTCATAGGGGGGCACATCGTTGATCCGTTTGCCGTCGAAAAACACATCGCCGGATGTGGGATTCAAGAAGCCGCCAATGATCCGCAGGGTCGTGGTTTTGCCGCAGCCGGAGGGGCCCAGCAGCGTGAGGAATTCATGGTCATTAATTGTGAGGTTGATACCGTCGAGTATCTGTTCCCCGTCGAACTCCATAACAAGATCTTGGAGTCTGATGAGTTCTTTGGACATTATCCTCCCCCGTTTCTTTTTGAAAAATGCGTCGAATATGACAAGTATAGATATACAGGAAAATCGGCGGAATGTCAATCAAATTTTCCGCAGGGAGACCCCCGGGGAAAATTTTTACAGGATCATGTTTATTTTTCCGGAAATGGGTAATACTGGACTACGGAGGTGCTTAATATGAGCAATAAGAAATTCACCGGCAACCTCAGCAGCAAAGGCTACTACATAGCCTTAGTGCTGTGTGCGGTAGCCATTGGCGTGGCAGGCTTTTTGTATTATCGGAATGCTGCCGAACCCCAACTTCAGAAAAACCCAAGCGCCAGTCAGCCTACGGGCAGTGATGTGGAAGTGGTAGCGCCCCAGAACGGGCAGACTCCCACCGACGCAACAGAACCGATGGTTGAAAATCCCCAAAAGCCGGAAAAACGGGTCAGCCCTCTTGCCGGCAGCACGGTAGCCGGCTATTCCATGGAGACGCTGAGCTATAACCAGACCACCCGGGATTGGCGGGTTCACAACGGTGTGGATATCGCAGCCAAAGAGGGCAGTGCTGTTTGCGCCGCGGCAGATGGCACAGTATACACGGTCTATGAGGATGACACCATGGGTACAACGGTGGTCATCAGCCATGGGGGCGGTTATTCCACCCGGTATTCCAGCCTTTCACAGGAAGTCAGCGTGAAAGCCGGAGATGCGGTTCAGGCAGGTCAGACCATCGGTAAGGTGGGCAATACCGCACTGATGGAAAATGCCATCGGTGACCACCTGCACTTTGCGGTGAGCTGCAATGGCAAAGCTGTGGACCCGATGGAATTTTTAAAGTAACAAGCTTCTTCATTCTTTCCTCTTTGTCAAGGGGCGCCCGGCGCCCCGCTACATACCGCCACTTCCAATTTATCGAACTGTTCCCCAATCATATCGTAGGGCGGGGGCTCTGCTCCCGCCGCTCTGTTGCAACGGCTTTTGACGGCGGGGCCAAGGCCCCGCCCTACATGGTTATATGATAAACAAACCGATAAATCAGAATTTATACGAAAGCCGCCGGCTGCATCGTGCAGCCGGCGGCTTTGCTTAATGTAGCTTCAAATGGGCTTTTTCCAAAGCTTTGGAGATGGACATAGCCAACAGCGGCGCAGCCACGATGGCAACAACCGCGTTAAAGGTGGTGGCGGGGATTTTTTCGAGCACAACCACACCCAATGCGTTGAAGGGAATACCCTTGATCAGCATACCGCTGTAGAAGCAGGATTTGCACAGATACAGTACTGCGTAGGTCAGTGCGCCGGCAACAGCTGCCAGCACAGCTTTCAAATAACTTGCCTTCAGACCTGCGTGCCAAGGCTTTTTACCGGACCATGCAATAAGTCCGGCAACCAGACCGTAGGCCCCTTTCATAATAAAGGTGATCCAGCATTCAGAGATGTACACCGGGTCGAACATATCATAAATGGCAGAGCCAAGGCCGGCAGCCAAGCCGCCGTAAAAGGGACCCAGCAGGATACCGGACAGGGCACACATGATGTTACCCAAGTGAAAAGCGGAGGTGCCGACAATGGCAGGCACTTTGATCCGCAGGTAAGAGCCCGCTACGGTCAGTGCAGCCAGCAGTGCGGTCAATACGATCTTTTTTGTGGAAATGGTATTGGTTTTCATGGAAATGGCCTCCTTTGGTTTGTTGCCTTGATTCTATCACCAACTGGCAATAAAAAAAGAACCAAATCTGCTATAAAAAACAAGGCCAGTTGTGTAGTGTTGATTTTTGCATAACTTCCTGTTTACAGAAGCAGTGTCCATGTGATATGATATAAGATAGTAATCAGAACCGAGGTTTCGTAAATGGATTATATTGTATTGGATATGGAATGGAATCAGCCATGGCCGGGATCTCCCTCGGCCCGAAAGGTGCTGCCCGTCCAGATCCGTGGTGAGATCATACAGATCGGCGCGGTTCGGGTCACAGAGGATCAAACCGTTGCCGATGAATTTCAGGTGCTGATCAAGCCCAAGTATTACCGCCGACTAAACCGCCGTGTCAGCAAGCTTACCGGTATCAAGGAAACGCAACTCCGGGAAGAGGGTGTTTCCATGGAGGAAGGCATGGCGGCTTTCCGGGACTGGTGCGGTGAGCAGGTAATTTTTCTGACGTGGGGCTTTGATGATATTACCATTCTCAAAGAGAATTTGCAGCTTTATGGCATTGATGACAGCTGGGTAAGCCGTTGGTACAATGCCCAGATGATCTTCAATGCCCAGACGGATGGCTCCAACGCCCAGAAGGCTCTGAAGACCGCTATGGAGATCTTCGAAATCGAAGCTACCCGCCCGGCCCATGATGCCTTGGGCGATGCCTACCATACGGCACTCATTTGTGCAAAGCTGGACTTAAAAAAAGGTACAGCTGAGTATGAAGAAGCGGTAAAAAGCCATGTCAACGGCTTCCACGGCGCAGAATTGCCGGGGTGCATCAGCCGAAAGGTGTTTTATGACTATCCGGACAAGCGTGCGGCCTTGAGTGCCATGTCCGGCGCGGAAAACCAGTGTCCCACCTGCGGACGGCAGATGCTGGGATCTCGCTGGTTTGCCCAGCCGGGACACCGGTATATGGATTTGGCAACTTGCCCGGAGCACGGAAAGTTTTTGATCCGGGTGCGGCTTTCTGCCCAGCCGGAGGGTACAGTCCGTGTCAGCCGGCTGACTTATGAAGCCACCTCGGAGGCGGCGCAGGCTTATGCCCGCCGGGTGGAAAAGGCAGATCCGGAGCCGACGGCAGCAACCCGCCGCCGTCGTCGCCGCAGCAAGCTGCCCCCCAGAGAAACCGAAAAAAAGGAAGAGGCTTAAGCCTCTTCCTTTTATTATAAATGGTATCCCCGGGTGCAAAAATGCATCCGGGGCGTGTTAATTACTTTTTGTAAAGTGCTTCCTCGTCAACGGGGATTTTGCCGTTTGATTGTTCATATTCATCTACGCAAGTTTGTGCCAAGTATTCTAATTGGGCGTTCAGCGATCGCTTATTTGCTTTGGCAACTTGGGCGATTTTATAGAGCAGTTCCGGCTCAAAACGGATTCCTGTTTGCACCTTGTTTGTTGCCATGATAACACCTCGCCACTAATTTGATAACAGTATAACAACAAACCTGTTGAAATAATACAAACAAAGTGTTATCATAACGAAAGGAAAACTTATGGAGGTTGGAAGCATGGCTGATTTGACAAAGTTGATTGCAAAGGCTTCTGCAGATGAGATAAGTGGTATTTGGCAGCCTTTGCTAAATAGATACAAAGAACTGTTTCCTGACTGGGATATTACAATTCTTACAATTGAGAAAACACAGGATAGGAACAAACAAATAGACAACTTAATTCATATCATGGAAAGTTTAAGGACAGCAGAAGAGTAAAAGTAACAGGAACATGGATTCTAATTTGTATGAATGATCCATAAAAAGACCCCGGATGCAAAATGCATCCGGGGTAAATGTTTATGAAATTAAGCCAGCATCAAAGAGTTGATCAGCTGGTTTGCAAGAACCACCAGCACCAGTGCAATGGGATAGGTGGCGGCGTAGGCACCAGCCACATCTTCCGTGCCGGCAGTGCTGATCAGCGTACCCAGCGCAGGAGTAGAGGTCATACCGCCGGTGATGGAACCCAGATTGCTCAGCAGAGGCAGCTTGCAGATGTACTTTGCAAACAGATAACCGACGACCATGGGGATAATCGTGATGACAACACCGGCAAGGAAACCGTAAACAACCAGCATGGCACCCAGCTCAGACTGGCTGATCTGCTGCACCAACACGACGCCGCCTTCTACACCGGCACCCAGCAGGAACAGCATCAGGCCGAATTCCCGGAAGCTCTTCAGCGCGTGGACATCGGTCTTCATGCTGATGGGTCCGATGTGACCAAAGTGGGCCAGAATCAGGCTCATGATCAGCGGGCCGCCGGTGGTACCCAGAGAGAAGCAGGGGCCTGCATAGCCCTTGGCGCTCAGAGGGATCTTGATAGCGCCCAGCAGCAGACCGAATACCAGAGCCAGACCAAAAGCGGCAAAGCCGTATTCGTCCAAAGCAAAGCGCTTCTTTTCGTCTTTGGCAGCAGCGGTGGCAACAGGGGCAGAAATCAGTGTGCGCTCCTTGGCAAGGTCGGCTTTGACCAGTCGGGGCATGACCTGCACAAACAGTACCACACCAATCACGCCGAAGGGATAGGAAACGGCCTGACCCAGAACCACCAAACCTACCTGATTTTCCGCCAGCTCAGCAACGGTGTCCTTTGCAGCGGAGAAAGCGGGGGTGGAGGTCAGGGCACCGGAGAGAATACCGGTGGCGTAAGCAGGGCCGATGCCGGGGATCATGGCAAACAGCACAGTTACCAATGCACCGATGGTGATGATCAGCGCACCCATGGGCACATAGGTCTTGGCATTTACCTTCAGATCCCGAAAGAACTTGGGGCCGGCAATAGAGCCGACGGAGGTAACGAACAGCACCAGACCAATGTTGGAAAGGAATTTAAAGCTGCTGATCTTGCTGTCGGCGGCATCTGCCATGTAGAACTTACCCAGCACAGGAATTTCTTTCAGGCCGGGCAGGGTGCACAGATAACCGAACAGCAATGCAAACAGGAATACGCCGGCGGTGCCCAGATTCAGGCCCTTGACCTGAACAGCACCCAGCGCGTAACCTACAAAGCAAACAAAGAAAGCCATCAGCAGCACAGTGGGGGTGGCGCCAAGGCTGACCAGATTAGAAAGTAATTCTTCCATTATTCAAACTCCTTAAGACGGCTGTAAGACAGGGGTAAGCCCCTGCCTTGCAGTCTTAATTTATTACTTTTCGTGACGGGCGTACTTGGGCAGCAGCAGGGGGGATACGCTATCTTCTTTCAAGCCGGCTGCTTCCAGTTCCTTAGCATAAGCCTGCACATGATCCAGATTGGGCTTGCCCAAGGTGACTTCCTTGGCCTTGGCAGCAGCAGCCTTACCGGCGTTACGACCAAAGACGATGATATCCAGAAGGCTGTTGCCCATCAGACGGTTACGGCCGTGGATGCCGCCAACGGCCTCACCGGCAACCAGCAGGTTGGGGATAGCCTTGGTGTAGCCCTCGCCGCCGATCTCCAGACCGCCGTTCTGGTAGTGCAAAGTGGGATACACCAGAATCGGGACTTTCCGCATATCAATGCCGTAGTTCAAGTACATACGGAGCATTGCGGGAATTCTTTTTTCAATGGTACCCTCACCGTGAAGCAGCTCGATCATGGGAGTATCCAGCCAAACACCGCTGCCCATGGGGGTGTCAACACCCTTACCGTTGGCACACTCGCGAATGATGGCAGATGCGGAAACGTCTCTTGTTTCCAGAGGATGGGCATAAGCCTCACCATCTTTGTTAACCAGCATAGCACCGATGGAACGAACCTTCTCAGTAACCAGAGCGCCGAAGATCTGGCTGGGATAAGCCACGCCGGTGGGGTGGTACTGGATGGTGTCCTGATACAGCAAAGGAGCGCCGGCACGGTAGCCCAGAATCAGGCCGTCAGCGGTAGCGCCGTAGTGGTTGGAGGTGGGGAAACCTTGATAGTGCAGACGGCCTGCACCGCCGGTGGCGATGATGACAGTCTTTGCCTTGGCGACCATATAATCGCCGGTTTCCATGTTCAGAAGAACAGCGCCGGCAACCTGACCCTTGTCGTCCTTGATGAGTTCCACAGCGGAGGTAAACTCTACCACAGGAATCTGACGGTTCAGCACTTCGTCACGGACAGTACGCATGATCTCTGCACCGGAGTAGTCCTTGCAGGCGTGCATACGCTTCCGGGAAGTACCGCCGCCGTGGGTGGTGACCATGGTGCCGTCTTCGTCCTTATCGAACATAACGCCCAGCTTGTTCAGCCAGCGGATCGCATCGGGGGCTTCCATGACCAAGCGCCGCAGCAGCTCGGGACGGGCAGCAAAGTGGCCGCCGCCGAAGGCGTCCAGATAGTGCTGCACGGGGGAGTCGTTGGGCTTGTCGGCAGCCTGAATGCCGCCTTCTGCCATCATAGTGTTGGCATCGCCAATACGCAGCTTGGTAACGATCATGACGTTGGCACCGGCCTCGTGGGCCTCGATGGCAGCGGATGCACCGGCACCGCCGCCGCCGATAACCAGAACATCCACATCATATGCAGGATTCTCCAGATTGATGTTCTCGTTCAGCAGACGGCTGTTGGAGTGCAGCAGCCGGGTCAGCTCTACGGGTGCCTTCTGACCCTTGTTGGGGCCAATCTTGATCTCTGCAAAGCCTTCGGCACGGTAGTCGGGGTGATACTGCTTCAGAAGCTCGCTCTTTTCCTCGGCAGTCATACGGCGGGGTTCAGTGCCCATACGGGCAGCACGGGTTGCCTCCACCTTTTTGATGGATTCCAGCATGGTTTCAGTAAACATTGTGACCCCTCCTTACTTTTCAATATCCCGGGTGTTGTACAGTTCCTGCATCTCGGTGATGGGCTTCTGCATAATCGCCTCGATCAGCTGATCGTACTCACCGCGGTTGATCTCACCGACGCGCTCGGTCAGATGCTTGGACTCAGGAGCAATGTACTTACCGGTCAGGCGGCGGGCCAGCAGACCCACCATGGGATGAGAGATCTCGGCAGGGCAGCGGACGGAGCAGCAGCCGCAGCTGACGCAGTCAAAGGACTCTTCCGCACACTTTTCCAGCTCGCCCCGCTGGGCATAAGCGATGTACTGCATAACATTCAGGCTCTGGGTGCAGGCCTTGGTACAGGCGTTGCAGCCGATGCAGCTGTAGATCTCGGGGTACAGCTCCATCATCACCTGCTGATTGGGCTTCAGATCCTCGATCTCATAAGCCCGCTTGTCAGTGGGGAAGAAGGGAATGGAAGCGATGTACATACCCTCCTGCACCTGTGTCTGGCAAGCCAGACAGGTCTTCAGCTCGTTGCAGCCCTTGATACGGTAAATGGTAGCGCAGGCGCCGCAGAAGCCGTGACGGCAGCCGCAGCCGCGGGTCAGGGTGTAGCCGGCGTATTCCATGGCGGTCATGATGGTCAGGTCCGCAGGAACTTGGTAGCGCTTACCAAAGAAATAAACATTGACAAGTTTTTCCATTGAAAACATCTTCCTTTCTTAGTACTCTGCGGGGAGTTCATCAATTTGATCGCAGCGGAACACAGGACCGTCCTTGCATACATACTTGGAGCCAATGTTGCAGCGGCCGCACTTGCCGACGCCGCACTTCATGCGCAGCTCCAAGGTGGTCCAGATCTGCTCCTTTTTAAAGCCCATTTCCTGCAGGGCCTGCAGGCAGAACTTGATCATAATGGGAGGACCGCAAAGCACAGCAATCCGGTCGGTGTCGAAGGCCAGCTCCCGCAGATAGTTGGGAACGAAGCCGACATTGCCCTCCCAGCCTTCCTGCGGCCGGTCAATGGTCAGGAACACATCCACATCCTTGGTGTTCATCCATACTTCTTGGATTTCTTTCAGCTGCACCAGATCGTCAGCGCTGCGGCTGCCGTAGAGGATATCCACATGGCCGTAGTTGTTCCGATTGTCCAGTACATAGTTGATCACACTGCGCAGAGGCGCCAGCGCGATACCACCGGCGATGAACAGCAGGTTTTTGCCCTTGAGGTCAGTTTCTACGGGGAAATTGTTGCCGTAAGGACCGCGGACGGTAACCTGATCGCCCACTTCCAGAGAGTGCAGGCATTCGGTCAGTTCGCCGCAGCGCTTAATGGAAAATTCCTGATATTCCTTGTTGGTGGGGGAAGAGGTGATGGAGAACATCGCCTCGCTGACGCCGGGCACGCAGATCATAGCGCACTGACCGGGCATATGCTCAAAGAACTTGCCACCCTGCGGAGGCTCGATGCGGAAGGTCTTAACATCGGGGGTTTCCTGACGGATGGAGGTGATCACGCCCACTTGGGGGATCAGGGTGTCATGATAAAAGCCGGGATGGCAGGTACATTCATGATGGCTCATCATTTACCCTCCTTTTCAAAGGCCTTGATGACCTTAACGATGTTTAAGTGGCTGGGGCACTTTTCCACGCAGCGGCCGCAGCCGACGCAGGAGTAAGCACCGTCGTTGTTGGCGGGGAAGTATACCAGCTTGTGCATGAACCGCTGACGGAACCGCTGCAGCTGGCTGGTGCGGTTGTTGCCGTGGGCCATCATGGTGAAGTCAGAGTACATGCAGCTGTCCCAGCAGCGATACCGCTGGACACCGTTTCCGGTGTTGTAGTCCTTAATGTCGTAGCACTGGCAGGTGGGGCACACGAAGGTGCAGGTGCCGCAGGCCAGACAGGGCTTATACAGCTGTTCCCACAGAGGGGAGTTGAACTTTTCGTTCAGCACCTTGCCGTTCCAGCCTTCCAAGGACAGGTTGGCGTAGGGCAGCTTTTCCACGATCGCAGCAATGGCTGCCTTTTGGGCGTCCACAGCGGCAGTGTCGGCATCTTCAAGAAGATCGGCAACCTGTGCGGTGAGGGCTTCACCCTTTTCGGTAGCAGCCTTCCAGTACAGGTAACCTTCGGCGATCCAAGTGACTACATCGCCTTCCGGCTCAGCGCAGTCAATGCCGAAGACCTTGCAGAAGCAGCTTTCTTCCGGCGCAGCGCAGGCCAAAGACACGATGATGCCGTGCTTCCGGCGGGCGCAGTAGAAGGAGTCTACAGGCTCAGACAGGAACACCTTATCAAGAATCTGAATACCCCGGACATCGCAGCCCTTGATGCCGAACACCACAAAGGGTTCTTCTTCCAGCTTTTCAGGCTGCAGGGAAAGGGTCTTTCCATCTCGCTGACAGGTGTACAAAGTCTCACTCTGCGGGAAGAAGGCATCCTTTGCGGACTTAACCGTTTTTAAAGTGGCAAGATCCACATCGGCTTCTTCCGTCCACAGGCCGAAGTTGGTCTGACCGGCCTTCTTCACAGGCAGGATCAGGCTCTGTTTTTCGGCAATGGCAGCATACAGCTTAGGCAGGTTTTCTAATGCAATGCGCTTCAT
Source organism: Oscillospiraceae bacterium (assembly GCA_017436785.1). GTDB lineage: Bacteria > Bacillota > Clostridia > Oscillospirales > Oscillospiraceae > Faecousia. Next base: position 73,770 of record JAFSCK010000024.1, on the reverse strand, counting down.
ACGATCCCTCCCTTGCTTACAATGCTGGGTTCGGCATCCTCGGTGGTGAAGCTGGTCAGGGGGCCTTTTGCCTCGGGATCGGCACCGGCCTGATACTCACCGTAGAGGGTGTTGATATCTTTAATGAACTTGCGGTTAAACAGATGCAGCGGGATTCCCTGCGGGCATACGCGGCTGCATTCGCCGCAGTCGGTGCAGCGGCCGGCTACATGGAAGGCGCGGATAATATGGAACATCTTCTCTTCAAAGCTGTCCACATTGGCCTTCTGTGCAGAGTCGAACTTGTTGCCGTCGAAGACGCACTTGCGGCAATTGCAGGCGGGGCAGACATTGCGGCAGGCATTGCAGCGGATGCACTTAGAAAGTTCTGCTTGGAAGAAGGCAAACTTTTCTTCGGGGGTCATTGCCTCAATGCGGCGAACCTCGTCGAAGCGGTCAACAGTGGAGGTTTCTGCGCTTTCGCCGATCAGCTCGTCGTAGACCACATGCTCCTTACCCTTGCAGGAGAAGCAACGGCTCAGCATACCGGCAGTATAGGGCAGCTCCTTGTTGCCGTACAGGGTTTCAACCTGAATGGGGTCAGAGTCGGTGACGGACAGAATGCCCTTGACACCGGACTTTTTGATCTGCTCGATGCTCAGCTTGCCCTTGCAGCCCACACCGATGATGTAGGCCTTTTCCCGATCCACCCGGTGGTCGGAAACCAGCTGGTTAAAGCTGTAGCTGTCGCAGGGCTTCAGGCAAACCAAAGTCTTGCCCTCCAGCTTGCTTGCCTCGATCATGTACTTACTCAGGTTGGCGGCGCAGAAGTTGTTGTAAACAAAATCCTTCATCGCCTCCACAGAGTCGAAAAACGCGGGTTCGGGGTCATAGGTGTTTTCACCGATCTTCCAGCCAAGAACCCGGGCCACGGTGCCGTTTTCCAGCAGCTCGATGGCTCTATTCTTTAATTCTTGCATCTCAGATCCCCCAATCTTACATTCTCACCCAAGGAGCGGATCTTCTCCACGAACTCGTTCATGGTGGTGGAGAACTTCACGCCTTCGGCGGCAGACACCCATTCCACACGGGTGCGGCCGTTTTCTACGCCCATGTAATCCAGCATGGAGAACAGCAGCGTCATACGGCGGCGGGCGTAGTAGTTGCCGGTGGAGTAGTGGCAGTCACCGGGGTGGCAGCCGCACAGGATCACACCGTCAGCGCCCTTTTCAAAGGCCCGCAGAATGAACATGGGATTCACACGGCAGGAGCAGGGGACACGGATGATCTTTACATCCGCGGGATACGCCAAACGGCTGGAGCCTGCCAAGTCAGCACCGGCGTAGCTGCACCAGTTGCAGCAAAAAGCCACGATCTTCGGGCGGAATTCGTTATTTATCGACATATTGCATCCACCTCCGCAATCAGTTGTCTGTTGCTAAAGCCCTGCAGGTCCATAGCACCGGAGGGGCAGGTAACGGTACAAGCACCGCAACCCTGACACAGGGCGCTGTTGACATTGGCCAGTCGGCGATCCTCCCGGATGCCGTGGTCATTGACCTGACGGACTTCGTAAGTAATAGCGCCATAGGGGCAGACCTTGGCACAGTTGCCGCAGCCGTTGCACAAAAGCTCATCGGGCTTGGCAGTGCAGGGGTTGGTGGTCAGCTTATCCTTGGCCAGCAGACCGATGACCTTTACGGCAGCAGCGCCGGCTTGGGCAACGGTTTCGGGGATATCCTTAGGACCTTGGCACACGCCGGACAGGAACACACCGGCGGTGGGGGATTCCACGGGACGGAGCTTGGGGTGAGCTTCCGTGAGGAAGTTGTTAGTGTCGATGGAAGCGGTGAGCATGGTCGCAATGTTGCGCACGCCCTGATTGGGCTCAATGGCAGTCGCCAGAACCACCATGTCGGCCTTCATCTTGATCTGCTTGTTATCCAGCAAGTCAGAGGCCTGCACCAGCAGACTGCCGTCGGGCTGGGGAGCGACCTTGCCCACCTGACCCTTAATGTAGTTGACTCCGTATTCTTCCACGGCGCGGCGGTAGAACTCGTCAAAGTTCTTGCCGGGGGTACGCACATCGATATAGAACACAGTTACATTCACATCCGGATACTTATCCCGAATCAGCATAGCATGCTTGGCAGTGTACATGCAGCAGATCTTGGAGCAGTAGGGCTTGCCCCGGTCATCGGAGCAGCGGCTGCCTACACATTGGACGAACACGATCTCCTTGGGCGCTTTGCCGTCGCTAAGCCGCTCCAAGTGACCCTTGGTGGGGCCGGCAGCGTTCATGATCCGCTCCAGTTCCAGAGAGGTGATCACATCCTTGCTCTGGTTATAAGCATACTCATCGTACTGATCCAGCTTGATGGTATCAAAACCGGTAGCCACTACGATGGCGCCGTATTTCTCGGTGATGATTTCGTCCTGCTGGGCATAGTCGATGGCACCGGCCTGACAGACCTTTTCGCACACACCGCACTTGCCGGTCTTGAATTTCAGACAGGCTTCCCGGTCGATCACAGGCACATTGGGGATGGCCTGGGCGAAGGGAGTGTAGATGGCGCTGCGGTTGCCTAAGCCCCGGTTAAACTCACTGGGCGTCTTCTTGGAGGGACACTTTTCCTGACAAACGCCGCAGCCGGTACACTTGGTGGCGTCTACGGATCTTGCCTTTTTGCGGATATCCACGGTAAAGTCGCCCACGAAGCCGGAAACCTTTTCCACTTCACTGTAGGTGTAGATATTGATATTGGGATGACCGGCAGCATCCACCATTTTGGGGGTCAGGATACAGGCGGAGCAGTCCAAAGTGGGGAAGGTCTTATCCAGCTGGGACATACGGCCACCGATAGAGGGGGTCTTTTCCACGATGTCCACTTCGTAGCCTGCATCGGCAATATCCAGCGCAGTCTGAATGCCGGCGATACCGCCGCCGATAACCAGCGCCCGCTTGGTGACCCGGCTTTCACCGGCCTGCAGGGGGGCATTCAGGTTTACCTTGGCAATGGCTGCCCGGGCGAGGATCACAGCCTTCTCGGTTGCTTCCTGCATATCCTTGTGAATCCAAGAGCAATGCTCGCGGATGTTGGCGATCTCCACCATATAGGGGTTCAGACCGTAGCGCTCTGCGCACTTGCGGAAGGTGGCCTCATGCATCCGGGGGGAGCAGGAGCAAACCACGATGCCGGTCAGCTTCTTGTCGGCAATGGCAGCACCGATCTTGGCCTGACCGGCCTCGGAGCACATGTACTGGTAGTCCTCGGCATGTACCACGCCGGGCTCCAAAAGCACCATTTCCACAACTTTCTTAACGTCTACCGTTGCAGCGATGTTGCTGCCGCAGTGACATACAAATACACCAATTCTCTGCACGCGTCTCACCTCTTATATCTTCTGTAGGCGCTGACCAGAAGCTGCTGGGGCAGCTCTTCATCCAGCAGGGCGGGGATCTCGTCGGCGGTCAGGTAGTTGCCGCCTCGCTGACGGACCACGATTTGCCGGGCAGCATCAATGATGCGGCCGGGCTGTACATCCCGGGGGCAACGCTCCACGCAGGCAAAGCAGCTTAAGCACTTCCACAGGGATTTGCTTTCGGCAAGGGCCTGCACATTGCCGCTTTGGACATAAGACACAAACTGATGGGGCTTGATGTCCATTTCATCAAAGGCGGGGCAGGTGGCGGTGCACTTGCCGCATTTCATGCACTTGTAAGGATTCACGCCGCTGATTTCTTTGATCATTTCAGCCTGATTGTTCTGATGACTCATTTCAGCGCCTCCTCTTTCACGCCCAGTGCTTCCGCAAGGAGCTCGGTGAAGTAATAAACGGGAAGATCAAGCTGGGTCTTGGTCAGATTATACCGGCACAGGGGGCATGCGGTGATCAGCATTTCCGCACCAAAACCGTTTGCGCTTTCGCAGATGGTCTGGCACATGGACTTTGCCATATCCGGCTCTTTCAGGCTGATGTAGCCGCCGCAGCATTCGTTGCGGTAGGGGTAGACCACCGGTTCCGCACCCAAAGCCCGGATAAAGTCCTCCAGCATCTTGGGATTCTCCGGGTCGTCAAAGGCCATGATATTACCGGGCCGCAACAGCAGGCAGCCGTAGTAAGCGCCGATCTTTTTGCCGGTAAGCGGGTTGACGACCTTTTTCTTCAGTTCGTCAAAGCCGATCCGGTCCCGGATAACCTCCAGAAAATGCAGCACCTTGGTCTCGCCGCCGTAGGGGGTATCCAGCTTCATGTAGTTGTTGGCGCGGGTGCGGATATCCTCCACATTTTGCATGTCGTCGTTAACACGCTTGAGAACGTGGTGGCATGCAGAACACAGGGTCACCAATTCCTGTCCTTTTTCCTTGGCTTGTGCCAGTGCCCGGACAGAAGAAAGCTTGGAGGCGATTTCGTCTGTGCCCAGAGGGTACACACCGCCGCAGCACTGCCAGTCTTGCAGTTCTTCCAGCTCGAAGCCCAGCGCCTTTGCAGAAGCTCTGGCGTAAGCATCCAAGTCCTTGGCCTTGTTGCGCAGGGTGCAACCGGGATAGTAACTGAATTTCATTACGACACGATCCTTTCTTACCATAGAATCTTGTATGGTCAATTATGGAAAACCAATTGGAATGGCATGATATTCGATATGGCCATACCTATACTAGTTTATCAGATACCATTATAAATAAAAATAAAGAAAAAGCAAGGCTTTCGGCGGCGTTCTGACAATTTCCGCACATCACACAAAATTGCGGGGGTGGGGATTGGTGGTTTTGTGCAAAAAAATCTGCCGCCCGAAAAGAGGCGGCAGATTTTAGGATAAATTTAGCTTTTTCTAACAGCTTTTTTTGGTATATCAGTATCATTTACATCGAGTGGATCACTGGGGAGCAAGGTCATTAAAAACGGAAGACGCAGCCCCAAAGAACCGTCGATCCGTCCCCAAGACTGAAGGTGCTTGGCGGCAAAAGTGTGGGCTCGCTGCCGGTAGATCCGATGGGTGCCGTTTTCCAGATGAACCACGATCTCGTAAAGGTCTCCCTGCAGGGCATCTTTCTCCGGGTTAACCGGTCCCTTAGGATGCCAAAGCCGGATGCAGTGGAGCACCGCCTCTACCTTTTCCGGATTTGTGTAATGCCGGGTGATGGTGCAGGTGGGCTTTTGGCAGTAGATGTCAATGCCGGAAACGATGCGGCCGGAAATATTGCCGGCGGGGCTTTTCGAAAGACAACCGGGCAAAATAAGTCCAGCCATTAAAAACAGAATAATTGTAAATTTTTTCATCCCTTAACACATCCTTGACCTGTTTCTGTTAGGATGCGTTTTACCGTTATGAATATCACCGGAAAAAGAATAAAATTAAAAGATTAAATTCCAATTTATCGAACTGTTTGTCATATAACGCCGTAGGGCGGGGGCTCTGCTCCCGCCGCTAAAACCCATTGCATTTGCACGGCGGGACCAAGGCCCCGCCCTACAATGTTGCACGACACCTGTTCGATAAATTGGAATTTCTGTTTCTGTTTAATATTGTTTTTTACCCTTTATGCGATCATGATACAATTATATATTTAGGAGGTTTCAGATGAAAAAGCACATATCTTTTATGATCGCGGTTGTCTTTGCGTTTTGCTTGCTGGCGGTCTTTATCCGGATGGCGCAAAGAATAAAGATTTGCTTGGAGGAGAATGTGGAAGCGGTTCGTAGTTCGTGAAACAGAATATTTTGCAAAAATACTATCAGATTCTAAAGCTGTTCCAATGCGGTTTTGACGGAGTATTGGCGCCGGAGCGGATGAAGCATTTGAAATGGCTGTTGAAAGCCATTGCACAATGACCCGTAGACATGATTTCAAATGGGAAGCGCAGCTTAATGGCAATACCATGGTATAAAAAATCCCCCGGTGGAAAATCCACCGGGGGGGGTGTACGTTTATTAAAGCTCGCAGTTGCCTACGGTTCTGGGGAAGGGAAGTACATCCCGGATGTTGGTGATACCGGTCAGGTACATGACGCAGCGCTCAAAGCCCAAGCCGAAGCCGGCGTGACGGGCAGAGCCGTATTTCCGCAGATCCATATAGAAGCCGTAATCTTCGGGATTCATGCCCAGTTCCTCAATGCGGTTTTTCAGGATCTCATAATCGTCCTCACGCTGAGAACCGCCGATGATCTCGCCGATGCCGGGCACCAAGCAGTCCATGGCAGCCACGGTCTTGCCGTCGGGATTGAGCTTCATATAGAAAGCCTTGATCTCCTTGGGGTAGTCGGTGACGAATACGGGCTTTTTAAATACCTCTTCTGTCAGATACCGCTCGTGCTCGGTCTGCAGGTCGCTGCCCCAGTGGACAGGATACTGGAACTTGTCGTTGCACTTTTCCAGAATCTCAATGGCCTCAGTGTAGGTCACATGACCAAAATCAGAGTTCAGCACATGGTTCAGCCGCTCCAGCAGGCCCTTATCCACAAACTGGTTGAAGAATTCCATTTCTTCGGGGGCTTTTTCCAGTACATAGCTGATGATATACTTGATCATATCCTCCGCCAGACGCATATCGTCAGACAGGTCGGCAAAGGCAATTTCCGGCTCGATCATCCAGAACTCGGAGGCGTGACGGGTGGTGTTGGAGTTCTCTGCCCGGAAGGTAGGACCGAAGGTGTAGATGTTCTTAAAGGCCATGGCGAAAGTCTCACCGTTGAGCTGGCCGGACACGGTCAGGTTGGTGGGCTTGCCGTAGAAATCTTGGCTGAAATCCACCTTGCCGTCCTCGGTCTTGGGCACGTTGTTCAGATCCAAAGTGGTAACTTGGAACATTTCGCCGGCACCCTCGCAGTCAGAACCGGTGATCAAAGGGGTGTGAACATACACAAAGTCCCGCTCTTGGAAGAATTCATGGATGGCCATGGCAGCCAGAGAACGGATGCGGAACACTGCTTGGAAGGTGTTGGTCCGGGGACGCAGATGGGTGATGGTCCGCAAGAACTCCATGGTGTGCCGCTTGGGCTGCAGGGGGTAGTCGCCGGTAGAGGCGCCTTCCACAGTGATTTCAGAAGCTTGAATCTCAAAGGGCTGCTTGCTGTCGGGTGTCTCCACCAGAGTGCCCTTGACGATCAGCGCAGCGCCGATGTTGATCTTGGAGATCTCTTGGAAATTTTCGATGGTGTCGTTGTAAACCACCTGTACAGGGGTGAAATAAGTGCCGTCATTCAGGACGATAAAGCCAAACTGCTTGGAGGGACGCCGGTTGCGCACCCAGCCGCCAACGGTCACTTCCTTGCCTGCATAAGCGGCAGTATCCTTAAAAAGCTGACGAACAGAAATCAGTTCCATAATTGTTTCCTCTCTTGCATGGAATATCATTAAATAAGTATATGCCAAAATGCAGAAATTTACAAGTATTATTTTTAAAAGGTGGGCCTATGGAATCGGATCGTTGACAAGGAATGTACAACTATGTAAAATTATAATCAGAAAATCGGAAGAAATGAGGAGAATCTATGAATAACCGCTATGTAGGCCATGAAAACCAGCTGCTGACCGCCCGCCGGGTGACGTATACAGAGGGGATGAGTCAAGGCGTCCGGGCGATTGAACTGCGCAACAGTGCGGGGCTGTATGCCACCTGCGTGGAAGACCAGTGTTTGAACCTTTTTGACTTTTCTTACAAAGGGGTGAACTTTGCCTTCCAGTCTAAAAACGGGTTGGTATCCGGCAGGTACTTTAATGGCGGTGCGCCGGAGTTTTCTTATTATTGGCCGGCGGGTATGCTCTATACCTGCGGTCTCATGAATGTGGGGCCCGGCGGTGTCATGGAAGACGGCTTCTTCCATCCGGACCATGGCCGGATCGGTTCCATGCCCGCCCGGGATGTGACCGTTACCCGCAATGAAGAGGGCGTAACGGTTACCGGCACAGTACAGGAAGCCCTGCTTGCGGGCTACCATCTGGAACTGAAGCGGAAACTGTTCTTCCCTGCGGCGGATAAACGGATCGTCATAGAAGATACGGTGACCAATTTAGAACCGCAGGCGGCGGAATTTATGCTGCTTTACCATATAAATCTGGGCTACCCGCTGCTGGATGCCCAAAGCCGGGTGGTAAAGGGTAAGGGCGGCGGATACAGCATCCATACCAAAGGCCCGATTCCGGAGAACTGGGCCCAATGCTGGGAGCCGGAGGATCATAAGGACGAGGATTTGTTCTGCCACGAGAACACGCCGGATGAAAAGGGCTATGGATATGGTGCATTGATCAATGATGATCTGGGCTTGGGCTGCTATGTGAAGTACCATATGGAAAATCTGCCGTGGCTGATGCACTGGCGTAATATGTGCAGTCATGACTATGCGCTGGGCTTAGAGCCTTCCAATAATCAGGTTTTGGGCCGTGACAGCGAGCGGAAAAACGGCACCTTGCAGACGATCGGGGGCTATGAGACCAAGACCTTTAAGGTGGAGATCGGCGTGCTGGATGGCATGGAAGAAATTGCTGCCTTTGAAAAAATGGTAGCCAACCTGAAATGATATATGTAGGGGAGGGGCATTGCCCCTCCCATTGTTATCTGCCCCGAGTTAAGCCAACGCAGGAAACTGCGAAAAAATGAAAAGGGTGACCCGCGGAGATTCATTGCATTCCCGGCAAAGCCGGGAATTATAGTTCGGCTCCGTCAAGCCGTCGCCGGCAACGCTCATCCGCGTTGCATTTTATCCTTCGAATCTCCAGCATTTCCCCAATAAGAAAGAGCCATATCACCGTTGGTGATATGGCTCTTTCTTGGTGACCCGCTGGAGATTCGAACTCCAGACCCATTGCTTAAAAGGCAATTGCTCTGCCAGCTGAGCTAGCGGGTCATAAGCTGGGGACCCGGCGTGGGTAAATCCACAGCTTTTTGGCTGGGATGGCAGGATTTGAACCTACGAATGCCAGAGTCAAAGTCTGGTGCCTTACCGCTTGGCGACATCCCAATGTAGCGCGCCCGGTCAAGGCACACGCCGTATTATAGCATGGTCTTGTTTATTTTGCAACACCTTTTTCCGGATATTCTCAATTTAACCTTTATGGCATCCTGTCCGGCGAAAAAACAGGGAAGGAAAAAGAGACATTGGGTAGAATTTTGCTGTTTTAGAACAAAAGAAAATTGCAAATTGCTTGGGGATGTGCTATACTATATTAAAAAGGAGGTAAATACTATGGGTAATGCTTTTATGAACCCGGGCTTTGCCGGTATCGGCGGCTACGGCGGCGGCTACGGCGGCGGGTTTGACGGCTTTGAGGGCGCTTATGATGCCGGCGCGATGGGCGCTGCTGATGGCGTAATTAAGGCAGTGCTGGGCATTTTCTTCGGGATTTTGCTCGTGATGCTGGTGGTCAGCATTTTGATGTATGTGCTGCAGGCGGTGTCCATGTATTCCATTGCAAAACGCAGAAAGATCAGCAATCCTTGGCTGGCTTGGGTGCCCATTGGTTCTAACTGGATCCTCGGCAGTATTTCCGACCAGTATCAGTATGTGGTTAAGGGCAAGATCCGCAATCGCCGTAAGGTACTGCTGGGGTTGAATATTGCTGCGATTGCGATTTCGTTGATCTATGAGATCGTCAATATAGTGATGGTTGTCAATGCGGTGCTGTCCGATTCTGAAGCGGGGATGCTCCAGTGGGCGATCACCATGCTGGTGCTGGCGCTTGTGATGCTGGTCATTGCCATCGTGCAGTGTGTCTTTGTGTACATTGCTCTTTACGATCTTTACACCTCTTGCGATCCTGACAATAACCTTACATATCTGCTTTTGAGTATTTTCTTGGGTATTACCATGCCGTTTTTGATGTTTGCCTGCCGCAAGCATGACCGGGGCATGCCGCCCCGGAAAGAAGCGCCGCAGGCACTGCCGGCAGAAACGGCACAGCCTGCTCCCGCACCGGAAGCACCTGCAGAAGAAATTCCTGTGGAAGAAGCTCCTGCAGAACCTGCCCCGGCAGAGCAGCCTGAAGAATAATAGAACGGCGTGTCGCAATTTCTTGCGACACGCCGTAAACGTTTCAAATGATTCCCTGCATCGCCAGCAGGAACAAAATGCAGGTGATGAGCAACGCACCGCCCAGCAGGTACATGCCGACCATCACTTTGCTTTTGGATGCATTCCCTTGGGGCAAAAGACCGGTCTTGCGCAATGCGGAGGTCAACGGCTTGTAAAGCACCAGTACCAGCGCACTGTTGAAGCCGGCTTTCAGGGCGTTAAAGGGCAGGAAAATAGGTAGAAGCATGGCTTCTACAGCTTGCCTTGTGCCGCCCATATACAAAGGGGTAATGAGCCAGTTCCAAAGAAGCATCACGCAGATCATCGTGACGGAGCCTGCCAAAAGGCTGATCACCGCGCCGTTAAGGGTGCGCTTCTTTTTGTAGATCACCGCGGCGGTGCAGGCAAAACTGACGGTGGAAAGAAAATTCATGATACAGCCGATGATGCCGGTATCACTGACGGATACCATTTCAATGAGGGAAACCAAACCGGAGATGATCATGGATGCCATGGGGCCTAACAGGAAACCGCCGATGGTAATGACCACATCTTTCGGCTCGTATTTCAAAAACAGAACCACCGGGATCCGGATAACAGCCATCATCAGGTAGGCTACCGCTGCCAGCATGGCCATCAGCACCAGTTTGCGCAAAGAATCTTTTTTCTGCATATTCATCGCTCCTAAAAAATGCGCTCCGGGTACACCCAGAGCGCAGAAAGTCCGTAAAACGATCTTCTTCCATCCAGACTGTACTGTCGGTATCGGAATTGCACCGATTCAGCTTGAACCGAAAAAATGGCTCGCGCTCGCGGACTGTTACCGCCGGTCGGGAATTTCACCCTGCCCTGAAGAACTATTCATTTTCTTAAAGATAGCATGGTTTTCCGCCCTTGTCAACCCCGGGGCAATGTGGTAAAATAAATGGGAAAACCTACGGCTTTACAGGCTGCGTGGTTTCCGGAGCGGGGGCTTTGCTTAAGCCTTGCATGACACCTTTGGCGGAGGTGTCGGTGACATCGCCGCCAATGACTTTGTTTTTGTGTACCAGCAGGGTTGCGTATACCGGTTCGGTAGCACCGGGGAAATTGTGGACCTTATATACATAGCGCATAACGGCTTTGCCGGCATAAGAACTCAGGTCGTAGCCTAAGCTTTTTTGCAGGGCGTTGTAGCGGTCATACAGCTCGGTGGGATCCTTGGGGATCCGTACCTGACTGGATTCTACCGGAGAAGCGCTGACTTGCCAGCCCAATTCTTTCAGGAAATTTACTCTGGCGTCATTGCCGGAAACGGTTCCGGCGCCGGTGGCAACGGTTTCCTTGCTTCCGCCGAAAATGGCCAATACCCCGATGATCAGCAAGGCTGCAGCAGCCAATATGATCAATATTTTTTTCAGATCCAATTTAGCGGTCATAAAGAACATTTATAGATCCCTCCCAGTGATGATTCACAGTATGAGGATATTCGCAGACAGGGAGGGATAGAACGGAGAAACCATGGAACGATTGGACAAATTCCTCTGTGATTGCGGTATCGGCAGCCGCAGTCAGGTGAAACAGATCTTAAAAAGCGGTCGGATTACGGTGGACGGACGGGTTACCGGCGACGGCAGTATGAAGCTGGACACTGCAACAGCGCAGGTTTGTCTGGATGGACAGCCGTTGCGGGTTCGCGGGCGTTTGGTGGTGATGCTCAATAAGCCGGCGGGGTATGTGACGGCCACAGAGGATGACCTGTCTGCGACGGTCATGGAACTGCTCCCGGCGGCATATCGGCATTTGAAGCCGGTGGGGCGGCTGGATAAGCAGACCGAAGGACTGCTGCTGTTTACCGATGACGGGGATCTGCTCCACCGCTTGATCAGCCCCAAAAAAGAGGTGCCCAAGGTCTACTATGCCCGGCATGAGGGGCAGGCAACGCAGGCGGATGTGGAGGCGTTTCACAGCGGACTGACATTGCGGGACGGCACATTGTGCCGGAGCGCCCTTTTAGAGCCATTAGGCCCCGGAGAAAGCCGTATCACGGTTTGCGAGGGGAAATACCATCAGGTCCGAAGGATGATGGCTTCCAGAGGTATGACGGTGCTGTATCTGGAGCGGCAGCAGGAAGGGGCGCTTTCTTTGGGCAATTTACCCCGAGGCGGTGTCCGGGAACTGACCGATGAAGAGATCGATTTGTTGGAGAAATGACGAAAAAAACAGGCGCATTTTCCGCTGTGAAGCTGGGAAATGCGCTTTTTTTCGACGGCACTTAGGGAAATTGTATAAAAATTAAGGGGTGTTTTGCAATAAAATGTCAAAAAGCACTTGCAAATTGCCAAAAACAGATATATAATAATAGGGCAATTTTGTGTATTGCGTTTTTGTGCAATTTTCTAAGGAGGTCTTAGGAATGTCCAATAGTGTATTTCAAAGCGTGATCGTCCAGCTTAAGGAAGTGCCTGACCGTATCTTCGGTGTGGTAGATACCGAGGGCTGCGTGGTATCCTGCACGGATGTTTCCCTTTTGGGAGAGCGCTGGCCGGATGCGGCGTTGAAAGTAGCCGGCAGCACGGAATCTGCGGTGACCTTCGGCCAGAAGACGTTCCGCGCCATTGTTAGCAGCACCAACGTTCTGGAGTACGCCGTGTTCTGCACCGGTGATGACGATCAGGCTCGTACATATTGCAATCTGGCTTACATTTGCCTGAACGACGCCAAAATGTTCTACGAAGAAAAGCACGACCGTGGTACCTTCGTTAAGAACATCATTATGGATAATATTCTGCCCGGCGATATTTATATCCGGGCAAAAGAGCTGCACTTTGCCACCGATGCTCCCAGAGCGGTATTTTTGGTGCGGCAGCTGGGCCGCAGCGATGTGGCTACGGTGGATGTGCTTTCCGGTATGTTTTCCGATAAGCTGCAGGATTTCGTTATCAGCATTAACGAAACAGATATCGCAGTGGTCAAGCAGCTTGCCGGTGAAACGGAACCGGAGGATCTGGAGCGGATGGCCCGTTCTATGGAGGATACCCTGCGTAATGAACTGTTTATCAAAACGGTCATTGGTATCGGCACCGTGGTGACCCACCTGCGGGAGCTGGCAGATGCTTACAAAGAAGCCCAGACCGCCATCGATGTGGGTAAGGTCTTTGATACGGAAAAGAGCATCATCAACTATGAGAATCTGGGCATTGGCCGGCTGATCTATCAGCTGCCCACCACTTTGTGCGAGATTTTCCTCAGCGAGGTGTTCAAAAAGAACTCCATCGATTCTCTGGATCAGGAGACGCTGTTTACCATTAATAAATTCTTTGAAAACAACCTGAACGTTTCTGAAACTTCCCGGAAGCTTTTTGTCCACCGGAACACATTGGTCTACCGGCTGGAAAAGATCAAAAAGCTTACCGGCTTGGACCTGCGCCAGTTTGACCATGCTATCGTATTTAAAGTGGCGCTGATGGTCCGTAAGTACCTGTCCTCCCGGGAAAGCCGCTAAGAGGAAGGGCCGATCAGGTCTTTTGCCCTTGGGCCGCACCCGGTGCGGCCCAAGTTTTTTGGTAATTTTAACATGTCATTTTTTTGCCGGGTGTGTTGACAGGTTGATTGCAATATGTTACAATTTGTAACAGTTGTCCCCGGTATAATACTTTATATGTGGTAAAACTTTAGTATTTTATCCATAATCCTGTATAGGAGAAAGATATATGATCGAATTTGTTGATGTAACCAAATCCTACTCCGTAGGCACCCATGCTCTGCGGGGTATTACCATGCAGATCGAAGATGGTGAGTTTGCGTTCTTGGTGGGCCCTTCCGGCTCCGGCAAGTCCACCATTATCAAGCTGATCACCGGCGAGCTGAAGCCCACCAGCGGTACTGTCCATGTGAACGGCTACTCTCTGGAGCGGATCCGCAAGCGGGAAGTGCCTTATCTGCGCCGCACAGTGGGCGTTGTGTTTCAGGATTTCCGCCTGATCGAAAGTAAAACGGTATATGATAATGTGGCATTTGTCATGCGTGCGGTGGGCGCTAAGGAGCATCAGATCCGGGAGCGTGTTCCCTATGTGTTGGAGCTGGTTGGCTTGGAAACCAAGAGCCGCCGCCATCCCACGGAGCTTTCCGGCGGTGAGCAGCAGCGTCTGGCCATTGCCAGAGCCTTGGTGAACAATCCCTCCACCATTATTGCCGACGAGCCCACCGGTAACCTTGATCCGGCCCGCTCCTTGGAGATCATGAACCTGCTGCAAGAGATTAATAAGCTGGGTACAACACTGTTGGTTGTCACCCACGAGATGAATCTGGTGCAGCAGTTCGGCAATCGGGTCATCGCCATTGATGAAGGCCTTGTGGTCAGCGACGGAATGGAAGGATACAGGCACTATGAAGAATAATTTTGGGTACTTATTGAAAGAGGGCATCCGGGGAATTTTCCTCCACGGATTCATGTCCTTTGCGGCCGTGTGCGTTACGGTGGCCTGCCTGCTGATCGTGGGCAGCTTTTCCATCCTTATTTATAATGTAAATATTATGGTGGACGATCTGAATAAGACCAATGAGATTCTGGTCTATGTGGACGAGACCCTTCCCGATGCGGAAGCAAGAAGCGTCGGCACCAAGATCAACACCATTTCCAATGTCCTGCAGGCGGAGTTCGTCTCCCGGGAGGATGCGCTGAAGAGCTTTGTGGAAGACCATCAGGGCGATGAAGCCTTTTCCGGCGTGGATGCGCAGGATCTGCGCCACCGTTATGTGGTAACGTTGATGGACAATGCCCAGATGAAGCAGACGGTTGCTGAACTGGAGCAGATCCCCGGTGTTGCCAAGATCAATGCCGCCTATGAACTGGCAGAAGGCTTTACCACCTTGCAGAATATGCTGCAGATCGTGTCAGTTGCGGTGATTTCCGTGTTGCTGGTGGTGTCCCTGCTGATCATTTCCAATACGGTCAAGCTTGCAATGTATGACCGCCGGGATGAGATCGCCATTATGAAAATGGTGGGTGCGACCAATGCCTTTATCCGCCTGCCTTTCGTGGTAGAGGGCTTTACCTTGGGTATGCTGGGCGCCGTTTTGGCATTCGGTGCAGAATGGCTGATGTACGATGCACTGCTCGCCAATCTGGCAAGCATCGATACTTTGCAGCTTTTCAGCTTTGTTCCCTTTAAGGAACTGCTGCTGCCTATGATCATTACCTTTACCGCTGCCGGCCTGTTTGTTGGCATTTTGGGCAGCTGGACATCCATCCGCAAGTTCATGGACGTATAAAGGTGTATATAAGGAGTATATAATGAGAAACAGAAAACCTTGGGTCGGGGCGCTTGCCTTGGTTTTGGCGCTGGTCATGACCTTTGGCTTGGTAAGCGCGGTGCTGCCGCAAACGGTCAGCGGCGCCAGCCTCAGTGAGCTGGAAAAGCAGCTCAACGCCCTGAAAGACCAGAAAAAAGAGATTGATAAAGAAATCAAGGGGCTGAAAGGACAGCTTTCTGATAACCTGAGCGATATGCAGGCCATCGTGAAACAGAAAGGCACTATCGATCAGGAGATCTTCATGCTCCATGAGCAGACAGCCAATCTGAACGAACAGATCGCTACTTATGTGCTGATGATCGCGGACAAGCAGGAGGAATTGGATGAAGCCAATGCCCGCTTGGCAGAGCTGAACATCAAGAATAAGCAGCGTATCCGCGCCATGGAAGAGGACGGTGCTGTTTCCTACTGGTCTGTGCTGTTTAAGGCCAATAGCTTTGCCGACCTGCTGGACCGGTTGAACATGGTGGAGGAGATCGCCGCATCCGATCAGCGCCGGCTGAAAGAGATGAGCGCTGTTTCCAAGCAGGTGGAGGAAGCGAAGATCGTTCTGGAAAAAGAACGGACTGCACTGGAAGAATCCAAAGCCGAACTGGTAGAGTCGGAAAAAGTGCTGGAGGAGCGGCGTGCCGAAGCAGATAAGCTGCTGGCGGAGCTGATCTCCAAAGGTGAGGAGTATCAAAAGCTGCTGGACAAGGCCGAAGATGACGCTGCTGATTTGAAGAGCGATATTAAGGACGCTCAAAATGCATATAATGATAAAAAAGAGGAACAAAATGCCTCTAATAATTCCGGAAGCAGCTCCGGCAGCGCCCCCAGTTCCAGCGCAAAATGGATCGTTCCCTGTAAATATAAGCGGGTGTCCAGTGCTTACGGCTGGCGGATCCATCCTGTGTACGGTTATAAGAAGTTCCACTACGGTGTAGACTTGGCGGCCAGCAGTGGTACGCCCATCAAGGCCACCCGGGCAGGCACGGTCACTGTGGCAAAGTATTCTTCCTCTGCCGGTTACTATGTGACCTTGGACCACGGCGACGGTTTTTCCAGCCAGTACATGCATATGACCCACTACATTGTGAAAAAGGGTCAGAAGGTAGATGCCGGTCAGGTGATCGGTTATGTGGGTTCTACCGGTGCATCCACCGGACCGCACCTGCATTTCAGCATCCTTTATAAGGGTTCTCATGTGAATCCGGCAAAGTACATCAAGATCTGACAATCATCCCACAGCCCTATGGGGCTGTGGGAGCTTGTTCTGTATGGAAGGTGGCAGTATTATGAACGAGAAAAAGCGTTGGTTTACCCTTCTTTTGCGGGTGCTGACTTATGTGCTGGTGGCGGTGGTTACCTGCGTCAGCACCATGTATTTTATGCTCCGGCAGCCCGGCAGTAAGCTGACAACCCTGCGCTATCTTATCGACACTTGCTTTATCGGCGAGGCAGATCCGCAGGCATTGGAGGACGGCGCGGCCAACGGTATGGTGGAAGCATTGCCGGACCGGTGGAGCTATTATATTCCGGCATCCCAGATGCAGGCCAATGAGGAGCATACCAAAAATGCTTATGTGGGCGTGGGCATTACCATTACTGCGCGTCCGGATAAAACCGGCTTTGATATTATCCGGGTGGAGCCTGACGGTGGCGCGCTGGCGGCAGGAATCCAACCCGGGGATGTGCTGGTGAAAGCACAGGGACAGCCGGTTTCCCAGTTGGGGATCGACGGTGTCCGGAGCTTGATCCGGGGCAAGGAAGGCACAACTGTGGAGCTGACAGTTCTGCGCTCCGGTGCGGAACAAACCTTTGCGGTAGAGCGCAAGCAGCTTCTGACCAAAGTGGCCTCCGGGCAAATGCTGGAAGGCGGCATCGGTTATATCACCATTGCCAATTTCAATGACCGGTGTGCGCAGGAGACCATTGCCCAGATCGAAGCACTTACCCAGCAGGGTGCCACCTCTTTGATATTTGATGTGCGGTTCAACCCCGGCGGATTCAAAGAAGAACTGGTAACCCTTTTGGATTACCTGCTGCCGGCGGGGGATCTTTTCCGCAGTCAGTTCTATACCGGGCAGGAAACGGTGGATCCCTCCGATGAAAAATGTCTGAAAATGCCCATGGCAGTGCTGATCAACGGGGATAGTTTTTCTGCTGCGGAATTCTTTGCTGCCGCTTTGGAGGAGTATGACTGGGCGGTGCTGGTAGGGCAGCCTACCGTGGGAAAAGGCTATTTCCAAAACACCATCCAGCTGGGCGACGGCTCAGCGGTAGCCCTTTCCATCGGTAAATACTTTACCCCCAAAGGCCGCTGTCTGGAAGAGGAGGGCGGTTTGATTCCGGAAATTGTTGTGGAAGTGGATGAACAGACCGCAGCAAAGATCTATGCCGGCCTTCTGGAGCCTATGGAAGACCCGCAGGTGCTGGCCGCCATGGAAGCATTGAAAAAATAACCCGGTATTGCGCTTGACGAATGGAGATTATTCCTCTATAATGGAAAAAGATATGGAAATTTTTCTTTAAAGAAAGGATTTTTCAAGATGGCAAAGGAATTTAAGATTACCAGTCTGCGGCTCTCCGAGTTGGAAAAGGAACTCAACTACCTCAAGACCACCCGTGAGCGTGAAATCGCCGCTATGATCGCGGAAGCCCGTTCCTACGGTGACTTGTCCGAAAACTCCGAGTACGATGCTGCTAAGAATGAGCAGGCAAAGCTCTATGGCCGCATTGCCGAGATCGAGGATATTTTGTCTCATGCTGTAATCATCGAGGATGAGAACGAGCTTTCCGGCCGTGTCGGTCTGGGCTGCAAGGTGACCGTGGAAGATCTGGCCACCGGCGAAAAGACTGTTTACAAGATTACCGGTTCTCAGGAAGCCAACCCCATGGAGTATAAGCTTTCCGACGACTCTCCCTTCGGCCGCGCTGTGGTGGGCAAGGGCATTGGTGACACCTTTATGGTCAACGCACCCGCCGGTTCCTACCAGATGAAGGTCGTAGATATCTCTCGAGAGGGCTAAGAAGATGGCAAAGTTTGAACCCCAGACAGAAATGAGCTACAGCGATCAGGTGCAGGTGCGCCGGGATAAGCTGGCAGCTTTGCAGGCGGAGGGCAGAGACCCCTTCCTGCAGACCAAGTTTGATTTTAATGCGGATTCTGCCGCCATCAAGGCAGATTACGAAGGCTACGAGGGTAAGACCGTCCGGGTCGCCGGCCGTCTGATGAGCAAGCGCGGTCAGGGCAAGGTCATGTTCTGCGACCTGCAGGACTGCACCGGCCGTATCCAGCTGTTCGTCAAGATCGATGAGCTGGGTGAGGAGGAGTACGCCCGTTTCAAGAAGAACGATATCGGCGATATCGTCGGCGTGGAAGGCGAAGTGTTCAAGACCAAGACCGAGGAGATCTCCGTCCGGGCAAAGACCGTGACCCTGCTCTCTAAATCCCTGCTGCCTCTGCCCGAAAAGTACCACGGCCTGACCGATAAGGAGATCCGCTTCCGTCAGCGCTATGTGGACCTGATGGTCAATCCCGAGGTCAAGCAGAACTTTGTGATCCGTTCCAAGTTCATCAAGTTCATGCGCAACTACTTGGATAATATGAACTACATTGAGGTAGAGACCCCGGTGCTGAACACCATTGCCGGCGGTGCTTCTGCCCGTCCCTTCATTACCCACCATAACACCTTGGACATCGATATGTTCATGCGTATCGCCACGGAGCTGCCCCTGAAGCGGCTGATCATCGGCGGTATGGACCGGGTGTATGAGATCGGCAGAATTTTCCGGAACGAGGGCATGGACCCCAAGCATAACCCGGAGTTTACCTCTGTGGAGCTGTATCAGGCCTATGCGGATTTCCACGATATGATGGATATTGCCGAGGGCATCATTTCCGGTGCAGCGCAGGAAATTCTGGGCACCTATCAGGTAGAGTGGATGGGCGAGCAGATCGACCTGACCCCCGGCTGGCGCCGGCTGACTATGGTGGATGCGGTTAAGGAATATGTGGGCATCGACTTTGGCGCGATTACCGATGATGCCGAGGCCGTGGCTGCTGCCAAGGCCAAGGGCGTGGAACTGGCGGATGCTGCTGAAAAGACATGGGGCAACGCCCTGTATGCTTGCTTTGACCAGAGAGTGGAAGAGCACCTGATCCAGCCTACCTTCATTACCATGTACCCTGTGGAGGTCAGCCCCCTGACCAAGCGCAGCCCTGTCGATCCCCGGCTGACCGAGCGTTTTGAACTGTTTATCTGCCACTCTGAGTTGGCAAACGCCTACTCCGAGCTGAACGACCCCATCGACCAGAGAGGTCGCTTCATGAAGCAGGTGGAGCAGCGGGAGCGGGGCGACGATGAAACCGAAATGCTGGACGAGGATTTCCTCAACGCCATGGAATACGGCATGCCCCCCACCGGCGGCATGGGTATGGGCATCGACCGCTGCGTCATGCTTCTCACTGGTACCGATACCATCCGCGAGGTCATCCTGTTCCCCACGATGCGGCCCCTTGAGTGAAAAACCCTTGTGCCGCAACGCTTTTTCGGCTTTTCAGCTTTTGGTTGACAACAAATTGACAACAAATTTGCGTGTTTTAGCGAATAATTGTGACGCAGCATGAATAAGTTGTTAAGCCACAGCGCAATATAGCACTTGTTATTTAAGGACACTTTCTGTAAGAAATTTCAGAAAGTGTCCTTTTTTGCAGGCTGCAACATCTGTCTTGACAACTCTAAATATGAAAGGAACTGAGCACATGATCAGTGAGCAGACAAAAGAATATTTCGAGCTGGGCAAGCGGAACGATGTTCGCGAGAGTGCAAAGCGGCTTCGTCGGCAATTTCTTCGCTACAAGGATGCTGAAATTGTGTACAGCATACAGCATAAGAAGTTATTGGAGATGGCCAGTAAGGCAGGCGCAATATATCGAATTGACGGGACAGTATTAATAAATCGAGATATCTTCGACCAGTATTTGGAGCAGTTCCATGAGCCTAGCACTCTAGCTCCCTCGGAGGAATCATAATGAGTGGTAATCTATGGATGTTCTCCGATAAACTGGATGATGAAGACATTGAGATCCTAAAGCATGAGTTTATCACTTATTACCAAGGAGCGGATTACTATGGCTTAGGATTGAAAATGTTTACCCGATTGGCTCGTGAGGCTGGTGCGGTATACAAGATTGGAAAAAAGGTATTGATCCGTCGTACAATCTTTGACGCATATCTGCGGAAATTATATCGGATTGACCAAGAAGAGGCAGCACGAAAGGCCGCCGGAAAGGATGCATACATGAAGCAAGGTACACTTGTATTGGATACAGACAGCGGGCGTATGGATATTAGGTTTAGCCTAAATGAATATTATGGAGGTCTTCATTGCGGAACAAGAATGGAGGCACTTGTCGATGGAGATTGGATCCCAACACGCATTGAGATGGGTGAAGATTGGTTCCTGGTAGGAATCGATACCAAGGCGATTGCAGGTCTAACAGTGAGGATCAAAGAAAAATAAATACATCTGCCGGGCAGCTCTATTTGTAGGGCTGCCCATTTTTTATACCCAAAATAGCCAAAGGAGGTGCCGGGAATGCAGTGTTTACAGCGATATGACTGGGTCAAATTACTGAGATCCCATTTGCCAGAGGGCAAAGGGGTGATGGGTGCATGGGCAAAACTGGCATCAAGGGCGGCGTTTAGAAAGGGTAATGCCATCTACTGCGGCCACAGCAACCCCGTACAGCCCGGTATGTGGGCCGGCGGTGTTGTTGGGCTTAAGAGTATTCTTGGGGCAAAGAAGAGGCACCAGGCCCTTCAGGTGATGGATACATTGCGAGAGCTGGGTTACATCAGCTATGAGTTGGATCCTGTTACAAAGAAACTGTCGTATCAGATCCTGGACTGGGTTGTTAAATGTTCCGGTGCGGAATGTATGGATGGAACTGTTTATACAACAGATGGTTATGGGTTCCTCTGCCTCCCCAGGAACATAACGCAAAGATTAGCAGCACAAAATTATCAATTTGAGGAAGCGGACGCATGGTTAGATCTTTGGTGCCATACTGTCTCCAATGATCGCCGCAATGTGTTCTCATTTATGGCTCCTGCTGTTCAGTATGGTAAGTATGGAGCCATTTTGACTTTGGAAACCCTGGGACAGCGTTGGGGTTGGGAAAAGACAAAGGTATGGAGATTTTTTCAGAAGCATGGGGATGTCTTCGCTCTGTACCGTCTGCCTGGCTCCTATGGCTGTCTCATTTTTAATAAGCTGTATCCCTGTGATACAGAGGTTTCACTCCCAACACAGGAGGCCGTTGTGCGTATTTTAGAGGAAATACGCATTTTGGCACGGAATACGCGCAAACGTGGCTCAATCCATCAGTATATGAGCCGTATGGTAGCTTGGTTCAGCAGGCGACTGCTTGAGGGCCAAGGGGATCGTGCGCTTACGGAGTTAGAAAATAGCCGCGTTGCACATTCAGACCCCATATTATTACGCGCGTATTTTTCTCTGTGTAGGATATGTAAGAAGTGTGGATATGACTGCGGTAGGGTTAGTATATGCTCTCTCTCGCAAGCAGATCCGAATACGATCCGAGGGCCGTGTGGCTCAATGGATCTGAACAGCTATGCAAAGGAGTATTTTACATATGAGCAAACAGGATGAGCAGATGCTCTATGAGCGGCAAGAGGAAAAAATCAGATCTCAATCCGATGCTTTTATACAGTTTTTGACTAAACGAGGACTTCTCGGAGATAGTGATATTGATGATGAAACCATGCGTTCTATTCAACAAGAGAAGAACAAAGTGCGTTATCACAACACTGAGTTGCTGTTAAAGCAGTATCGGAACATCGCGTGGATGGTTGAATGTTTCCCGGGAACTATAGCCATGGAATTGGATGAACCATTTGAACAATTAGATCAGTTGCTTGATCGTATAGATTTGGAGGTGGTGATGGGAAATCGCAAGTTGGAAAGCAGAATTGAATCCATTCAAAAAACCCGATCTATGCTGGATAGAGTAAATGAAGCGCTGACAATCCTACAAAAGAAACCGGAAAACGGCGAAAGGCTATACCAGCTTATTTACACGACCTATATCTGTCCTAAAAAGCTCAAACATAATGAAATACTGTATGAGTTGGATATCTCTACAAGGCATTATTATAGGCTTAAGGAACAGGCAATAACAGTTCTTTCAATGCGCCTATGGGCAGCCCCGACAAGGGAGCTGGAATACTGGCTGGATGTATTAACTTTATTTAATTCTTTCCCGTGTAAATGAAATGCCAGTAAAATGGCATATAAAATGGCAAGGTTCGCGCCAATGACATGCAAAAGTAAATGTGATAGAATTGTATCGTCCAATACTGGGCAAGGCGATAAAAGAGCCGTTTCAACAGCTGTTCATCAGCTTTTGGGGCGGCATTTTTTGTTGTCTATTTTCAGAGTAAGGAGGTGCAAGACATGGTCAAACAACTGAAGCTGGGCGGTCAGAAAATTAAGACTGCCTATTGGTCATTGGTGGGTACTGCAACCGCCATGATGCTGACTGTCCAGCCCATGTTGGCGGCGAACGATACCATTTGGACCCGTTTCTCCACCATCATGAAGGATATCTACGGCCAGCTCGTTGGTATTTCCACCATTGTAGCAGTTACAATGGCGGCAGTCGCGCTGCTTGTCCGAATGATCTCCAGAAATCAGCGGGCAGTCGATGAGGCTACCAGCTGGCTGAAGCGAATTGTTGTCACCTGGGTTGTTTTGAATACCCTGGGCTTTATCGTCGCTTATCTGCAGCCGTTGGTACAGGGCGGTAATTATTCACCTTGATCATGCTCGGTCGAGCAGATCGGAGGTGATGCAGCTTGCTCGACTGGATATTTGAAGGCATCGTAACATGGATCAGCAGCATTGTCTCTCAGATGATGGATGCTGTGTCTGGACTGTTCCTGGAAGCTCTGGGAACCAGTATGCTGGCGATGGAAGAGTACTTCCCCTTTGTTAAGAGCGCCTTCACCATTATGCAGTACACAGCTTGGGCACTGCTGTTCCTGATCACTGTGTGGCAGCTCTTCCGAATATACGGAGGACCGATCACAGAAGCGGAAAACCCGTGGACACTGCTGGCAAGAAGTGCATTGTTTGCGCTGCTTATCGGTTATGCCAAACCAATCTTTATGATTGCTTTGGATATTGCCCGTGCGCCTTACACGGCACTTATGGATCTGACGCTTACGGCGGAAGACTTCACTTTTGCCGGAGTTGAACAAGCACTGACCAGCGGCCTAACCACACTGATATCCGTTGCCTCGGTCGTAGGTTTGATTCTGTTGATCATTCTGGAGATCGCATTGGGCTGGAACTATTTCAAGCTCTTGTTGGAAGTGGTTGAACGCTATGTTGTTGTAGGCGTTCTGTGCTACACTTCTCCGCTTGCCTACTGTATGGGTGCATCCAAATCCACCTCTCCCGTATTCAAGTCCTGGTGTCGAATGGTTGGATCACAGCTCTTGCTGCTAGTACTGAATGTTTGGTTCCTCAGAGCATTCAATTCCTCGGTGGGCCAATACATTGGTAATGGTGGTGCGCTTTCGTCCGGCAAGGGCAGCATCTTCCTGTGGCTCTTCTGCGCATTGGCATTCCTGAAGACAGCGCAGAAGTTCGATTCCTATTTGGCTGCTATGGGTCTCAATGTTGCCCAGACTGGCTCTACAATGGGTATGGAAATGCTGATGGCGGCCCGGGTCCTGACAGGTGGCATGGGTGGTGTTCGCAGTGCAGGCGGAATGTTCCGTGGTGCCAACGCGGCAGGCGGAGCAATTGGTGGAGCAACCAATACCGCTTCTGGATTTGCTGCGGGCTTTGCTAACCAGTTCAAAGGGAACAGTTATGTCCGAGACGCAGTGGTCCAGGGTGGTACCCGAATGGGTGCTGGCGGTACCATTGGTTTTGTAGGCCGGGTGTTCGGTGGTATGGCGGCGAGAAACGGTGCTACGCTTACAGGTGACTCCATTTCTTCTGTTGCTATCAGAACACCCAATGTGTCTGGTACGATCGGCGGAGAGATTGCAGACCGCAGTTTGGGTAATTACATTCCCCAGATGTCCGGCATGCAATTAACCGATACGCAGATCACCGGCGGACAGATCAGCACAAAGGTCGTTGGCGCTGACGGTAAGGAAACATCCGTAGAGATGTTCAACACCGATCAGTTCGAAAAACCCGGCGGCCCGCACAGTGTCGTTACTGCTTCGGATGGTTCCAGCTGGTATCAGATGGCCAGTGGCCCGGATGCAGGTCAGTTCTATGATGCTCCTGCATTTACCGGAAGCCCTGCAGAGGCACCACAGGTTGCTGCAAATTTCCCGGATGCACCGGAGGGTACTGTTCTCAGAACGGTGGAAGCCGGTGCAATCGAGGCAAGTATGCCAGATGGCGGAAACACCATGTGGTACAACAGTGCTTTCTACGACGAACCGGATGCGCCTCATACAGTTATGCAGTCGGCTAACGGTGTTGACTGGTATGCGATGCAGCAGCACGCAGATATGCCTGACTTTGAACCCGGTGAGGCTGCTGTGGCCTATAATCAGGCGCAGTTCCAGCAGTTTATGCCCGGATACGAACAGCAGGTATCTTCTGTGGATGGCGCTCAGAGATTGGACGGCCATTTCGAGGTGCGGCATGAAAACGGCTCTGGTACCATGTTCTATGATACCGCGCAGTTTGCACCGCCTAGAGGTGACTATCAGGTCTATCAGGATGTCAATGGCGGCCAGTGGTATGCAATCCACGGTGAGGCAGCTGTGGACCGGAAACCTGTCTACGATAAGGGTAAGCCGGTCTATGACGGTGATAATGTGAAGACCGTATCTGTTGAGACAGTACGGTACAAGCAGACACCCACTCGTTATGAGGCACCTAAGGCCAGACCCAATACAGATACTAGGGCACCACGCAGAAAACGCTAATCAAAAGGTCGAGCCGGGAATTTACCCGGCTCGATTTATTTCCTAAGAACGGAGGTGCTTCTAATGTCTGAACCACCCAGACAGCAAATGGGTGACGGCTCTGACAATTATGGTCAAGCAGCCGGTCAAATGGCAAAAGCAGCAAAGCAGGCCGGCAAGGAAGTAGCAAAGCAAGCAGCTGCGAAAGGTGCGGAAGCTACTGCCAATGCCGCTACCGCAACGGTACAAGCCAGTGTGGAAGGTGGCAAAGCAGTCGCTGAAGTTGCTGCCGGTACTGCAGCAGGCGGTCCCTGGGGTGCGATTCTGTCTGCCGCCTGGGCGCTGCGCCATACGCTTTACAAAATACTGATCTGTATCTGCCTTGTTCTTGTGTTTCTGATCGTTGTGGTAGTAAACCTGCCGGCAATTATTTTCGGTAAGACACCGGAAAGCAGCGGCTCCAATGCGCCGAACACAAACTCGCTTATGACAGCATACACGCACATGGCAGATTCGGTTTCGGCGGTGGTTGACTCGGGATACGACCAATCCCTTGCCAAGGTGGAACAGATCATCAATGACGGCGGATATGATTATGACCTCTCGATGGAGGCCCTGATCAATTACGCTCAGTCTTCTTCCGGATATGATGTCAGTTACATACTGGCAGCATATTCCGCGGCGCAGGGTCAGCAGAACACCAGTGAATCGGATATGATTGCAAAGCTAACAGCCGTTTCCGGCAGTATGTTTCCGGTGACATCTGTT
Organism: Oscillospiraceae bacterium; assembly: GCA_017436785.1. Taxonomy (GTDB): domain Bacteria; phylum Bacillota; class Clostridia; order Oscillospirales; family Oscillospiraceae; genus Faecousia. Next base: position 47,768 of record JAFSCK010000024.1, on the reverse strand, counting down.
GAGCAGGAAAAAGAAATTCTTGTGCCTGTGACTTACAACACATACAAATCCGTTACAGTGACGGTTGTTACAAGGATCACCTATGTTGGATCCGTAAACGGTGTTGCCAAGTATTCCTATACAACAGAATCCCGCACCTATTACCTGCCGGAAGAGGCACATGAAAGCGAAACGGCGGTAACGGTTGATGCGTACAAAGCTGTAAGCGTGACTGTACCGGTATATGCCAATGGGCGGATCACCGGAACATCCACCTCAACTTACTACGAGCCGAACGGTACGGAAACACTGGAACCGACGAAAGAGAGCGTTAAGTTTGTAGAATGCACCATTCATCCCTTTGATAACACCGTGATTGCCAGTGCCTTCGGCATTGATCTGAGTGCCCAGTATCAGGGATTCAATACAACCTATGGTCAGGCAATCCAAAGTATGGCCAACGGTTTGAAGATGACGCTGTACGGGACATTAGGACAAGGTCAGGCAGTCCCGCTTACAGACGCGGAACTGATCTTCTTTGTGAACCGGCAGAATGTCAATGCTACCAGAAAGCACATTCTTACCACAGCGCTTTCTCTGGTTGGTAAGGTGCCATACTTCTGGGGCGGTAAATCTGCACCCGGATGGAATGACGAATGGAACACACCCAAGTTGGTAACTGCTGCAGGATCACCCAGTTCCGGTACGATCCGTCCCTTTGGACTGGATTGCTCAGGATTCACGGATTGGGTTTATAAGACGGCAGTTGGTGTTAGTCTTTATGGCGGAACATGGAGCCAATGGGATGAATCCTATGCCATTTCTGCCGACGAACTTCTGCCCGGAGATCTCGGATTCCTTATGGATGACGACGGCAACGGATGGAACCATGTTCTCATTTTTGCTGGGTACGGTGAAAATGGAGAGCGGATGTGGGTACATTCTTCCAGTGGCAGCGGTGTGATCCTGAATACCCCAAGCTATGAAGCTGGCTTGTCCCTTCGCAGACCCAAGAATGTGGACTTCGAGATGCTGGACGGAACAGCTTCCACTCAACCGTAAGGCAGGTGTCCATTATGGATGATAAAGAATACAGTAACATTTACGCCATTCCGGCGAACTACACGGACTCCGGCAAGATCCTCGGCGGCATGCTGGAGACAAGAAACGCAATTGAGGCATTGTTCCTGCTGGCAGCTGTCGGGTATCCGATTCTTTTTCTAATCCCCATGACAGCGACAGTGCGGATCGTGGTTGCGACAGTGACGCTGATTCCGCTCGGTGTTTTGGCAGCGATGGGAATTGATGGAGATTCGCTGTTGCAATATGCCGGCCATATGCTGACTTTTCTCACTAGCCGCCGAAGATTACATTTTAGGAGGGTTGGATATAAGTATGACCCGCGGCAAATCCGCAAAAAGAAAGGCGGAAAAACCAAAAAGAAGGCCTGAGAAGCTGGATTTCGTACAGGACTTTATTCCTATCCGCAATATTGCCAATGGTGTTATTGAGACCACAGATGGCAGATTCATCAAGATCCTGGAGATCGAGCCGGTAAATTTCCTGCTGCGGTCTGAGGAGGAGCAGTACAATATCATTTGCTCCTTTGCTGCCTGGCTAAAGATCTCACCTATGCAGATGCAGTTCAAGAGCATCACGCGCAGGGCAGACTCGGATAAGCATGTTGCTATGGTCCGCCAGGAGCTGGAACAGGAAGAAAGCGAAGCCTGCCGGAATATGGGCGAAGGCTATATCCGCCTGATCAAAGATGTTGGAAGCAGAGAAGCGTTGACAAGACGCTTCTTTCTTATTTTTCAATATGAAGAATCCCGTCGTGGTGACAAAGAGGATTACGGTCAGGTTCTGAGTATGATGCAGACTGCAGAGCAGAATGCCCGTGCTTATTTCTTCCAATGTGGCAATGCTATTTTGGATCCGAAAGATCCGGACGAGTTCCTTGCTGAGATTCTGTATATGTTCTTTAACCGCCGTTCCTGTGTGGAGGAACCCTTTACCAGCAGGATCAACCATGTGGTCATTGACACCATGGCGGCGAAGAATAAAGTGATCGGCGTGGACCCGGTACCGAATATCCGAATGGCACACTTCATTGCCCCCAGAGGTATTGATCTGACCCATCATCATTATGTGGTGATGGACGGGTTGTACTACACCTTCCTGTATATCAAGAGCAGCGGCTACCCCAGTGCGGTTCGTGCCGGATGGATGTCCTCCATCATCAATGCCGGTGAAGGCGTGGATGTGGATGTGTTCCTTCGGAGGGAGAACCGGAGCAGGAGCATCGACAAGGTTGCTCAGCGTATCCGGTTGAACCGCACGAAACTGCGCTCCATGCACGATACCAGTACGGATTACGAGGAGCTGACTAGTTCCATCCAGGCGGGATACTACATCAAGCATGGTCTATCCAATAATGAGGACCTGTTTTATATGTCCTGCTTTGTTACGGTATCTGCTCGTAGCTATGAGGAATTGCTATGGCGCAAGCAGAAGATGATCGATCTTCTCAAGTCTATGGATATGTATGTCAGCGACTGTAAGTTTCAGCAGGAGGCGGCGTTGAAAACAGTAATGCCGTTTCTACAGATGTCTCCTTCGTTGGCAAAGAAATCTCAGCGCAATGTACTGACCAGCGGCGCAGCCAGCACCTATATGTTCACCAGCTTTGAAATGTCGGATGATTCCGGTGTCCTTCTCGGTGTGAACCGGCACAACAATTCTCTTTGTATCGTGGACCTGTTTGATACCAAGAAGAACAAAAACGCCAATCTCAATATCATCGGTACTTCCGGAGCAGGTAAAACCTTCTCTATGCAGCTTTTGGCCCTTCGGATGCGAATGCGGGGAATCCAAAGCTTCATCATCGCTCCCATTAAGGGGCATGAGTTCCGTCGTGCGTGTAATAAGATCGGCGGACAGTTTGTCCGGATCGCTCCGGGATCTCCGCATTGCATCAACATTATGGAGATCCGGCATACCATTGCCCCGGAGATGGAACTGATCGATGCGGTAGATTATGTGGAGATGGGTTCTATGCTGGCAAGCAAGATCCAGCAGCTAATGATCTTCTTTGCACTGCTGATTCCTGATATGTCTAACGAGGAGGAACAGCTTCTGGACGAGGCTCTCATCAAGACGTATGCGGATTTCGGCATTACCCATGATAACGATTCAGTTTATCTGGATGCTAAGGCCAATCCACCGAAGATGAAGCCGATGCCTATCCTGGGCGATCTGTATAACCACCTTCTGGAGAATGAGATGACGAACCGAATTGCTGTGATCGTCAGCAGGTTTGTGACCGGCTCTGCCCAGTCGTTCAATAATCAGACCAATGTAGATCTCAGTAACAAGTACATCGTCTTTGACCTTTCTGAGCTGAAAGGCAAGCTTCTTCCTGTTGGTATGTTTATTGCGCTGGACTATGTGTGGGACAGCATCAAGACGGACATTACCAAAAAGAAAGCTATTTTCATCGACGAGATCTGGAAGCTGATCGGTGAAACGGCCACCGGCTCTGCAGCAGCCTCCAATCAGGCGGCAGAGTTCTGTTTGACTCTGTTTAAAACAGCCCGTGGCTTTGGTACGGCTGCAATTGCTGCTACGCAAGATCTTTCCGACTTCTTTTCACTGGAGGGAGGTAAGTACGGCAGAGCGATCATCAACAACAGTAAAAATAAGGTCATCCTGAATTTGGAGCCGGATGAGGCAAAATATGTTCAGGATATCTTGAAACTAACGCCCACGGAGATGCGAGCTATTACCCGTTTCGAGCGAGGTGAGGCTCTGATCAATTCCAATAATAATAAGGTCCCGGTTGTTATCAAGGCATCCCGGGAGGAGCAGGAACTGATCACGACTGACCGCGCAGAACTAGAGGCAATTCTTCGTGAACGGCAGCGCGAAAAAGCGTATTCCGGTTAAGAATACGCATTTTAAGCAAAATACGCATTTTGGGAGGTAAATAACCATGCTTTTGCCAGAGGAGCAGTGCGTTGTGAACTGGCTTTACCAGTATGGCGCATTGCCCAAAATACAAGTTATGAAGATGTTGAATATGCCTGAAGAAAAGGCAGAACGGCTTCTGTATACGCTACGGAGAAGTCTGCGGATCACAGAGATCCTGGACGGTACTTACATTGCTTTGGATCCGCTTGCCAAGCCTGACCAGCGGATCATTCAGGCGGTATGGGTACTGGCGAAGTTCATCAATAAGCTCGATGACCCTAAGGATCACTATGCCGCAAATTATCCGTCCCAGGTCTTTTTCCTAAAGGAGAACATTGGTTATGAGATCATTGTTCTTTATGAAGGGGAAGAAAGTCAGGTAAGACTTTTGCAACCGGATGAAGATCTGAAGTTCATTATTGTGGTGCCTGACATTTCGATAGCACCGCGATTGCAATTACCCGATGCCCCCTGTTTGCTTGCCACGGTGAAATCCCGTGGAGATGGCGAGCCGGTGGTAACCTTTTATTCCCAGGAGGAAAGCGACAATGGAAAAGACTGATTTTGAAATCCTGTTAGACCGGATTGAGGCACAGTACGGGAAAATGAAATCCCATATGGAAGCGGCCAGATGGTTTTGGAAGAACGGTAACATAGAAGCTGCTTTGGAAAGAGCTATGAAGCTGGAGGAACTGAGCGAGAAATATATTCTCAATTGCAGAGCGTTGCCCCTGTATACCGATAACCCCCAGGCCAAGGCAGCAGTGGATCGTACCATTGCGGAATGTATCCCTGTTCAAATGGGTTACACCGATGAAGGTTGGTTCTGCTTGCGGATTCCCGCCCTGCTTCCCAAAAAGGACAGGGGGTCCGCTGAGTATGTGCGCGGATTTCTGTATCCCGCTATGGACCGGTTTTTCACTGGTAAGCCTAGAGCAATTTATCCGGACGCGGTACTCTGCTACCGTCATGTATATGACCGCGCCCGCCCGGAGCGGCAGTGGAGAGATCATGATAATATCGAGATCAATATGGTCTCTGATACCGTGGCGATGCACACCATGAAGGATGATGGTGCCGCAGTGTGCTGGCACTTCTATTGCAGCGCTCCTGGATCTGAGGATCGCACCGAAGTGTATGTGGTGCCTCAGGATGAACTCCGTTTTTTTCTGGAACGGCTTCCCGGCATCGGCGACGAGGGGGTCAAGCTCCATGAAACGAAGGTATAAACCTCAAAAAATCTTATGCAAAAACGGCCAAAAACCTCGCAGACCGGATTGCATAAACCCTGAGGAGCAGGAAATGGGGGGGCGTACCCCGGTTTTTAGGCCGAAAAAGATACGACATCGGGTCGGAGAGAGCAGTCATCCGGACCTGATTTCTAAGGGCGAAGGTGAGAAGAAATGATCTATGTTCGCCCCGGCAGTCAGGTTCATCGGCTCATTACACTCCTGTCCGTGGTGGGTGATTTTCCTATCCAATCGCTCGGTTTGCTTGGTAATGAACGGGTCTATAAGGTGCTGGTCAATAAGCTGAACACGAAACAGGATTTTCAAAATCCGGATACTGGTGAGAAGATATCTTGCCGGCTTTTGAATGTTTGTGGCAAAGGCAAATGGAAATCCGTTCGCTTCTTTAAGGGAGGGATTCCCATACTCAGATGGATCGGTGCGGAAGAATATTACTTAAGTGCATTTGCCGGGCACGATATTCCCGGCGATCAGGATCATCGGGATCGGTTCCACCGAGTGGGTGAGGCTGTGGCGATGTGTATGAATGCGGATATAGAGATACGCGCATATCTGTTGCCGCAGCTTCTCCAAACCGGATATTCCAAAAACATCCCGGATGAGCCATCCTTATATATGGCCAAGGATATCAAGCGCATCGGTCAGACTGAACTAAATAAGACCTGCTTCAGCCGAATGGTCGGAGCAATCTTTGCGGGAAGACAGTGCCTCGCGGTGTACAACACCAGGGATGCCGCAATGAAGTGGTCCGGTTTGGGTGAGTTCAAGACGCAGCAGAATCTGAAAAGCATTGCCGGCGCCAACGCGCAAATAAATGCCGTTGATTCGGCGGTCCTTCTGGCTGAGTCTGACAGCGTAGCCTTAGAGACCCTTCTGGAGATCGGAAAGAACCGGAGGAAGGATAACCGTTTCGATTCCATCTTCCGGCATATCCATGCGGTCCCTATGAATGACTATGGTGTTCGACTTCTACGTCTGTTCTGTGTGTCAGACTGGAAAGAAAAGATTCTGGATTACCTCTTTGATCCCAGCGAGCGGTCCTATAATCACGGCGATTTTGAGTATGATGCTTTCATTGACGGTATCTATGTATACTCATTTCTTGATTGCGACATTGCCCGGCTTCAGCGGTTTCGCAGTGCATTGAGTCATCAAACCGGTCTGACGGTTGAAATTCTGTGCTACCCCCAGCAGACATCCCTGCTGCAGGCCTACATCGGAAGGCTTGCCAGCGTGAAGGTTATTGAACTGGCGCAGATCGAGGAAGAGCTTGGCGTAAAGCGGAGGAATTTATATGACAGATAAGAAGCGAATGATAGCAATTATCGTTGCCGCAATTCTTGGAGTCGCTGCGCTGCTCTATCTGGGAGGCTTATCAAGTCAATTGCTCTCAAACTACGATGCTTGGCTCAATGACAACGGACTCTCCGGGCAGGCCACTATGCAGCCCGTAAACTGGAGTCCATTGACCTGCTTGCCTTTGGCTTTTACAGGCAATGGCATCAAGGGAATGCTTCTGCTCATTGGAATCTGCGGAGCGATATTCTTGTATGTAAAGTTCCACGATAAGTTCGACAGCAAGCAGCGGGATCCCCGGGGCTTTACCACCAGCAAATCCGGCTTATACGGATCCGCTTCATGGATGACCGATCAGGAAATGAAGGAGATGCTAGAGGTCAGCCCCATCGAGAAGGCTGAGGGCACTATACTGGGTGAGTATAAAGGAAAAGCAGTCTGTATGCCGGTCGATACCAGACTCAACCGACACATTGCCATCTTCGGTGCATCCGGTACCATGAAATCCCGGGCTATTATTCGCAATGCATTATTTCAAGCCTTAAACCGGGGTGAGTCTGTGATCATCACTGACAGTAAGGCAGAAATGTATGCAGATACATCGGAGTTGTTCCGAAATGCTGGATATGATGTAAAAATCTTCAACCTGGTAGACCCGGATCACGGAGATGCGTGGAACTGTATGTCAGACTTGAACGGTGATACCCTGATGGCCCAGATGCTTACCAATGTTATTATCGGCAATACCAGCTCTGGAAAAGGAGATCACTTCTGGGATAACGGCGAAGCCAATCTGCTCCGTGCGTTGATCCTCCAAACTGATTATGACCATAATAAAGCCAAGGAGGATAAACACTTGCCCGCTGTGTATCAGATGCTTACTTCATACAGTGAGCGTCAGCTGGCAGCGATCTTTGAAAAGCTGCCTATAGATCATCCGGCCCGGGCACCGTACAACCTGTTCTCTCAGGCCAGCGACACGGTCAAATCCGGTATCATACTGGGTCTGGGTACTCGCCTTCAGGTGCTGCAGGACCGGGCGGTCCAGCGCATTACAAAATACTCCGACATTGATTTGACAGCTCCAGGTAAACGCAAATGTGCGTATTACATTATTCTGAGTGATCAGGACAACAGCATGGCATTCCTGTCATCGCTGTTCTTTTCTTTCCTGTTCATCAAACTGACCCGGTACGCTGATGCACAGCCGAACGGTCGTTGTGACGTACCTGTCAACCTGGTGCTGGATGAGTTTAATAATGTGGGACGAATCGGAGGAGCAGAGGACGGTTCTGATTTTGCAAGAACACTGTCTACTGTCAGATCCCGGGACATCCGGGTAATGCTGGCAGTACAGAGCTTGGGCCAGCTTCAGAACCGGTATCCCAATAACTTATGGTCAGAAATTATCGGTAATGCCGACATTCAACTGATGCTTGGCTGTACGGATGACACCTCAGCTACCTACTTTTCGGAGCGCAGTGGAGATATCTCCGTAATGGTGAACAGCACTATGACCGTTCGCCAAACGATTGCGGTGGCACAAGTCATCCCGCAATACCGGCATACCGAGGGACAGGGGAGACGCCGGTTACTCACACCGGATGAGGTGCTTCGTTTGCCTAATGATGAAATGCTTGTGGTGATTCGAGGCTGTAATATGCTGAAACTAAAAAAGCTAGACTACACCAAGCACCCCATGTCCAAGAAAATAGTGAAGCGCAGCGTGTATGATTACACGCCGCTTCGGCCAATGCCCGCCTACCAGACTGAACCTGTTTCTGTCCCTGCGCCGAGTGCACAGAAGCGGCCGGATAGGAAAACGCGGGGATATGGCACAGCAAAACCCCCATCAGATTTCTAAATAAGGAGGAATTGTCATGAGTGAAATCATTGACACTGTCCAGCCCGGAAACGATGTGAGTCCGGAGTTGGAAGGAATGGACCAACGTGCTGGCCCTGACACATCAGAGGGTTATCTCCAGACTGACCTGAATACCGGTCAAGACGGCAGAATTCCGATCGAAGGCCCTGCAGATCTCGAAGAACCTGAGGCTGCTCCCCAGACTGAGGCTGAGGAACCGAAACCGAAACGCCGGCGCCGGAAGACAGCGACAGCAGAAACTCAGTCTGACACAGAGACACCTGCGGAAGCAGCGCCTTCTGCAGAGGACGCCGAAGAGGAGGAAGCTCCTAAGGAACCCTCTACTTACCAGAAGCTTCGCAGCTTTATTGGAACTAGCGAGCGAGTTATTTCCATCGATGGCAGACGCACCGTAGAAACCGCAGCGGATAGGACCAAGAATGATTTGCTGGACATGCTGGAGTCCCTAAAATCCAAGCGAATCCTGTCCGGTACTTTTACCGGTTTGGAGGAGCAGGGAACCAGTGGTCGCAACATGGCAGTCATTTACCATGGCAACATCAAAGTTATCATCCCCGCGGACGAGATGGTTGACTTGCCGGAAGAAATGGAGGATCGAAGCGAACGATCTACCTACAACGATATGCTGCTTCGGCGCTTAGGTGCTGAGGTGGATTACATCGTCAAGGGAATTGATCCGGATAACGGCATAGCTGTGGGCAGTCGCCTAGATGCTATGCGTGCCAAACGGAAGCAGTTCTATTATGGCACGGACCGGGAAGGGAACTATCTGCTCTACACCGGAGCCGTGGTAGAAGCCCGTGTTGTTTCCGTTGTTCGATCCGGTGTTTTCGTGGAAGTGTTCGGCGTTGAGAGCTGGATCGCGGTAAAGGATCTGACCTATCGGCGTGTAATGGATGCAACTATCCTGCATCAGCCTGGAGACCGCATTCTGGTTCGCATTATGGAGCTGGATCGGAGCCACCGGGACAGCATCCAGATCGAGGTATCCGCAAAGGAAGCAATGCCCAATCCCTTTGAACGGGCGGCACGCAGATATGTGGCGGGCAACAAATATGTTGGCGTTGTCGGTCATGTTGATGTGAACGGTGTGTTCGTCACACTGGAGGGAGAACTGGATTGCCTTTGTGGACTTCCGAAGCGAGGCAGACCTTTGCCCGGTGCCCGGGTTACGGTGCGGGTTGTGGAAGTGGATACAGAGCAGCAACGCATTTGGGGTGTAATCACCCACGCATCTACGGTGCTGTAGGTTTTCTACCTTGGAAGAAAGGAGGAAACCTATGCCATATTGTGATCTGAGCGCTGCTGAGCAGCAGAGACGGAAACAACTAGCATCTAAGACAAGAAGGGAGATCCGCTCCCATATGAAGATTGAAGATGAAGATGAATCCTCCCTATTTACCAAGTACTGCGATTATTTCATTCAGATTTCTTTTGGTGAGCTGCATCCTCTCATTGTTTTGCGTTTCGCGAAGCCGCTTCCTCAAACTGATTCTGCCGAGCAGCATCAGATGACAAACGACTTGAATCTGCACGGCGTTTTTGGAAGCCATGCGGTAAACGAGGAGGCAGGCTGCTATTCCTATCGAACTACCCTCTGGTTGGATTCGGCGCTATCCGCCAGACGTTTTTTCGAGATACTCGACAGGTGTGTCGACGAGGCAAACCGCGGGTACCTACAATTAACAGCCTAAGGTTGTAAAATACCAGACTGAGTCGTGTAATATAGTGAAATCTACACGAGAGGAAGAATGCCAAATGCGCAAGCTTATTATTTTTATCCTGATTCTCAGTCTGGTACTGACAGGCTGTTTCGCCTCAGACCCGAATAACTGCACGAATTCACCTTCGGGGCCTAACCAGGCGACCCAGATACCGACATCATCCAGTCAGACTGACCCCAGTGTTGGAGTTGACGGTCCCGGGCCTAACGGCGATCTGCAGAATTCAGACGTTAATTCAACGACTCCATCAGACCCAGTTGGAACTGACCCCGCTGAAAACAGCACCGGCGGGCCGACCGGACCCACCGTCCCTGAAGAAACGGGTGCAACCAAACCTTCCCATCCGCAGGCACCTGAGGACCATACTGATCCTACAGATCCAACTGAAAAACCAACAGAGCCGACAAGACCCAAGGAGGATCCAACGGTACCTACTGATCCGACGGATCCGCCCCACACTACTCAGCCGACTGTCCCGACACAACCTGAGGAAACCGAGCTACCTGCAACAGAGCCGCAGATCGACAAAGATTCGTATGAGTTCAAGATACAGGTTGCTCAGTATGCTGCACAGTATATAAATCAGTATCGTGCAGCAACTGGCGTAAACCCCTGCACGGTTTTGCCCGGGATGACTCTGGTTGCTGAGTATCGTGCTGACCAGCTGACATATAATTATTCCCATGACCCTGCAGATAAGCGGGAGGCTCTGGCGTATTATGAGTATGGCAGATGGATCGATGCCACCATCGTTGGCTTAAGTCCGGAAGACAGTTACTACGAGGCCGATGCGGCGGAAGCGATTTGTGCCGGCTTCAATGCCAACGATGCAGAAGCTATGGGCAAGAAGATTGCTGACCTGATCCGTAACAGCTCCAGCCATTGGAGTTATGTTGGGTCAAGTAGATATAGCTACATCGGTATCGGCGTGGAGTACCGCGCAGGTGCAGCCTATGGTTGGTACGGCTGTGTTATGGTAGGAACCACCAACTACGGTTAATCCCCACAACTGAATTATGTGAGAAACAGGCTTCTGACCATTGCGGACGGAAGCCTGTTTACTATTTGAGGAAAGGAATGATTTTCAATGAAAGTCAAAACTATGCGTATCCTTACGCTGCTTCTGGCCATGGTCCTGATGTTCGGACTGTTCCCTGGTGTGGCGCAAGCTTCCGCATACGAGGACCCCGACCTCCCAGCACCCATCGAGGGATATGACCCTCTCGATCCGGATAACCCGTACCCTTACGGCTTGCCGGTAACGGAGTATATTCCCGAAGATGAACTGGCGAGGCTCAATAGTGGCGTGTCCACATTTGCATTGCGAGCAGCTGCAGGTCAAGGCAGCATTCCGGATGAGATGTGGGACAACACCATTCTTCGGGCACTGGAGTATACCGGTTACGATGTGCAGCGGCAGAAAGATAATGGTCAGCTGTACGTATATGAGTATATCGCCAGCCGTCTGAAGACCAATGATCCCCAGGTCTTATCGGATATCAGTTACTGGGAAAGCGGCTCTTGCCCCAATGGCGATGAAACTGTCGCAGACTCCAGTACTCCTACCGGCAGGGCACCCAACATTGGCTATTTCGAATCCAATGGTCTGGTTTGTGCATCCTTTGCCACTTACTACCTGTGTAACTACCTGCCCAATATCGAGGGCATCGATACCAGTGTAGTGTACAACAAGGCCAAGGAAATGGGCGCATCCGGCAACTACTACTACCTGACGACTGTTGGTCTGTGGAAGCGTACATTGGACGCCCTTGCAAATGAGTCTGGCAGCGGTGTTACCAAATACACCGATGAAGACACCGCTTACGACAATCTGGTCCCTGGAGACGTGGTCATCTTTGGTAAATCCAGCGGTGAACTGACCCACGTGGCCATTTATGCAGGTGCCTATAACCTGTATAGCGGTGGCGGTTATAACAACGGTGTTAAGCACTTCATGATCCATGTCGGTAATTCCCGTGGCCCTGAGATCTCCGTGATTGAGTGGATGTCCACTTCCACCGGCAGCAAGGCTTCTGATCCCGTAGGCTTCTATCATCTGGATTTCAATGATGTCCAGACTGAAGGCTTCATCGAGATCAACAAGAAGGACCCCAGTGGCAATACTCTGGCAGGTGCGACTTTCAAAGCAACCCATCAGGGAACGAACACCAGCTATGTGATTGGTCCTACCAACGCATCTGGCTATGCCATCAGTGGTCCCTTGCCCATGGGCAAGTACACGGTGGTCGAATCCGTATTCCCCACAGGTTATCAAGCCAGTGGCACAGCCTCTTGGGAGGTGGAATTGACGGACAGCACACCGAACATGACGATCACCATTGATGCGGAGAACAAGCTGATTACCGGTGTCGCCAAAATCGTCAAAGCCACCACAAACGGTGGCAGTAAGGCAGGATGGCACTTCACGGTTAAAGACTCAGGCGGAAACAAGGTCGGCGACTATGTAACCGATTCTTCCGGCGTAATTGCCCTGGATCTGGTACCTGGCACTTACTCTGTCACGGAAACTGACGGAGCTTACAAGTACTGGGTCAATGACCCCACGTCCACCAAGACAGTTACGGTTAAGGCCAATGAAACAGCCACTGTTACCTTTACCAACCAGTACAGAGGTCAGGCGCAGATTGTGAAGACTGCGACCAATGGCGGCAGCGTTGCCGGTTGGCATTTTACCGTTAAGAACTCTGCAGGTACGGTAATCGGAAACTACCAGACTGATTCCACAGGCGTGATCACGCTGGATCTCGAGCCTGGTACCTACACTGTTACCGAAACCGATGGTGCATATCAGTATTGGCTGAATGATCCCAATCCCACCAAGACCGTTACGGTTACCGCGGGACAGACGGCTAAGGTTACATTCCAAAACCAGTATAGGGGCCAAGCCCAGATCATCAAGACGGCCACCAATGGCGGCAGTGTTGAGGGCTGGCACTTTACGGTGAAGGATTCTGCTGGTAATAAGGTCGGCGACTATGTAACTGACTCAACCGGCATCATCACACTGGATTTGGAGCCCGGCACCTACTCTGTCACAGAAACTGACGGAGAATATAAGTACTGGGTAAACGATCCTACTCCCACCAAGTCTGTTACCGTCGTTGCTGGCCAAACCGCAAAGGTAACCTTCCAGAACAAGTGGCGTGGCCAGGCGCAGATCGTAAAAACCGCAACCAACGGTGGCTCCGTCGAAGGCTGGCACTTCATGGTGAAGGATTCTGCTGGTAATAAGGTTGGCGACTACGTAACTGATTCTACTGGCATCATCACTCTTGACCTTGAGCCTGGTACTTACACCGTTACTGAAACTGACGGTGAGCATCAGTATTGGCTCAATGATGCTGAGCCTACCAAGACCGTTAAGGTTGTTGCCGGCCAGACCGCAAAGGTGACTTTCGAAAACCAGTATAGAGGACAAGCCAAGATCATTAAGACCGCAACGAACGGCGGCTCCGTAGAAGGCTGGCATTTCTCCATCTTTAGTGCAGACGGAACCAAGGTCGGCGACTATGTAACTGATTCCACCGGTATCATCACTGTGGATCTGGAGCCTGGCGTCTACACCGTCAAGGAAACTGACGGCGAGTATCCCTACTGGCACAACGATCCGGAGCCTGAGAAGACCGTTACTGTGAAGGCGGGTGAAACCGCAGAGGTAACCTTCCTCAACGAGTGGGTTGGTAAGGCTAAGATCATCAAGACTCTGGCCAATCCGGAAGCCGGTACTGTAGAAGGCTGGCAGTTCACCATCTCTCGCATTGTTGGTGAGACTGACGCGGTGTATCTTGCCACCGTTACTACCGGAGCTGACGGTACCATCGAGTATGATCTGGAACCTGGTCAGTATTTGATCACCGAACTGATCGAAGAGAATTCCCTGTGGGAGTGCATTACAGATCAGTCTGTGGTAATCACAGTTACGGCCGGTCAAACCACTGAGGTACCCTTCACCAATGCACTGCGGCCCGGCAAAATCAGTATCCACAAGGTCGATACCCGGGGTGAGTCTCTGGACAGCACCGAATTCACACTTGAGTGGAGTGAAGACGGCGTCAATTGGCAGAGCGTCTCCTATACTGATTCCACAGTGCCCCAGATCGGCGGATGTACCACGGCCGGGCTCTTAGAAGGCGGCAAACTGGTCACCGATGAAACCGGTCTGGTGAGCTTCGAAGGTCTGTATCCCACGCTGCAGTACCGTCTGACTGAAACCAAAGCCAAGAACGGTTATCAGCTGCTGCAGTCCTCTGCATACGAAGGTGGCCTGGATGTGGAAAATGAACTGGTCGTTTCCCTCAAGGTCGTGAATGCAGAAGTGTTCACCATGCCCGAAACCGGTGGTAACACCCTGATCGTGCAGCCCTGGATCGTACTTGCCCTCCTGTGCGTCAGCACACTGGCAGTCATCCAGTTAATGCCCCAACCCAAGCGGAAGGAGAAATAACACCATGAAGCGTCTGCCATTTTTGGCCAGGGATCCCCCTGGTCATTTTTTGTTCCCCAATCATCCGAATATCAACCATCAAAATCTTCAATTATGAAAGGAACCTTTGAAATGAAAAAGTTCAAGAACATTTTGACCCTTTGCATGGCGCTGGCTATGCTGCTCTCCTGCATCCCGGCCGTGCATGCGGCAGAAGTCCCCGACGCAACCATCAACTATGATAACAGCTGTTCTTTGACCATTTGGAAGTACGACTGGACCAACGCTGTCAAGGACGGCGTGTGGAACGAAGACTCTTTCATCAGCACCGGCTGGCGTGAGTCCTATGTGGAAGACGTCCTGGGTGATGCTGTCCGCTACGGTGATGACAACGATTCTCCCGACCATTCCCTGGGCAATGGCCAGACCAGCAACGGTTACGCCATCAAGGGCGTTGGCTTCGCAATTGCAAACGTTGCGATTCCCTGGACCTTCTCTGAGTCTGCCAACGACGATCATCCCGACTACAACCTGACCAAGCTGCTGTACGCATTCAATAAGGCTGACACCGCTGAACTGCTGGCTGCAATCGGTCTGCCCGATGGCGAAGGCCGTTATGAGAATGCTGACTATATGGCAACTTGGCCCGGCGCACAGCCCATGGCACTGACCGAGTATGATCCTAATGAGTTCTGGTTCTACGAGTCCGATGTCCTGAACAAGGCAATGGCTTCTGCTCTGGCCGACAACTCCACTGTTGTTAAGGACGCTCTGGAAACCTACATTCACAATCATCCCAACACCATCTATATGGACCTGACCGACAATAACGGCAAGACCATCGAACGTAACCTCGAAATCGGCCTCTATATTGTTGTTGAGGACAGCGTGCCCGAGATGGTCACCAGTACCACCAATCCCTTCTTTGTATCCCTGCCCATGACCACCGTTTCCGGCAATGTTGAGTCCGCTTCTCCTGAGGGCGGCCACTTCTGGAACTACGATGTTGTCGTATACCCTAAAAACGAGACTGGAATTCCCACGCTCGAGAAGCAAGTTAGGGAGTCCATGAAGGACACCGGTAACAACAACGGCACCGACAACATCAATGACGGTTTCGAGCACAATGCCACCGGTTCTGCCGGCGACATGATGGAATATCAGATTCTGTCCACTCTACCCACCATTACCTCCAAGGCGACCAGCCTGACCACTTACAACTTCTATGACACCATCAGTGCCGGCTTGACCTACAACAAGGCTCTGAAGGATGTCAAGATCGAGTTCTTCACCGACGCCAACTGCACCGACAAGGTAGCTACCTGGGTTCAGGATGACGGCCGCTTCACTGTTACTTACTCCAGCGACGATCGTCATATGACCATCGATGTAACTGAAATCGGTCTGGCAGAGATCAACGGCACTGAACTTGTTGAGGCTGTTACCCTGGATGAGGGCGAGAACGTCAACGGCAAGCTGTACAGCGGCTACTCCAACTACACAGTTCGTGTAACCTACACTGCCACCATCAACTCCGATGCTTCCTTCGTGTATGGTGAGAACGGCAACTGCAATGAGATCGTTCTGACCTGGCGCAGAACCTCCGGCGACTACTATGACACCCTGATCGACGACTGCCACGTTTATAGCTTCGGCATGGACTTGACCAAGCTGTTCTCCGACGTTGACGCAGAGACCGCTGAGGACACCGGCATGTACAAGCACGTCAAGTTCAAGATCTGGAATGAGGCTGACGGTTACTGGCTGACCGCTACCCGTAACGATGCTGAGGGCGTGTACTACGTCACCGGTCACGTTACCGAGGAAGCTGACGCAACCATCTTCTATCCTGTTACCAGCGGCGACCAGTTTGGTAAGGTCATCGTCAAGGGCATGGAAGACGACTGGTACACCATCACCGAAGTTGAGACCGCCAATGGCTACACTCTGCTGAAGGACAGCATCTACCTGGACATCTACGCTATGTATGATGACGATCGCATCTGCGACATCTACTCCAAGGATGTGCTGGGTCTGCTGCAGAATGACCCCCACTACTGCCACGGTAAGGAAATGGCTCTGGATCTGAACGATGACAACGTCCTGCACCTGACCAACATTCCCCAGAAGTACATGGAGCACAACCTGCTGACCGCTTACGCAACTGTGGATGGCAACGATGTGACCATGCTCTCTGACAATGGCAGCGAGAACGCAGAGGCACCTTTGACCATTGTGAACACCCGTGGTTTTGACCTGCCCCAGACTGGTGACACCGGTACTATGTGGTACTCCGTGATCGGTATCGTGGCAATGGCCAGCGCCCTGGGCGTGATCATCCTGGTTTCCAAGACGAAGAAGCGCGAGGATGTTGCTCAGCAGTAATCCCATTTTCCCGGGGAGTAACCCTCCCCGGGTCATCTTTTGAAAGGAGGAGTCTCTACGAAAAAGAAGGTAATCACCATCTGTATTGCCGTCGTGGCATTTTTGATTGCCCTTGGCATTACGCTGTATCCCATGATCAGCACCTGGTACAACGAACGGCATCAAGCTGAGGTCCATATCCACTATCAGGAGAAGGTCGAACAAGCAGACAACACCAAGCTGATCGAAGCAAAAGAACTGGCGGTGGCCTATAACCAAACCATTCTGCCCGGCGCGCAAGATGAGGACAGTTTCTCGAAAGAAGCCCTTCTCAGCGCCTCGGAAAATTACGGTTCGCTTTTGAATCTTGCCGGCGATGGAATCATGGGATATGTAGAGATTCCGACTATCGGTGTCACGCTTCCCATATACCATGGCACCAACAACTCCACACTGGAACGGGGCGTGGGGCATCTTCTGGGCAGTTCTTTACCAGTAGGTGGTGAAAGCACCCACAGTGTCCTCACTGCCCATTCCGGTATGGCATCTGCGAAGATGTTTTCTGATTTGGATCGGCTGAAAAAGGGAGATGTCTTTTTCCTTGATGTACTGGGCGAGAAACTGGCTTATCAGGTCGACCAGATCAAGACGGTGCTCCCTTATGACACCACATTTCTCCAGACTGAAATAGGAAATGACCTTTGCACGCTGGTGACCTGCACGCCCTTTGGCGTCAATACCCATCGCTTGCTGGTCAGAGGCACCCGCATCGAGTATGAAGAGGCGGAGGTCATCGTGGAAGAAAAGCTGGAGAATGAAGAACCGGTGAAATCTACCTGGGAGCAGCAGTATCTGCAGGGAATCCTGATCGGAATCGGTGCTGTTTTGGTTCTGAGTTTGGTTGTGCTCCTTGTTTGGCGGTTTCGCAGGAGGGCACATGAGTAAGTTCCGACTGTTCATCGTTCTGCTGATGCTTCTGGTGTTCCTTGTTGGATTGGCGGTATATCTGTATCCGGTTCTATATGGAATGTATGTAGATCGTCAGATCCAACAGGCGGCTGGAGAATTCCTGGACCGTCAACACACCAGACCCACCGGGCCTCCACCGTCAGACCCAACTGAGTTCACAACACCTGAAGGTACCGAGCCGACACCGTCGCGAAGTATCTACCCGGAACTATGGATTGAGATGATCGCCTATAACGAGGAGATATATCGTAGTGGCCAAGAGGGCCTAAGCTGTGAGTATTCATACGAAAAACCCAGTTTCAGTCTGACAGAGTATGGCCTTCTTGATGAGGTGTTTGGTGCGATCCGGATTCCAAAACTGAGCCTAGAGATGCCAGTATATCTAGGTGCAACAGAGAAACATATGGCAGCCGGTGCGGCGCATTTGTCCCAGACTAGTTTACCGATCGGCGGACAAAATACAAACACCGTTATTGCCGGGCACCGTGGTTATAGCGGAGCCAGTTATTTTCGGTACATTAATGAACTGGAGCCAGGGGACATTGTTGAAATTACCAATATCTGGGAAACTATGCTCTTCCGGGTTTCCGAAATCAAAATTATTAAGCCCAATGAAGTTGAGCAGATTCATATCCAGGAGGGCAGAGAACTATTAACATTACTTACCTGCCATCCCTATGCCAGCGGCGGTAAGCAACGTCTTTTGGTGATCTGCGAACGCGTATACGAAACGGAGAAGTAAATATGAAAACAAAAATTGTAAAAGCAGTGTTGCTAGTGCTGTCGTTGGTCTGTATTATATGCTGCCGGGTACAGCCCACCTATGCAATGCAGCAAGGCACCAATGGTGATGAACTGCAGGTGGCAGAACCGGAGCAGCTTGTAATCCAATTGGGCGAGGATTGGGCCGGTGTGGAGTTTGAATTGAAAACTGATGCCGGTATGTATCCTGGGACAATTGCAGTTGGTGCAGATGGTGTGCTGCGTTTGGAGATCGGTGGAAGTAAAAATTACACATTGTCCTGTTTAAACTCTTCCGTGCCGGCTCCCATACCTCAGGATTCTAACCTGCAGGAAACCAATCCGCAGGAGAATGAGGCTACTTCCCAGACTGATCCGGAAAATAGTCCTTCAGAGCACCCTTCAGAGCCGGATCCGACGGAATCCGGTGAAGCACCGACTACCCCTGAGCAAAACACTGAGGCAGGCATTCCTACCACGCATCTCGTGCTATTCGGGGTTGGCCTGGTGGTCGCAATTGGCGCCTTGATTGGTCTGAAGTACTTGCCGAAGAAAAACGCGGCTTCATCTGAGTATGACGACGAGGATGATTAAAAAGAAGCCAAAAAAGCACAGATATAAATGTAAACAAACTAAAAACATTCCTTTTAGGCTTGACAAACCGAGGCAGCCTTGCTATACTGAAGGCGTGGAAGGGGCTTGTGCAGGCTCTTGATACTTCAGAAGTGCACCTGGAGGCAGACCGACTCAGAGGAGCTATGGGAATCAAGACGGATCCACGGTGAGTGTGATCCACAATCGCAAGCACCCACAAATATAATAGGCCGGAAGGCTGCTGAATAACGTACAGAGTCAATCGCTGGATGAGACACCAATATCCCAGCAAGTTGACTCTGTATTGTTTTTTGCAGACTTCCGGCTTTTTCTATTTAAAAATCTTCAATTTGGAGGTCATTATGACAGATATACAGAATATCAATTGGAACTCAATGCCTGCATTCCTATCCATTAGGGAGGTGGCAGCAATCATTGACAGAACACCTGCTACTGTTCACAAGATGATCAAAACTGCTGGCTTGCCGGCAACTTTGATCATCAAGCGGTATAAGGTCCCGAAACGGGAGTTTAGGGCGTGGTTGGAGAAGCATCCTGTGCGTCCGCACAAGAAAAAGAAAGGTACTATACAATGAAAAAGAAAAAGAGCAGCTTTAACCCCAGCACGATTCGGTGCTGTTACTGCGGTTCTTCGGTCACCCTCCGCTCTGCGGAGGGGATCATCCCCGAGTATAAGCCTGGAACGTTGCTATATGTATGCCGGAACTATCCGGCTTGTGATTCCTATGTGAAGGTACATCCTGGCACTAAGCTTCCAATGGGGAGTCTGGCAAACAAAGAACTGCGAATGCTGCGCCGCAAAGCGCATTACCATTTTGACCAGCTCTATGAGACTGGCTTCATGTCCAGAGAAGATGCCTATGAGTGGCTGTCTGCTGTATTGGGATTGCCAATGGGGAAAACACACATCGGTCAGTTGGGACCGTATTACTGCCAGCAGGTAATTGATGAAAGTAAAAAACTGCTGCATGCACAGAAAGGGAGAATTAAACGTAGTGTCCAACAGTGCCCAGGAAAGGAGGCGAGAGCATCATGACGGAGGCGCAGCAGAAGAAGGTAACAGATAATATGGGTTTGGTCAATAAGGTGATTCGAGAAAAAGTCCATTCACCTTATAATGTCGGCATGTTTACATATGATGATCTTTATCAAATCGGATGTGTGGGTTTATGCAAGGCCGCTACGACCGATAAAGGTGGAACATTCTCTACATATGCATACAGACTGATTTGGAATGAAATCTGTGACGCATTGATCTATGCTACACGGCGCCAAAGTCACGAGATTCTGATCGAGGATGAAGAGCAGCTTGCTGACTACCATACTGATATGAATTATGAGGAAAAGCATAAGCGCGAATTCACCCGGGCGGCTGTTGAGAAGGCAAAGGATAGTGCAACTCCCTTTATTGCCAGATGCATTGATGTGCTCTTGCGCCATACAGCCGGTGAGACATGTAAAGAAATCGGTGCCACTATGGGCATTAGTGATAAGCAGGTGGCGGCGTACATTTCTAAAGCCAGAAAGTACCTAAAGAGCTATCCCGATATGCAAATCGCTGCAGCTATGTGATCCGCAACGGAATAATGAGAGCACCCCAAGTAGTGAACTTGGGGTGCTTTTCAGCGAATAGCGTGTTGCGTAAAAATATGAATGTTTGCTAGTCAACAGACAAACTGCAAAAAGTAATAAATCTGTAGAAAATGTATGTTATTCTGGTGAGCGGGAAGGAGAACATTATGTATACGCAAGACTATTGTATCCATCTGATTAATGGCGAACAGATTATGCTCCCGGGAGAGCGCAATATCCCGGAGAACAGGACGATTCCAGGAAAATTCAAAGAAGCAAGACCCGATGATGTGATCACCTATGGGGATCCTGACATCGGGTATTTTTATATTCCGAAGAGACATATTTTATTCATCCGGGCTATACCCAACGGTGAATGAAGTCATGATAAAGAAAGGGGAAACCATATGAATATAGCGCAGATACCTGAACGCAGTCTTTCGTTATTACGGCTCTTGACCAATTATTGCATAGACAAGGATGCAGCCTCTATCTTGCTTGATGGCGAGCCGATGGAGGTTATTCTGGATATCCAAACCGTTTTGTTAATAGGAATTGTGGCAGAAGAACGGGAGGAGGATACTCTTCCGGATCCACAGGGCACATATGAACGGTGTAGAGCCAGGGCGCAAGTGATTGGCGATTATTATGAAGAAATTCAGTACTTACTACAGCCTCAGTATAAGCACCACTTAAAAAAGGGAATGGAGATTCTCTGGCTGGGCTGACTATGCAGCTCTTTGTTTGTTTGCATACAAAAAAGGAGGTCATCCGGCACACGGATGACCTCCAACTCTGTTGTTAGGGGACAAGCTCAAGCATTATAGATAGAACTGCATTGCAGGTGTCCTGAAAAGAGATGTCTGCGGCATAAGTAAAGTCAGTCTGGTACTTTTTCCATTGGTCTTGCATAACAGCACTCATACTGACCCGATTGATGATTGCTGCATAATTCTTGATTACCTCGGTGCTGCCGCGTTTGGTACACGTGGCGGTCAAAGCTTCTCGCAGCTGCTCTATGCATATGTTCTGAGTCTGAAGCTTGAGGAGTACATAAATATCGTAGTAATCTCTGGGCCGAGTATTTAGGTCGCCGCGTGAGATAACCGTTTCCAACTTTTCAGATAGAATGGTTTCAAGATTGTAAGCCAATATGGAGATGCTACGGTCCTCCATAAGCAGTTTGAAATTGTACTCAATTTCCTTGGGCGTAATCTTGTCGCCAGTGGTGATATCCAGCTTCAGCGGTACGGCCATAGGTGGGAAATCGGCGGATATGGATACACGGTAGCCAGTATATTCATCACCTTCCCGGATTTCGCCAATTGAGCGGAAAGAGAAACTGACATCATCCTGAAGGGGAATTGCACAGATATCTTCAAACATGGCGCGAACGGTGCTTTCGTCTACAGGATATCCCTTGATGGTGGCGTCCATATCCATAGTGGCACGGGTGTCTAGGCCGACCATGGCTGCAATCAAGAAACCGCCTTTTAGGATGAAGTGATCCCGGTACCTGGAAACAGATACACGCTCTAAAAGTCGTTCCAACATATAGTTCTGCAGAACCAGCTGGGCGGATATATTTCGTTCCTTAGCCATCTTCTTGATAATGGCTTTCAGTTGCATGGCATTTTTCATATCAATACCTCCAGATAGGAGCGTACCTTTTCGCTTACCTTGAGGCGCTCAGAGTATTCAGATAGAAGTGCAATATTCTTTTCAGGGAGCTTGACATACTCCTTGAATGCTTGCGTAATTATCTGGATGTCTGTTCGGCTTCCCTTACGTAGGATGTCGCATAAGGTACGCTCACGGTTATATACCTTGACGGTATTTTGAGCAGGGGTCCTGATTTCTGTCAGACCCAGTTCATAAAGGCTCTCCACAGACTGGGAGAATCTAATATTGTCCTTCTTTGCACTGGTGATGTTATAAGCAGCAGGGAATGTCATGCAGTAGCGGTTTGGTGTCCGATCTGTAAGGCCCCAGAGAAACAGAGCAGTATCATGAGAGAATACGCCTCGTTTGTAACGAGTCTGGAGAATGTACATCTCATCGTCCCAAACTTCCGGAAGAATGTAGACTCCGCGGCCCGAACGCTCCAGTTTCCCGGTATCGCATAGGTATTTAAGAACGCTTCTGGAAAAACCGGCTGCAGTAACCATTGAAGTGGTTACGGTGCCGTTGTTCTCTTCTGCTAAACGTAGAACCTTATCAGCAGCGGTCATAGTGCTCACCTCCATCTGTGTACTTTCTTGCTTAATATAATAGACGAATTAAGCGAGAATGTCAACACCGTTCTTTCGACAGAGAGGTCACTGAGAATGAAAGAAATCAAACAAGAAGGAAATATCAATGAAAAAGTGTTTGCGTTTTATCAGAACATGGTCTGTACCAATAGTAGTTGCAATCAGCGTGCTATGCATCTTCCGATTTGTATTAATACTGGGATATGTGCCGTCAGGATCTATGGAACCGACTTTGAAAACGGGGAGCTTTATAGTTGGTCTCAGGATCCATCCGGAGCCGGAGGTTGGGGACATTGCGGTATTCAAGTATGGTGGGAAAGTGATGGTTAAACGAATAGCAGCAGCCGGCGGGGATACGATCGATCATAATGGAGAATTGATTACAATCCCTGAGAACCACTATTATATGCTGGGGGATAACGCCTCAGACTCATTTGATTCCCGGTACTGGGGCGACCCCTTTGTCCCAGAAGGGGATATCATAGCGTTGGTGCTACACTTCACCTCCTAACATATAAAGACGCTTGAAAGTATCCAAAATCTAATCACCATAATAGAAAAAATGTACCGCAGGCAATTGTTTCCTGCGGTACGGTCACGCTTATATAAGAAAATACAAAGACAGTATTGGGTGCCTTAGCTGCATTTAATCAACTACTTTTTTGGCAACTAAAACAAGTCGTCCATTGGTGTTAGAATATTCGCAAGTTGAAAGTGTAATGAGCTTGTCTCCATATTCAGCAGATACGCCGGTATCATAGAGCGCTTTTTCCTTGCACTTTGCAATATACTCGTCAAACTGTTCCGGTGTTTCTGCACCAGAGAAAAGATAGTACTTAAACGCACCCGTGGAATTCGAGTAAACTACGGTTTTGAAAACAGCTATCACTTCATAGGTTTGCTTTTCGTAAAGTGTGTTAAAACTAAAGGTCCTGTGACTTTCCCAAAAGTCCTTTTTCTTGAACTTCTCCAGTTCAGCAAACATTGAGCCGTCTTTCATATGATGGCCGTAGATCAGCAGATTATCTGATGGCTCTTTAACATCGCAGATCTCTGCTACATAGGGGCAACCATAATTGGTATAGCTTTTATCAAAGCCGTGCTTCAGGTAATAATTAGGATCGGAAAGGGATTGCATTACAGGGTAATTAATTTTCGTATCCTCAATGCAGATCCAACCAACTAAGTCGCTGTTTTGGGCATAGAGTTCTGCATATTCAGGAAGCATAACCAATTCAGGTTCTTCTGATGGGGCAGAGGGAGGGGCTGTGTCTGTGTCGGTATTTGCTTCTGCATTTTTTACGACTTGGGCCAGATTTTCATAGAAATTTGCCTGTTCAGTTGCTTCTTGAAAATGACGGTATATCATCATTCCGCTGAAGATGGCAATCAATATGAAGAAAGTAAATAAGGATACAAATATAATTCTACGCATAGTTGTTTTATGCTCCTGGCTTACGCGGTTTATGGTTATGATTTTTTAGTGTTTATTTCTTAGGTGCGTTGCAGTTTGATAAATTCGGCTTTGATCAAGAATTCCTTAGCATCGATAGCGGAATCAAAGGTTTTGCCTTGTCCGGTAAGATATTTCACCGCATCGTTCCATTGTTCAAGCGGGAAATCCTGCGGTGGTAGTTGCTCTAGCTCGGACTTGATTCGGCTTTTATCTGCTACATATTTGAGATCAGACAGGTACATACAGCCAGCTTTTTCTGACAACACAAGTAGTAATTCCTTTTCCATATATATCACTCCTCGTTATATTCTTTTAGTTCTAAACCGTTCGCCTCAAGGAATTCGCCAAAATAGATCTTCTCGGCTTCTTTGCGTGCAAACACAGCATCCTCAAAGCGGGTAAACGTTCCGAAACTCATAGTTTTGCCCTTGAACCGTAGTCTTGCACGCCACTTATTGATTTTTTTCTCATAGTAAACACCTCGAACACCGCTGGTGTTAGCAGCCGTTGGTGTCATATCCACAATCTTTGTTAATTGCGTTCCATCCTTAAAACCTGCATTGGCACGGGCCTTTGACGCGGCATACTTGTTAGCGCAGTCCTGACACATGCTGATATCCGGATTGGTAAGAGTATCTGTTGCTTTGTATGTAATGGCACCGCACTCGCATTTGCATTCCCAGAGCTGTGTCTTTCGCTTGCCTCTGGAACCGTACTTATCAGAACGGCCAATGACAGTTAGCTTCCCGATTTTTTGTCCTTCGAGATTCTTGTACCGTTTACATCCGCAACTCACGGTCGTTCCACGCTTAAGGTTAGAACCCATAACGATGCGTTCGTTTCCACAATCGCACCGGCATACCCATCTGCGCTGCCCGGTTGCAGTGGACTCAGCTTGAGCTGTTACAACGAGCATCCCAAAGCGCTGCCCTGTTAAATCTGGCCACTGTCGCATTGGTTTTCCTCTTTTGCATCTATCAGCTGATTGATTTGCAGAACTGTATCAGATACCTTGGAAAAATAAGGGCATTCTGTGCCGCTTACCAGATGAAAATGTTTACATGTAGTCTTTAACGAAAGATCTGGTAAGTTGTTGCAAAAACAGCATAGATAGAGATCTATAGACCGATCTCCGTCACAATACTTCATAATGTGCGGGGGTTGCGGTTCTGCTCGCATTTCATTCAATTTGGAATTACAACATCCAAGATACGGAGGTATATTTCTTTTGTGCATTTCTCTTCTCCTATTAAGTAATCGTAGCCCACCCATGCCGCAATTTGCGCACACGGATGGGCTACTCATAATGGTTATTCTGAAACCCGAGCTTTTCTCTTATTAGTCCATAACAGGACAATCAGTCCGGCAAGGCTAAATGCCATCAATCCTATGTAGAGGGATATTGAAAAGTTATCTCCGGTTTGGGGAGGGGTGGGATCAGTAGGCTCTACAGGCAACTCTTCTACTTTGAATTGCCAATCTACAAAACCAATCTTTTCCTGGAACTCATTTCCCATGGTGATGGGGACACCCAAAGTGACATCCAAAGTGATCTCACCTCCGGAGTAGATCGTGCCCAGGCAAACCCAGTCGGTGAGCTGTGCAGTCTCATTTGCCGGTGCGGCGAACATGATGGAATCGCCGTCTTGCTTTACTGTCAGATTCATCTGAGACAGGAAGTCATCTGTATTCTGCTGTGCGCCCAGAGAGCGAATGTAAAGCTTGATTTTCACCTTGTTGGATGCATCGTTGCGGATCAAAATCTTCTGCGTAAGACTATCTCCGGGCATGACATTCTTAAAATCGGAAAACAGATCTGTGGGAGACTGGTTGCTGCCGGGTTCAAAGATAAACTTTCGTGCAGTACCGTCATATGTAACGGTTCCTGCTGCAAAAGCGGTTACGGTCAGGCTTAGGATTATCATCAGCGCAAGGAGGAGAGAGGATAATTTTCTAAATGCTCGTTTCATTTCTGCACCTCCTTAATCAGCCTTGGTCAAATCGCCGTGAGGCGCTTTAACAATAACAGCAGGCCACTTTTCGTTTACAACAGATACAGGAACGCTCTGGATAGCAGACCCCAAAATTTCCACATTCAAGCCGTAGCCAGCAGGAGCTTTGTCCTGATTTACCTTACAGGTATTAATCAGCGCTGCGGTTGAAGCCCCAGGCGCAACCGGCTTAACATAATAGTAGTATCCGTCGCTGCCTTCAATCCAATCTCCCAGATTCAACGAAATCGTGTAGTCTCCATTTTCACCTGCAACTGGGACAGCACCATAAACATTGCCATCCACATCATCTTTCCAAGTCACAACAATAGCAGCGCGGATATAAGCTTCTGTATCGCCGGTATTTTTAATGGTTACGTTGGTCTTTGTGAGACGATCAAAAGAACCTTCAATAACCTCACAGGAAACTTTAGAAGGCTTAAAGATATTGGTAATAGGACCGTCTGATGTAAATAAGAATGCCGTTGTGGTTCCTACAAGAAGTACCATGAGAAGAACAAGGGAGAAGAGCAGCACAGTCGCTTTGCTTTTATTGGCATACCTCTCAGTGTATTTGGCACGTTTTACGTGTTTTCCTTGATACATTTACGCTGCCCCCTTTCTTAATTTTCTTCGTCCTTGGGTGCTACTGCGAATTGGTTTTCATTGTAGTTGTCGCCAGAAAGCCAGTAGATCCAACTGCGGTTGTTATCGAAGGCAACTTCATTCTCGCGGTTAGCCACCAGGGTAATCGTTTTGGTCTTGGCATCAGGAGTATAGCGCCAGCTCCACTTGGTTTGTTCCGTGACAGTGTATTCGGCAATCGGCAAATCCTTAATTGTGACTTTACCATTACCATTGATGGTCACTGTAATTTTGAAGTTATCGGGGCCAACAACATCGAAAATGAAGCTCTGATTCTCATCGGTAGCATTCCAGCCGGTTTTTGTGATCGTTAGATCGGCGACAAGAGGGCTGTATGTGTTGACACAAATAATTTCAGTTTGTTTTCCTGCTGCAATCGTTGCGGTAACAGTATTGCCTGCGGTACTGCTGCCAGCTACCTGCCAGGAAATCTCAAATTCGGAATTCCCAGCTACGCTTTCTGTAACTGTAACAGCGCCGCCGGGAACGTTGTTTACAACCGCGTATTCGCCGGCCTTCAATACAATTGTGCCGCCGCTGACAAGAGAATTATCAGCAGATTTAGCTGTATTGTCAGAGTTATAGATGGTGTAAGGATAGCTCTTGCCCGCCTCAGCATTTGTAAATGTAACCGTAAATGTATAACTTGCCCCATCATCCTTACGCTCATCGTTTACATCCTCAAATATTTCTGTTTTTTGCAGTTTGAGCGAGCCAGAGGTTTGTGTATGGTTCCAAATCGCATACAGCACTACATTTTCAGTAATAGCCGGTAAGGTATCATTGGGATTATAGCTTGTACCAGATCCATCAGGTTCTGTATTCCAGCATAGGAACTTATACTCACTGGTAGACTGAGTATTTGTATCATAAATGGTTACGCTTGTGTCGCCGGTAACATTAGCTCTGCCCAAAGTCATTACACCGACTTTAACATCGTCTGTGCCGGGAGAATAGAATGCCATTTCAGGCTTTATTAAGTCTGAACTTTCTTGAATCAGCGCAGTAGATGGCAGGTTATACTCATAAGAAACGGAATACGTCTTTGTATCTACAATTGCACAGTCAACGTGCCATCCTTTCTGATATTCAGAAGATTCAAGAATGAGCTTGACTACATATGGATACATCTTATAACGGTATGTTCCATTCTCCAGCTTTTCATCAACCATGGAAGAAGTTAACGTTGCGGTACCGCCTGCACCATTGCTGATTTGTACAGTTGTAAATTTTACAAACTGCTTTAATAATTCATGCCATTGCTCATCGGTATAATTTACACAAGGAAGTGTATCAGCACCCCAACCGTCATCGATTACACCGATAACATTTTGTCCTTGCAGATTCTGTTCCAGGGAGCCCGAATTTGCAATAACATCAAGTTTCAAAAATCCATCGGGAGAGGATTGGAAAGCCCCACCCCAGCTATTTGTAAAGGAATATTGTCCGTTATTTATGTCTGTAATATACGTCCAACTGTAATTGCCACCGGACATAGGCTCAGAAGGGACATTTGTCGAGTTACGAACGCATGTGAAATACACATCGTTGTTATCTACCTTAGCAAATATTTCTTCCGGGGTCAGGACAATAATCGTCGCAGTTCGTCTATCGTTGATATTCACAGAATATGTGCCATATTGAGCAGTACTTGTTGCAGTAACGTTAAGTGTATTACCAGAACGTGTCAATGTCACACCGCTGTTCTCTGCAGTTACACCATCAGGATATGTAACTGTAAAACTGTCTGATGTGACATTTGTCAATTCGACGGAAGTGCCGCGTAGAATGTAAAACGTATCGTTACCACTGCTATCACTTAACGAACCACCTAAAATATAATAAGTGGAGAAGCCATCGGTTTCGAACTCGATATAGCCGTCGCCAACAGCGGGAACTATTATCTCGGGCTTTTCAAGTGTCAATTGTTCACCATTCATAACACGCTGAATGGTATCAATGTCAGTGTTCGGTAGGTGATATACAGCAAAATCAGTATATTTTGCTGTATCGAGTCCATCCAACTTCACAGTTACAGTTCCGTCGGGCTGTACCTTGCTTTCACCAACCAGAAGAGAAATATCATATGCAAGACACATATCATCGTCGGACAAAGCTTTCAGTCCCAGTAGATCAGAATGAATATAGCTGGTCATTTCATCCGTCAAAGTATCTGCCCGCAAACTTGCATTATCGGGAAGCCTGCCGGAAACACGGATGGTGTGGCCATCGACAGTAGCTGCTGGACCGTCTGCTTCTTCGTTTAACTTTACATAGGAGGACTGGATATATGAATAAGGTTCAGTTGTACCCTCGAAAATAGACCAGTTCTCAGTATCCAGCATATACCACACAACGCCATTCTCACCGGGGAAAGAGTACTGAACAGTGAAGGTAAAATTCTCACCAAAATCTTCTTCGGTAAAAGATGCACTATTATCAGGGTCGGTGCCGGGGTTAAAGTACAAAGTTACAGGATAACTACTAAATGTAGCTGTTTTGTTTACCTCAGTAAAGGTAGCAAAGCATCCTATAACATGGTCGTTTTCGCTGCCGCAATAACTACACGCAACAGTTTCCCCATTAGAACCATCTCCTGTCTCAGCAATAGCGACGACTGGGACGGAAGCGAGCATAAAAATGCACAGGAATAGCGCGACAACTCGTTTCATCGTTTTCATTTTGCTTTCCTCCTTCCTTATTCAGCGGGCCAGCCCGCAGCATCCAACGCGCAGGTGCCATTGTTGGCCACTTGTGTGGCCTGTGCCGTCACACTAATTACCGCTTTGCTGTTTTGATACATGTTGCTCATCGTTGCGGAAAAAATAACTTTCGTAAACAATGGCTCAGTTACTTCATTTGGTTGAAGAATGGTGTTATAATAGTAAAAACCATCCTTTTCAGTCCAAAACTCGGTGTTTAGGTCGTAAGAAATTAAGGAAAGATCAACTTCTCCTTCTACGCCATCGGCAAGCTGAATGGCCTTATCAGCTGATACCCGAATCCATGCCGCCTGTCCTCCGACATTTTTGACTTGGACGATCTTTGAGATCTCCATCCCCGGCAGCACACCGTCAATATCTTCAAATGGCACCAGTCCGTTGCCGGTATCAGACCATTCTTGCAGCTCCACTTTAATGCTACCGGATGTGATCACATTGGTTGCGGTTTCTTCATGCGTAAAATACGCAGAAGTGCCATAGGCAGCTATGGCCAGGCAGATAACCAATAGAGCTATCACACATAGTTTTTTCTTCATACGATCCACCTCTAAGAAAATAATTTTCTACACATACTTTTCAAGCAGGGGAGCAAAGTATTGCTCTTCTGCACGTTGTCTTGCGTTAATTGCTTCCTCGATCTTTACATGTTCACCAAGGTAATGGTGTTTGCCTTGAAACTTAATCGAGGCTCTCCATTTGCCAGAGCGCCGGTTAAAGAATACGCCGCGAACACCACTTGTGCTGTTGGCATTCGGGGAAGTTCGTGCCAGCTTGCTTAATTGGGTGCCCTCGACGAAGCCTGCACTGTTAACCATTGCGTTTACCGCAGATTTCTCCATACAGGACTTGCAAGAGCAGTTGATTTCGTCACGCAGTTTCTCGGATAACCGATACACGGTTTGTCCACAATCACATCGGCATTCCCACAGATATTTTTTGCCACGATCTGCGGTGTCGATATATTGGTTTGATCGCTTCAGAACGACAAGATGTCCGAACCGCATACCGGCAATATCTTTGATTTTCCCGCATCCGCAGCTGGCTTGGTTTTTCTTCCTAAGCGCGTAGGAGTAGGCGACGCAGCTGTTGCCGCAGTCACAATCACAGAGCCACCGTGTACGTTTATCATCCCGAGGAGGAAGTTTCTCACGCACAACGAGCTTTCCAAAACGTTTTCCGGTTAAGTCAATTAATGTGTTCATGTTTGCTATGCTTTACAGGTAAGTAGTGTTATTGTTGCGTTTATGGCCTTTGAATCGGATTGAGCCATATGAGAATATCCGAATGGGACACCTTCGGGTACTCTCATATAGCCTGCCCCCCCACAAGACCGAACAAAAAAGGGGGGGCAGGCCGAAAAGAGGTAGCTTAGTTAAAGGGGTTGAAGTTTTGACCAAAGGCTGCGTCAACAGCGGCAGCAGCGGTATCAAAACCAGCAGCCTGCACACCAACAGCGTAAACGGGGATCTTTACACCCTCGGTGAAATCGAAATCAATTTTTTCGCCATTGATGGTGTAGTAGCCGTTCTCGTTGTCATAGTCAACGTTTTTATCCAGGTAGAAGCCGACATAAGCGGCAGAGCCGGTCTCACTGTTAGCAACCATAATCTTGTTGTAGTCACGGTAATAGATATTGTAGGCGACTTCATTGATAGTATAATCGGTAACAAGCAGAGTCTCGGTACCCCAGTTAGCATGGTCAGCAGCGGTATACTCGCCGGTCTCAAACTTATTGCCAAAGTTGAAGTGCAGGACGTTCTTGCCAGCGTTGGTAGCATTATCCAGAGCGGTAGGAATAGCGATGTACAAGCGGACATATGCATCGGTGCTGTCTTCCAGATTTTTGATGGTGATGATCTTGTCGATGTAGTTGGCAGCGGTGGGCATACCCATCTCGTCCTTTTCGCCCTGGGCAGAGCCTACGATGGGGTACAGGACCTTGCCCTCGTTAACATATGCTTCCAGACCGTTCTCACCGCGTTGTTGCTCGTTCAGTGCGATATTGACCTTTGCGGTGGTGAAGGTGTTGGTTGCTTCGTCAGTGTCGGTGAAGTATGCCAGAGTGCCGCCGACAATAGCGATGGCCAGCATAGCAACGCACAGACACATAGCAAGAATTTTCTTCTTCATGGTCGTTTATCCTTTCGGTTTGAATTTCGTTTTGTTTTATGCAAGACTAAACTTTTCTAAGTAACAATTAGTTGTTATTGGGCTTCAGGTTGTTCCATGCATCAGATGCATCGAATTTTTGACCGTTTGCTTTGTACAACTGGTGGGCATAGGCTGTGAAGGTCAAGGTAGGCTCAGCACCTGCAACAGGCATATCTTCCTTCTTGACTGTGCCCAGAACGGTAACCTGGTTATTTGCCAGGATCTGGAATGCGTTATCCTGGTCCATGGCAGTAGCGGTAGCACCAGCAGCAACCTCACGGTAGATAACATAAGTATCATTTGCAGCAGTGTCGATTTTGCCATCAGTCATGAACTGTCCAAAACCTTCGACACCAGTCAGCAGAGTCCAACCATCAGCAATTGCATAGGTCATGAAGTCATCAAAGTCTGTAGACTCCTTAATCTCCACGAACAGGTAAGCATCCTCACTGTTTTCGGTGATCCAAGCCTCGGGATCCTTAGGAATCGTCCAGCCGGGAACCATCTTATAGTTGCTGACGCCATCATCGGTTACATCAGTGGTCAGTTTATCCGTTGCAGCATCATAGGTGTGCTCTTTCAGCTCAACACCAATGGTGCTGGGGGAGAACTTGTTTACCACAGGGTCATCCTGAGCAGTCAGCCAAGCAACAGTGCCGCCAACAACGCAACCAATTACAAGCACGAGGGAGAGCAGCATAGCCAGCGCCTTCTTCGAACTTTGACGCTTGGGCGCACGAGGTGCCTCATACTTTCCTCTTTTCATTTGAGTATCCTCCTTTCTTCGAGATTCATGGTTATTTCAACAGATGGAGGGACAAAGGTTCACATCCGGTGAAAACAGAGGGTTAAGGGTTCTGAGTGCCGAAAGCAGTCCATGCTCCTGCTTCGTCATTTTCAAAGCCGTCAGCCTGAATAGCATGAGCATTCACAACAATTTTGACATCTTTCAGGTATTCCAGATGGGTGTTGTCGATCTCACCAGGAACAGTAATGTGGGTGAACAGGTCAGGCAGAACAGTTACATTCTCAGACTTAGCAACGATTTCCTTATAGCGGAACTCATAAACACCGTTCTTACCGTCAGCAGACTGCGTATAGCCCTGCATTTTCCAAACATCCTTGTCCCAGGTGCAGTTGTTATTTTCATCTACACAGAGCATCTGGAGCAGGAAAGTGCCATCAGTACCGTAATACTTTGCGGTTGCACCCTCGTTAGGCAGTGCCAGTTTCAGCTGATCGATGTTCTCGACGGTTACGACCATGCGGACATAGGCTGCTTCGCTCTTAGCATCCATGGTCACGGTAGGATCTTTGAAGTAGGTGTGACCGGGAAGCAGATGGTACTCATTGGCTTTCACACGAGTATCGTGTCCGTTTACATAAGTACCATCTTTGTTCACCTGTGCCTCGTCCAACTTTATGGAAACGGAGCCAACAGAGAATGTGTTCTCTACAGTATCTGTAGAGGTCAGGTAGGCCAGTGTTCCAAGCACGGATGCGGCAACAAGCAATACCGCACAGAGTGCCAGGAGCAAAGCTTTGCTTTTTGTTTTCATAAGAAAACCTCCTTAAAATATATAGGGAGCCTTGCGGCATTGCCCTCAGGAATGGTGAGAAGGCTCTTCCTTCTCATGTGCAGGCTTCTTTTTGCTACCCTTTTCGTCCGAAAACAGATCCGGAAGGAATACAAGCATCAGCAAAATTGCACCTGCAGAAATGGCAATATACATGCCGGGTGGGTTTTGAATGTAATTCGATACATAACCCATATAGGGAATCATGAACACCGGAGTGCCAATGATGTTTTTATAATGCACGGACTTTGCATCCGGAATCCCGTTCGCATCGCCCTGTGTGAAATATCTGATTGTGCTAGGATCTTCCTCGTCAACCAAAACTTCGATAATACGGTGGGTTACAACCGTGTCCTCGTCGAGAAGGTAAGTAATGGGATCTCCAACCTTGAGTTCCTTATAGTCAACTTTCTTGACATAGATCAAGGAACCAACTGGATACTCAGGCTCCATAGATCCGGAAAGTACGGAGTAAACTTGCAGGCCGAACAGCCTGACACCAACGAGCATGATGGCGAGTATTACGACCATTACGACAATGATTGTTGTTAAAGAGTTCAATATCTTTTTTGATCTGCTTTTCATTCTTCCTCCTTCCTGCCTGTGCAGGCCCTGCAACCACAATTAAAGGTGCAGTTTGTTAATCTACTGCATCGGTAGAAATGTAAAGAATATTGCGGACCGGAATGAAGGCACGCCTTGTATGCTGTGTTCCAACGATGAGAACATCATCAGGCTTACTATTTACAAAGCGATTATGTAACTGAGTTTCAGCCGGTTCTGATTTTGGTTCGGTTACAGTAATCACATTTCCGTCGATAAAGTGAATCCGGTATTCGTGTGAACGCATGTTGTTAAACCTACCTATATTAAAGATGCTTGGAAGCGGTTCAATTCCAATGTGCATGACCTATCTACGGAAGAAAGGCAGAAGTGAAAGCCAAAGGCGCCGCTTCTCACGCTTCCAATGTTCGCGCTCAGCACCCTCAGTCCGGGCAATTTCCCGGTTGAGATAATCAAGCTCATGGCTGAACTCATTTATTTTCATTGTTAAGCCAACCAGAATCAAAACTGCAAAGAACGCAATTACGATAGCTAGAAGTACATTGGTGAAGGCATCAAGTTCAGGGTTCATTCCAAAATTCCTTTAAAAGCTTGAATAGTTTTTTAAAGCCCTTTGCAGGTTTTGTAGACTTTTGCGGAGCAATACTGGTGCTTCCTACTTCACAAGAACGGCAGACCATTCTGACTTCTGGAATAGGGGAGCCACAGCATACACAGAAATCAGCGTTTGTATTGTTTTCAGGTTTCATTACTTAGAGCCTTTCGTAAGGGGGGAGACCGATGCTTGGTCCGGAGAGTCCGCCGGTTCCATAACAGGAAGAAAAGTAACGGACAGCCCGGTTGGTACTTTTCTTTCTACAGAAATGTGAATGGGGTTCGATGCTGCCCAAACGGGATCTTCATCTGCTCGTTTCTTCCAACGGTCGTAGTGAGCGGCAGCCCCATCAAATAAAAGTCGTTCAGCATCTTTACGGGCAGAAGCAGCATCATCTATCGAATCAAAACTGCCTAGATGATATTGCTTCTTTTGGAAAACGATCTTTGCAGACCACTTACCTTTAATTAAATAGACTCCTCGGACACCGGATGTGTTATTGGTAGGGGTCTTTTTGCTCCTGATCATATCCACAGATGTTCCGCTGACATGCGTAAGGAACGTCTTTAGTGCTGCGTCATGGAGCTTTTTTTGGCATCCGCAGCTTTGGAGGTTTGAATAAACCAAATTATTGTAGGAAGTATCAAACTCCTTCCCACAGTCGCAGCGGCAGTGCCAAATTACACCACCCTTGGGTGTTCGCTGCTCAATGGGGTAGAGCGCAGTAATGTTGCGAAACTTTTGGCCGCGTATATCAACTGAATAGAATGAAGGCTTACAACCACAATGAGTTCTGCGTCCTTGAACAAGCATCGTTGCCGGGACATCTACTTCCTTCCCACAAGAACACCTACAGGTCCAAAAGACACCCCCGTATTTCTTTTGCGTGGACGCAACATGGAGAACGGTCAGATCACCGAATGTTTTGCCGTCCAATTTGTGAGACACTGCGCTTCTGGCACGCTCGTTAGCAAGACATCCGCAGCTGCAGGAGCCGCCATATCGCAAGCTGCGTTCCAAGACATATCGCTCAGTCCCGCAGGAGCAGCGACACAACCAGGCAACTTCACCATTTGTTTTCGTTATGGATTGGCCTAAAACAGTCCAACGACCAATTTGTGTTTCTCCTATCCATTTTTCTGCCATAGATGAACTGTCCTTTGGGTGTGTATGATGCAGGCCCCAGAGAATAGGGTGGTAAAAATCGGGGGAATAATAAGTCTAAGCATAATCTTGAAGGAGTTGCGTAGAACTGCTCCTTCTAAACGGAAATCGCCAAAACCCATTGTTATGCAATAGGTTTTGGCGATTGTGTGACTATAATAATGACCACGATAGTTTATGCCCTCACTGCTTGAGTAATTCCAGTTGACGCCTCTTTCTGTCCATTGAGGAATGGACGTATGTGTTAAGGGTTATTGATGCGTCAGTATGGCCCAGCAGTTCGCTTAGAGTTTTTACATCCACGCCGGCTTCAATGCATCGTGTGGCAAATGTATGCCTTAAAGCATGGTAGTTTATCGTCTGTATTCCGGCTGTTTGCAATAGCTTGTGATACCGGTAATCAAATGTCCGAGGACTGACAAAATTCAGACTGGAGGAGGCAACGAAGGAAGACCGTCGGTTCTTATATAGTTGCTTGAGTACCGGAACGAGCCAGGAACATATTGGAATATCACGAAAAGATGCAATTGTTTTGGGCTGCGAAATCACTAGTATGGAGCGTGCCATGCTCTCTGCAGTTCCGGATATCCTGGACACTGTTTTGCGAACATGGATCAGGTTGTTCTCTAAATCGAGATCATCCCATTCCAGTGCGCAGATCTCTCCAATTCGCAACCCTGCATACAGAGAAATCAGAATACAGGCTTTGGTTTCATCAATTTGAGATAAGCACAGATTTTCGAGCAATTGTTGGTCATCTTGGGTTAAAACGGGTAATTCCTTTGAAATAGATTGCGGTTTGCTGATCTTAGTTTGCAGGGGAAGGCACATCCGGTTCTCGGAAGCATAGGAGAATACCGATTTAATTACAAGCATTATGCTGCGTACATATGTTGGGGATAAACCACCCTTTCCATCAATCCGGCCAGAAGCCAATTTCTCTGCCAGGTATGAGTTTATTTCGGTCCCAGAGATCTGATCAATATAGCGGTTACCAAACTCAGGCAGGATATGCGTGTTAAGCAAAGTCTGATATCGGTATGCAGAGGATCCCTTCAGACCCAACTGGGAATCCTTCAACCACAAGCTTGCAACCTCGCTGAAGAAATAGTGTTCTTTAGTAGGAACATAGCTGGAAACAATGTCTTGCTGTTTGAATTGCAGCTTTGCCTTTACCTCACGATAGGTATTCGCATAGATCGAACCATAGACGGTTTTACCGTTGGCATCGATTCCTTTTTTATATCGTGCCTCCCATCTACCGTCTTTTCTCTTATGAATGTTTTCTCCGCGTTTTGGCATAACAATATACTCCTCTCTATGATTGAGCTTCAGGGCACGGAATGACCCCTTTTCAGACCACAAATAGGTCGGTACTATTAACTTTCTGTCGGTTATTTTCGCCTTAGAAACACAAGGCATTGTGCGTATTACATAAAGTCATAGAAAGATTGTCATTTTGCATTGACAATCACGGCCAAAAAGTGGTATTATATATGCGATTATTCAGTAGTAACTCGTGTCTTAGAAGGAGCAGTTCTACGAAAAAAAGCATCTGTCCCAGTGCCTAACAGGGACAGATGCTTTTTGCTTCTTAATAACCAGAGGAGGTTTCGCTGTTTAGGGTATGTACCGAAGATTTAGTTAATAAGATGCCCGTCGGGCAGGCATATATCAAGGGCATTACCTCCTTAAGTTGACGCCTTCTCGCGTTCGATGCGACGCTCTATATCAGAATAGGATTCTATATATCCAAGTGTGTGCTCCATTGTAATCTGCTTGCTGATACGGTCCATATAGTGATGTTCCATAAGTGCAACATGATCTGTAATAGAACCGGCAGCCCGGTAGCCGCAATAGAAACCGTTAAGCGAAGCACTGTGGGCAACCTGGCTCCAGTAGCAGTCAACGCTTACCATACTATTGTGGGTGCGTTTATCAGCTCCATCTACGATCCGGGAATACACATCGTTGCGCTTATTGATGTTAGCATAGTTTGCAGTGTGCCGCTCCATTCGGGGCTTCCAGGCGATGTCTTCTACCACATACTTATTAAAGCCGCCATCGATAGCTCTATCCGGAGTGAAGAGCTGCTTGAAGCCGCAGAAGATCCCTGCAATGAAACCATATCTGGCAGAAAATTCCCGAATCTGTTGACAGATGCTCTCATACTCAGACAGCAGGGTAAGCTTGTCAGGATCAAGCTTTTTGGCCAAGTGCTTCATAGCGTTGGTGTAATCCCGGGTTTCACCTTCAAACTTGCCGGAGCTTACATCGTGATCGAAGATTGCCTTGATTTCTTCCTGATAGAAGGGTGCGAAGGCGGCTTCTTCCATTTTGGTGAGTAGTTCGTTTGTTGTCATAGTATATCTCCTTAAACAGTATTAGTCAAATACAAGATGTATCTAACTATTCCGTTTATATCATGTATCATCTGCGAAATTTGTCGAAACCTGTAAGAAAAGAAAAAACCGAAATGCATAGGCATTCCGGTAAAGAAAAAACGCGGACGTCAGCTGTCCGCGTTGTACATCATTATAAATGCTTAGCTATTATAGGAATCATTTCAGAAACGAGATCATTCAACAGATCCATCTGCTTTTTATCCAGATTCAGATCCTTTGCATGATCGGAGGTGATCGCTTCCTTAAACTCAGGAACGCGGCCAGTCAGGTAATCAAGAGATACCTCCAGAGCTTCTGCGATTGCGAATAGCTTTTTGAGGCTGGGGTTACTTGAGCCAATTTCTATGTGGCGAAGGGATTCAGAGGAGAGGTCAACCATTTCAGAGAGCTGCTCTGAAGTAAGTCCCCGTAAAGTTCTCACTTCACGGATCCGGCTTCCTATAAGAGAAAAATCAATATCCATCTCATACTCCCCCTTACAAGTCTAGTACAAATAAAAGTATAGGTCATATTTGCAGGGTTTAGTATGAGCAAACTAATCCGAACTGTATCAGACTAATACAGAACAGTGGAAGTGGGGATGCGGTTTATATTCCGGTTTTGTGGTGGCGGCTCATACAACTATAGGCGAGCCATCTGAATACGGGTGTAATCTAGCATTTTACTGATCGGCACATCTAAATATATAATTTTTATCAAATCTACATAGTTTGCGCAAGGGATTTGTCGTAGATGGTCGAATTTGTGGCGTATGTGGAGAAACTGACGGTTGCTTTATGGCTGAATAGGTGATAGTATAGTTTCAAAAGATGAGCTGACAGAAACAGGAGCTGGCAATGTTAGATGAGAATGTACTATCAATACTGAACGACATAGCGGATTCGATTAAGGAGACAGGCCTTGATCCATATGAGCAATTATATGGCTATGCCACTACAGGCAATGAGTTATACATCACCCGGCATAGGGGAGCGCGAGATTTAATTTTGAAAATGAATGTATTTGATATTGT
Source organism: Oscillospiraceae bacterium (assembly GCA_017436785.1). Lineage (GTDB taxonomy): Bacteria > Bacillota > Clostridia > Oscillospirales > Oscillospiraceae > Faecousia. The sequence goes on along the minus strand of JAFSCK010000024.1, from coordinate 8,425 downwards.
TGAGTACCTTGAATACAAAAATAGTATATAAAAAGAATTGAGGGACAAAACGAGTCCGGGAAAGTCATCATGTCTTTCCCGGACTCGTTTTTATCGTAAAATTGTTAGGAGATATAGTTTATACTGAACTGCCCCAAAATCGAAAAATCTTGCTTGTCGGGATATGTGTGATAACATTGCCTATAATATCAGATATAGCAACCAATCCAATCTGCTCATTACGGCTGTCCAAAGACATATTTCTGTTATCGCCCATCACAAATACATATCCTACAGGAACATCACAAGAGATCTTCTCTTTTTCATCAACCGCTTCTAGTGGATCTAGCTGATTATAATTTATGTAATCCTCAAAAATTTTCTTTCCGTCTATATAAACCGAATTGCTAGAATAATCTATCTCTATGTGTTGCCCTTGTGCTGCAATGATTCGTTTGACAATATAATTGTCACGTATTTCTTTTTCCTTGCAGTTTACCACGATTATATCACCTTGGGTATATGAACAACCTAACTGATTAATGACCAATACATCTTTGTCATTAATTGTGGGAAACATTGAGTTTCCATTTACAAAAACGATTTTAATACAGAATAGATTTATCAAAATAGCAAGGGTGCAGGGGATCAGTACTTTCGCAAACCAAATTACATTTTTCCTATTAAGAAAAGGTGGGGCTGTTTTCTGTGCAATCATATGCGATGTCTCCTTGTCTCATTTAAGAAAAATGATACCTATTCAACGATGCCATCAGCGATGCGGACAATTCTGTTACACATATTTGCTATCGTATCGTCGTGAGTTACTACAATGATAGTTTTTCCGATGTTGTTTAATTCTATAAAAACTTTCATTATTTCATGAGAATTTTTAGAATCAAGTGCACCGGTGGGTTCGTCAGCAAGGATACAATCGGGATCATTCATTAAAGCCCTAATAATAGCAACTCGTTGCTTTTCACCACCGGATAATGCAGAAATGCGCTTCGCAGAAAGATGTTCTAAATTGAATCGGGCAAGCAATATGTTCGCTCGTTCCTTTGCCTTAAGGATTGGGGTTTTAGCGAAGACAGCGGGGAGAATAATGTTATCCATTACAGTTTCGTCGTTAATTAATGCGTAATCCTGCATAATGAAACCGAATCTTTGATTACGTAACTTAGCGCGGGTACTGTTTGAAAGCGATAATATATCCTGCTCATCGATCCAATATTGACCAGATGAGGGAATATCTAAGCATCCAATGATATTTAGAAGTGTTGTTTTTCCAGCACCAGATTTTCCTTGAATTGCAACAAGTTCTCCCTGGGAAATAGTCAAATTGACATTTTTCAACACTTCTGTAATTGGCATAGATTTATGCTTAAAAGTTTTTGTTAAGGCATGTATAGTAATGTTCATATTTTTCCTTTCAAGCTTTCTTTGTAGGATGATATTAGATTGTTTTTGCTAAGACGATATAGGAAAACCCCTGAGGTGATAGCATATATCACTAACAAAAATATGAGTATTACAGTCCAAGTTTGCAATGTAATATGGTAGGCGCTTATTGGAAATAGTGTAGGTACCAGATGATAGATCATAATTGCAATGACATAACTTAAAATAATTACAATTCCTGAACGTATAGCTTCAGTTAGGACACATGTTTTTTGTGTTGCTCCCAACATATAGTAAATTATGAAATCATATTTATTAATTATATTTTGTATGCCATTGTTTCCACCTATACCTACAATTGTGAGAACGGAAAAGACAGTGCAAATTACTGAATATATCAACAGTTCATCGTTAATCGATTTTTCGTAATTCACCAGCATGTCATCTATTGAAGTAGCATGGCCGTATTCAAGTAATAATTCCTCGGCCAATTCCATATCTTGTTGTTTATCCAAAAGTACTATGTTTGCTAATGATCTTTCCAAAATAAGGTGATCCAATTGTTCTGGTTTGGCTATAGAATTGTATATAGAGGAGTCGTATGGCATAATTAGACTGCGTACTGGATTGGATATTAGGTACTCCGCTGTTGCTGCACCTCGACTTGCACTTTTCTCGAAGGTAAGAATATGTTTATCCCAGTCTAGTATGCCAATGATCTCTACAGTGTATATTTTTCCCTCAAGGCATTCTTGAAGATAAATAAGATCACCAATGGAGTATTGCGAACCTATTGCGATGGCAGGGACGTTTGTTGTTTCTGTATGAGTAAACCATTGTCCGATGTCCAGATCGATATTACATGACTGGATTATTGCATCGTTATATCCGTATGCAGTAATGATATTCTGGTTCTCATCATAAAAAGCGAGATTGCCAATTTCTCCTATTGTGAACGAGTCAATACTTGAGTGTTGTAGTGTTTCAGTTAAGTTGAACTCATTGTTAATATATTGGTAAGGCATAAAATAGTATGCATTCTGCCCAGAGAATGTTCTAGCAATTTGGGAGGAAGTATTAACAAATTGGATTCTTCCAATTATCATAACTAGCAAAAGAATAGTTATTACCATTTGTAAAACAAGCAGGATATGCATTCGGATTCTTTTAAGTATTAGGTTAAGTGAAAGAATGATAGGTGTACCCATATGTTTAACTCCTCCCTCGAAATGCACGGAGGCCATTCGTAAATTTTTTGCAATATATTATTGAAAATAGCGAAATAATAGCACTTATTATGATGACAAGAACTGAACAATCAACTATAGTAGCATATATGATGCCACAAGAAGTGAATGTTGGTAATAAAAGTAGAAATACGAGGTATCCAATAAGCACACCAAATATAGAAACAAAAATAATCTGCATAGAGGCGATAGTGGTTATAGTTCCCAAATTGGCACCAAGGCAGTAGTAGAGTTTATACTGTTCCATATTCGATTGTTGCCATAATTGAATAACGAGAATTATATTAAGAAATGTAAAGCTGTATATCAATAATATTTGTATAAGTGAAGGAATAAACTCCGCACTCAAAAAAGGGGAAGGGGGCTCAGAATATTCGGCATTTCTCACGCCCGGCAAGTTCTGAATGACTCTCAGGCTTTCCTTTTCAAGATGGGCATTAAAGAAGACATCTATTTTGTTTGCGGTATAATGATCCATATAGTAATTAATAGGAAGAATGTATGCGAGGTCGGAATGAAATAATATGCCGATTATTTCGAACTGCTTGTCTGCTAAGGAGAGGGTTTCGGACAAAGGCATATTACTAACACCGAGTATAGAAGCACATGTTTCCGAAAGTAAAACCACTGGACAGTTTTCTCCTTCGTGGAAATACCTTCCAAGGAGGAGTTGTTCTTCTTCTGTTTTGCTGTACTTTCCAATGACTGGAATTGCATTACCGTCTGAATAATTATTATTAATAGCCCCATCAGAAAGCGTGATTGAATTAATGCTACCACCCGAAAGATTTGTGATGGTATTTAAAATCGACTGTATGTCTTGGGAAGACGAGGTTGGTGTGATTGTTATAGATAGACTACTAGTTTTGCCTTTTATTGAGTCGTAGTATGAATAAGAGAAATAGCCAGAAAAAAACAACACACCGAAAGTTGATACAATTAGACTTAGAATAATAATTATACCCAAGACGGTCCTATGCCGGATTAACTTCCATATATTATGTTTTATCAGATAACGAATCATAATTGCCAAAGTAGGTGGTGGAGGTAATACCTCCACCACCCGTTCTCCTATAGCTTGATTTTTGAAAAATGTAAATTATTACTTAGTCCAGGATGCGATTTGTCTTGCAGTTCCTGTGTCTGCACCAAGAAGGAAGTTGGCAGTTGCAGAAGTAATGGCACGGATTTTTGCGGTGGCAGAAGTATACTCGCTCCAACCTTCCATTACGGCGGTGTCATTGTAGCAGTTTTGAGTGGCAGTCTCGCTTGTAGAATTATTATATGCAGTTACAGTAACTTGGGAGTAAAGACTGCTTATGCTGTTATAGGAATCCCAGTACGGCAGTCCCATATAACCGGTAGCGGAATCTTTCAAGATGGGAATATAATGGTATTTTACATTCAGGTGGGAATTATAGTTAGGGTCAAACCGTACTGCTCCAGCAAATACAAAAAGGGACAGGCAAACGCACATGATGAGTACAAAAGATACAATTCTTTTAGTCATAAGATCCTCCATTTTTTGAGATAAAGGGTGGTTTCTCCGTTATCTATTGCCCCCAGCCACTAACGGATTATGACTGGCAGTTGAGCACTATATTAAAATAATGCCCAATCACAGCAGGGGCGTATCAGAAGGTGAATTTGTGCTCTAAGCATCTAAGCTATCAGGAATATCTGGCTGGTAAGCTAAAAACAAGCATGTGCTGTTGATGTTGGATACGGCACAAATCATTGCCAAGGCAGCAACAGATCCAGCTAGCTTCATGAGACCATTCATGATTTTCGCTTTCATAAAGAAATCCTCCCTTCAGTATGGTTTTATTTTAGCAATGATGAGCGACACTGCAGCCATGGCAATTCCTGCAAAGTACAGGTTGATCAATGCAGATGCAACATTCATCACGCAAAATAACAATGTAATTACGATGTTAATGACGGAAATGATTAAGCTCCGAGTGCGATTCTTGCTTCGCTGCTCCTGGGTGAGTTTTTTATTAACTGCTTCAACAGGGGATAGTAACAGTACCAGGATCAAAGTAACAGAGCATACCAGCAAATAAATGGTGCTTGTCCATGACCAAAGGAACGAAACGATCATGGATAAGAGAAAGATCCCGGAAGACACCGCAAAGCAGGAGAGCTGCGACTTGGCATGAAATCCGCCAGCCGTAGTTCTAAGGGGTGCGAACCCAAGAATAAAGACAAGCCATGCCAAGGGCTGTCGGCAGAGAACAGAGATAACCATTAAAATTGCCGTGCCAAAGAAATATGTAAAAATTAACTCTAAGCCAAAAGCTATAGCAGCAGTACTATGGTTTCTCCCAGCTCCGGAGTTCACGATCTTTTGCGCTAAGGAGTGTGACAGACGTTTGATCAACTGGATCACCCTTTCTACATTATTTTTCTAACAAATCTGGACTTTGATATCAAGCGATTTGGCGTAGGTGGTGCTTTTGGTGTCGTATGCGGAGGAAAGATGGTATTGATAAAACAGTAGCACTACTGTATAATAGTAGTGCTACTTAATTAAATTGATTGTCCATTTCGGTTATAATAGTGCCATCATACTGATAGGTGGCGAAACCGATGAATAATTTTCAAGATAAACTTGTTCAAATCATCCGAGATAGGCGGATTGCTATGGGACTTTCACAAGAGCAATTAGCAGAGAAAATTGACAAAACTCCGAGTTTTATCGGACAGCTTGAACGCGGCGAGTGCCTGCCCTCAATCGAAACCTTGCAGGCATTGATTGCTTGCCTGGGGATTGATGCCAATATGCTGTTCTCTGAGTCGGCGATTACCGAAGGGGATGTCAGCGAGCTTTTTGATCTTGCTCTTCATATGGATGAGAAGAAGCGTTCGTTGTTGATTGAGTTTGCACGGTTACTTCATAAGACAGAATTATGAGATACAAAGGGGAGGCTCGTATGCGTATTGCCATATGTGACGATGAAGCAAAGGATCTTTATGCGCTTCGAGCTGCCGTGGAGAAATATGATGGTGTCGGCATTTTGGAGGTGGCATCATTTACAAAAGCTGCAGACTTATACACCGAAAATAATAAGCATCCTTTCGATATAGCGATTCTTGACATCGAAATGAATGCACCTAATGGGTATGATATTGCAGAGCAGTTAGTTGCACAGGAAACCGCTCCAATCATAATTTTTCTGACTAACAGTACTGCATATACCATTCGCGGATATGGTGTTGCGTTTAGGTATTTGACAAAACCTATTGTTCAGGAACAACTGAACAAAGCCTTAGGCGCAGCAATTTGTGAGGTAAAGGCCAATCGTTTCATCTTCACTACTGATGGAATATCTCATGTAATCCGGATGAACGATATCTATTACTTTGAAGTGTTTAATCACCATACGGTGTTACATACAATGGATAAGGAATATACTTTCCGTGCGACACTGAAAGAGATAGTTACAGATCTACCGAATGGGTATTTTGGTTCGCCGCATCAAAGTTACTTAGTAAACTTTGTGCATGTTAAGACGGCTATGGCAAAAGAACTGCACCTTACAAACGGGGCAGTGGTGCCCATTAGTCGAAGAAAGCAGCAGGAATTTGAAGACCAACTGCATGCTTACCTAGGGAGATGAGAATGTACTATTTTGTTGAAGTTGCGTGCGTAATAGCAGAAATATGGATGATCCATATGTTTCTAGGAAGCCTTTTCAATAAGCGTGGAGCTTCCTTGTTGCAGAGAATCATTTTATATGGAGTCTTTGGTGGAATAATTACGGTTCTATCGTTGCAAGAGGATATGGCATTCGCACGATTAGGAGTTGCTTTTGTCGGTGTATGGGCTGTAAGTATGCTGATATTCGATGCCAGGATGCTCCAAGGGGTATTATCGGGTGTAGCATTTTGTGCTATAGTTGCCGTCACGGATGTTGGCTCTGCGATAGCATTTCAATCTTGTGGTGTTGATTCCAGTGCACTGATGGCCAATTATGCGTCCAGAGCACTGTATCTGGTTGCAAATCACATTCTTCTCTTTGGGATTGTTATCATAATTTGCGTGATAAATAGAAAGTCACATAGTCGGATGTCTATCAAGATACTGTTGCCAGTGTTACCTTGTTGGATAATCAGTATTTTGTTATGTTTCTTGTTTGCGTGGCAATGTTTTGTGAAGGATTTTGAATGGCATCCACTCTTCTTGATCGTTTTGTTAGGTTTGCTTTATACCAATATCATAATGATCTATTTCACGAACAAAACCAGTGAACAAGCTCAGATCAAGAAGGACTTTGAAATTGCGGAACACCATTATGCGATGCAGCAAGAATACTACGACCAGTTGCGTGTGCAACAGGAGGAAACACGTGCCCTGTGGCATGATATTAGTAAATATCTACGGGCGGCGCAAGTTGACTCGACAAGTGTTGCTCTGACAGAAGTTCAGGAAATGCTGGATTCCATCTCCTGCGTTGTTGATGTGAATAACAGAATTGTAAGTGTTATTCTGAACGAGTATTTTCAAATTGCAAAAAACTCTGGCATCGAAGTAGAAATTGATGTTCAGGTTCCCTCGGAGCTGTTTGTTACAGCTGCAGATTTATATGTACTTATTGGTAACACCCTAGATAATGCAATTGAGGCGTGTGTTGCGTTACCGGAAGAACAGCGCAAAATAAATCTTAAGCTCAAAAAACACAACAACATTTTATTTTATGAGGTTTCCAACCCGTATACGGAAAAGCATCTTCGCCGCGTCAGAGGAAACTATCACGGTTTTGGATTAAAGAATGTGGCCAGGTGTGTAGAAAAATATAATGGCAAGTTGGATATCACAAAGAAAAATGGGGTTTTCCGCGTGGTTGCGCATTTGAATAGCTTATGAAAAGCACAGGTAACACGAAAGGTGTTGCCTGTGCTTTTTAGGATATCGTTGCTAATTTGCCACATACGCCACAATTATGGCCATTTACGACACATAAGTTGATTTGGTTTTTAGATGTGTTATGATTTTGAATGACAGGCGGTGATTATAGTATGGAAAATGAAAATAAGAGCAAAAAAGGTAAGAAAAGCGAACTTTACTTTTATATAATTTTAGGCGCGACGCTCGTTCTATTCTTCTCATTATTTCTTCCTGTTCGGGTTCAGGGAGAATCTATGGAAAACACATTACTTAATGGCGATTTACTATTAATGAAGCGTAATTGGCTTGTGAGCGAATATGTGCAGGATGACATTGTTGTGGCGGCGAAAGACAGTTTCCATAATGGGGAGTGTATTATCAAGAGGATAATTGCTGTTGAAGGGCAGATAGTTGATATTGACAACGAGACCGGATTGGTCTATGTTGATGGTATTGCTTTGGATGAACCCTACGCATTAACACCCACTTACGAAAAGGGGGAATTGGGTTTCCCAATTACAGTAGCTGAAAACTGTTACTTCGTCTTAGGAGACAACCGTGAGGAATCTCTCGACAGCCGTTATTCCCAAATTGGACAGGTCCACAAAGACGAAATTCAAGGGAAAATCATATGGCTCATAGCCCCTGGGATAGGCGATGATCGATTTGATTTTAAAAGGATCGGAACAGTCAATTAGTTGTATTGATGCTATAAATATGGCGGTGCAATCGTGTGATTGCACCGCCGGTTTTGTTATTTATAGGATATTTATGTGTTATTGCAAAGGGAAATATGATACTTGATTGAATTGAAGTACAGATCCATGCCCTTGATCGAAATGATTGCAGATACCGCCAATCGTTCACTGTAGGCAAACGCGGGAGCGTGCTCTCCGTCCTGGACCAC
>JAFSCK010000134.1 GCA_017436785.1 Oscillospiraceae bacterium | reverse complement strand
TGGATTCAGCAGGATAGAAAGAATCAGGGCCGCAAGGGAGGAACCCAGGGCATAGAACAGACCTTCGTAGATCAGCATGGCTTTTAGCTGTTTATTGGTCATGCCTACCGCCTGCAACACCGCAAATTCTCGCTTTCGGGACAGGATGCCTGTCATGATGGCATTGATGAAATTGAGAATACCGATCAAAGTGATAATTGCACAAAGCAGTCCGCCCAGCAGTAGGAACATGGTCTGGAAACTGTAGAATTCATCCCGCATTTTTGCCTTACTTTCATACATGAGCTCAGACAAGGGATCCTCCGTCAGCTTTGCAAGATATTTTTCCGCCGCTTCTTCGGAAGCAAGATCCGGAGTGTCAAAGAGCCAGAACATTGGGATTACTTCCCGCCCGCTTTCCTCTGCCAGGCGGTCTACCGGCAGGACAAAGCGGTAGCCTATGGTGGTATAGCGATAGCTCATGGGTGTGGGCAGGGTCACATAAGCGCAGATGGTGTAATCGATGTCATGGCTTTTGGTGATACGAGACTGAATATATTCCATGGGTGTGTTCTCGTTCATTTCTTCACCGGTCCGGCTGTCGATGTACATGGTTTCTTCTACATAGGTAACGGTCTGCGTGGAGCCAACAGACGGGTAATAATCCGGTGTGGATACATTGCCGTAATCGTCGGTATAGACCACCATTGCGATTGCTTTCTCTTCCGACTGGAAGAGCGGTGCCAGATCGCCCTCCACAACGGTCAGCTTTTCAAACAGGGGTTCGTCCAGACCTTCGATCAATGCACCGGGACCAACCAGACTGCCTCGGCGGTGTGATTGTGCCAGCTCCCTTTCCACCGTGTCCATGTGGCCAAACCGTGCCCGGTCCATGCGCCATGCGTCTTCGGTCATCCAACCCAAGGCTCCCGTAATTTTATAACCGGAACCGGACAGGGACTGTGTGGTATTTTCCTGAATTTGGGCGATCTGTTCTTCTGTAATGAAAGTTTCCGTCCTATTCGGCTGGCGGAAATATCCTGTGGAGCTTACGATAAAGTCTGCACAACTCTTCTTTGCCAGGTATTTCTCCATATCAAAGCCACTGGTGAAGGTGACAAGGATGTTCAGCAGCACAACGGCAAGGGCAAGAGACACCATAACAAGGGCTGTTTTGCGCTTATTCCGCCCCAAATTTGCAAAGGCCATCTGATGGATCTTCGCACCTCTGGTCGTGCGCTTCTTTTTCTTATGGGCGGTATTTTCCACATACTTTGCGGCTTCTACAGGAGATACCTTTGCTGCCATCTTTCCAGGCTTGGCGCAGGAAAGAAGAACTGTAATCAGAGAAAATACGGCAGATGCGGCGAAGATCATGGGAGAACTGCTGATCATGGTACTAGCAGCACCAAAGCTGGATTGTTCCATGATAGTGGGCATTAATGCTACACCCACGCCATACCCCAGGATCATACCCACGGGAATGCCCACGATGCACATGAGCAATGCCTGCTGGCGGATAATGCGTTTCAGCTGCCGGGGTGTGACACCGATGGTTTTTAGCAGACCATAAAACCGGATATCTCCGGTGACGGAAATCTGGAAGATATTATAGATAATCAGGAAGCCCGTAAAGATGACCAGCATCAGGAAGGCCAGAATGGCGATCACCGTGGACGCATCCGCTGTGGCTTTGACGTTGGCACTGGTATAGCCCCAGTTGACACCGATTCGGTAGCATTGCTGCTCTGTCTCCCATGGCAACTCCAATTCCTCAATCACCTGCGCCATCTGGCCCTCTATGTTCATTTCAGAATGGAGCATCACATTCAGGTCAGTGCGAAAATCCTGCAAGCCATTGGTTCTTCCTTCGGCTTCCACAAAATCTGCATACTCCTCGGAAATGTTGATATAGTGGACAGGCATGATGTCGTCATACTCCCACCAGCCGACTAAGGTGAAGGTATCTGTTTTGTCATAGGCATACTGGTACTGGTCACCCACTGTGAAGGTAAGGGTCACTTCTGCACCAATTTTCGGCTCGATTCCCAGCAGGGCCAGGGCATTGGTGTCCATGGTGATCTCTTTGCCGCTTCGGGGAATGTGGCCCTCGATTGGTGATGCAAAGCTCCACTGGGTACAGTTCTTGTCCATGAAGCTTACTTCTGCCGGGACTTTTGCGAAGACTCCGGTTCCTATGTAACCGATATTGGTTCGCTCGCCCACGGCCTGAATATTCCGGTGTGAGGTGATGGCGGTAATTTCTTCCTCCGTCACCTGCTTATAAGAGCCATGGGGATAGCCGCCGATCTGTCGAAAGGTGTACATCTCATAGGTTCGGTTGATGGACAGGGCGATGGTAAAGAGGGACGTAAACAGAAGTGTGGTTAAAGCAATGGCAATTACCGCAATCATATTGCGCTTCCGGGAAGCCCAGAGGGTTCGGAAACTGAGTTTACGAATACATTTCCGGTTTCTGACGTTCATAGTGCCGCCCCCTTAGCTGCGGGTGACGATCTTGCCGTCCTCAATGCGGATGATCCGGTCTGCCATCTGGGCGATCTCCTCGTTGTGGGTGATCATCACGATGGTCTGGGAGAACTTCTGGCTGGTGACTTTCAGCAGACTCAAAACATCCTGAGAGGTTCGGGAATCCAGATTGCCCGTAGGCTCGTCCGCCAGGATGATGGCAGGAGCCGCAGCCAAAGCCCGGGCAATGGCCACACGCTGCTGCTGACCACCGGAAAGCTGACTGGGCAGGGCATCCAAGCGTCCATCCAGTCCCAATGTCTGGACGATCTTCTGTATAAATTCCTTGTTGACCTTACCGCCGTCCAGCTCGATGGGGAGAACGATGTTTTCATATACGTTCAGAACCGGGACGAGATTGTAGCTCTGGAATACGAAGCCGATCTTCCTGCGGCGGAAAATAGTTAGGGCTTCCTCTTTCAGAGAAAAAATGTCCTTTCCATCCACGAATACCTTGCCGTCTGTGGGCCGATCCAGACCGCCCAGCATGTGCAGTAGGGTGGATTTGCCAGAACCGGATGTGCCTACAATGGCAACAAATTCTCCGTTCTCAATCTGTAAATTCACGCCGTCCAAAGCCCGGACTTCCGTATCACCGGAGCCATAGATTTTGCGTAAGTCTTTGGTCTCCAAAATTCTCATAGGTTTACCTCCAAAGGGAAAAGTCTGTACTGTCTTCCGACACTACAGACTTTACAATAGAAATCTTTCCAGGTTCTGTCGAGAATCTTACAGTTTTGAAAGATTTCAATTTCTGGGCAAATATAGGGAGAAGGTGCTTCCCATTCCTTTTTCAGAAATGACCTTTACATAACCGCCCTGACCTTCTGCAATTTGACGGACAAGATATAATCCGATGCCCACACCTTCTTCGTTTTGGTGTTCCATTCCCCGATAGAAACGCTGGAATACTTTTGGTTGTTCTTCCTCCGGGATTCCCGGTCCGGTGTCACTGATATGAACTGCGGAAAACAACTCGTAGGACGTAACATGGACACGGACTTCTCCATTAGATGGTGTATACTTCACTGCATTGTCCAACAGATTGAAAATTGCTTCCTCTGTCCATTTGGGATCAAAGACAGCATCAGCATCTTTGGATTCTGCCACAATGGAGATGCCCTTTTCCTCCGCTTCTGGTACAAGCTGAGAAATGGCGGACTGGATTACGGAAGCCAGATTCCCGGCAGAGGGACGAAGGGAAATGATCCCGGATTCCAGCCGGGAGGTTTTCACCAACGCATCGATGAGACTTTGCAGCTTTCTTGACTGGCTTTCCAGAGAATCTACACAGGGCTGACTTTCCTCTGGCAGAGACTGTTCCCGCAAAAGCTGTGTGTAGAGAAGAATGTTTGCAATTGGGGTTTTGGTCTGGTGGGAAATGTCGGCAATGAGTGTTTTGATCTTATCTTTTTCTGCCTGCACATTCTTTGCTGAAGTTGTAGATGCGGCCAGGTAGTTGGCGAGTTTGTTTTCCACGGAGGAGAGCATACTCTCGTCGAAATGCTCTTCCGTAAAATCACCCTGTATGGCAATATCCAGCATCCGGTTCAGATTCTCCATGATCCTCCGAGTTCGGCGACGATACCAGAAAACGATGCAGGTAGCGATAATAATCACCGTTATGATAGCAAGAATCGTCATATCACTTCACCGCCCAGGTATAGCCAATGCCGTACACCGTTTTTAAGTATTTGGGACTGGATGGGGTATCTTCCAATTTATCCCGCAACCGCTTCACAGTAACAGACAGAGCATTCTCGTCCACATACTCGGCGCCATCTGTCCAGATCCAGTCAACCAGTGTGGTACGGGATAGGGTTTGACCGCGGTTTTCAACCAATATCCGCAGCAGCTTTTGCTCCGTCTTGCTCAGCTCAACAAGCTGCCCATCCTTGCGAAATTCCATCCGGTCAAAGTCAAACTGGAAATCGTCAATTTCTGTGCAAGCTGGTTTTGCAGAGATGTTCCGCCGAAGCTGGGCATTGACCCTGGCCCTTAAGACCGCAAGAGAAAAGGGCTTGGTGATGTAATCGTCCGCCCCGGATTCCAGCCCGGTGACAATATCCATTTCCATATCATTGGCAGTCAGCAGAATGATGGGAACGGTGCTAATTTTGCGAACTTCATTCAACAAATCCAATCCACTGCCGTCGGGTAAATTAATGTCCAGGATCAGCAAATCAAAGTGCTCCCGATCAAGTACATTCCGACCTTCCGTCAGGGTGTGGCACAAGGTAATCTGCAAAGAAGCGTTTTGCAGTGCCAGCCGAATGCCGTTGCCTAGAGTTATATCATCTTCGATAAGTAAAATCTTTTGCACGGAAAACACCTTCACGATGGTTATTGTTTGATAATAATATCACATTGAATCCAGATTGTCGATGTTATAAGTATTAAATCTTTCTTGCTATTTAGTCATATAGCCAATATAATACATATGAAAGAAGGTGTATCCATGCCATACCGATTTAAAGAGGCTCGCCTAAAAGCCGGCCTGACAACAGTGCAACTTGCTCAGAAAATGGGTGTAACACAGGCTGCTGTCAGTCACTGGGATGCCGGCAAAAAAGTGCCTGGAACAGAGACGCTTTATAAACTGGCAGATCTATATGGTGTCACCATTGATTACCTTCTTGGCCGTTCTTCTGATTTAGGCAATATGATTACATCTACGGAAATATTAGATGCCTCTACCCTGCCCGCGCTGCACGGAAAGCCAGTATGGGTTTCTGAGTTCGGCTGGGGTATCGTAAATTCTATTCAGAAGCATGTTATTTTCATGGAAGGCATAACGGTTCCTTTTGATGAATTACAGGAGTTAAGAGTTCTTCCGCCTTCTTTCACCGTCGGTTATCATCCGTATGGTACACCGGTAGATCATGAGGATTTGATAAAATATGCGCAGCTCTGGATCGAGCCAATTCTCCCAGACTCATTTTCGCGTGATGAATTACGTGGCTGGTATAAGATTCATGCTTTCTATGCTGAAAATGAGTATGGCACAAGGTTCCTGTTCGA
>JAFSCK010000133.1 GCA_017436785.1 Oscillospiraceae bacterium | reverse complement strand
GAAGCACCAACGGTCTTGTAGTTCTCGTTCTTTGCGGACATGAACAGAACGTTCTTGCCGGACAGAGCCTCAGCCAGAGCGGCCAGCAGCTCGCCGTCCTTCTCCAGATTCTTGCAGCCCATGACAACGATGGGCTTGGTGACGACCTCGGCAACAGCCTTTGCGTCGGCAACGCAGTCAGCAACGGAGCGGTTTGCGCCGTTGGGGTCAGCGCCCACGAAGTTCAGGCAGATGAAGTCGACGCCCTCCACGGACTCAGCCTTCTTGGCGTAGTCAGCCATGGTGGCGCAGCCTGCGTAAAATTCCTTCAGGCTGGCAACTTCCCACTGGGAAGCCAGATCGGAGACCTCGATACCGATCTTGGGTGCATTTTCGATGGGTGCATCGAAGGTGTAGAACGGCATCACGTTCTGGCCGCCAATGACGATTGCCTTGTCACCGGTGCCCAGAGTCACGGCATTGATCTTGCCGCTGAAGGGAGCCGTCTTAGGAGTGAAAGCCATAATTGATTATCCCCCTTGAAATAATTTGGAATACGAAATAAGTAATGTATAATAATGCATAATGCAAAATGCAGAATGCAGAATTATTAAGTTAAGTTCGCAGACTTCAGAAGAAAATCCAAGGTGCTCTCCGTCTGCCGTTCCTGCGGAACGGTTCGGCTTTGCGTCATTTTGCATTTTGCATTCTGCATTCTGCATTTTTGTTACAGTCCGATGGACTGCATGACCTGCTTCAGAGCAGCCTTCATGGGATCATTGTCGGGCAGCTTGGCGCTGGGATCACCGTCGCAGTCGCAGCGGTACACCGCCTCGTCGTGGGGCAGCACACCGAAGAGTTTCAGACCGTGCTTTTCGATCTCAGCCTTAATGCCGTCGTCCAGAATGCCGCCGGGTGCCCGGTTGACGATGAGGCCCATCTGGCCGGGATTCAAGTTCATTTCTTCGATCATTTCCGCGATCCGGGCCACTGCCTGAATGCCCCGGCGGGAGCAGTCGGAGATCAGCAGCATGGTGTCCACATGAGGCAGGGTGCCCCGGGCCACATGCTCAAGGCCGGCTTCGTTGTCCATGACCACATAGGAATAGTTCTTGGCGTACTTACTGACCTGAGACTGCAGCACGCCGTTGACGTAGCAATAGCAGCCCTTGCCCTGGGTACGGCCCATGACCAGCATATCAAAGTCGTCGTCCTCGATCAGCGCAGAGTTGAACTTGAACTCAGCATAATCTGCCTTGGTCATGCCCTTGGGGATGGTGCCCTTCAGCTCTGCCTGTGCCATTTCCTCCCGGATCTGGCCCAAAGAGGTCTCCACCTCCACGCCCAGAACCTCGTTGAGGTTGGCATTGGCATCCGCGTCCACGACCAGAACGGGACCGCGATTCTTCTTGCACAAATAATCGATCAGCATGCCGCAGGTGGTGGTCTTACCCACGCCGCCCTTACCGGCAACAGCAATGGTATGAGGCATAGTATTGTCTCCTTTGGGAAATGAAGTGCGGGACCGAACGGGCGCACTGCGTCCATATCGATACAACGATATCGTATCACATATCCCGCCCAAATTCAACCTATATTTTGCATTTTGTGCAAAATATATAATCGTAGGGTGGGAGACTTTTCCCCCACCCCACAGTTTTTATCTTTCGGCAGCTTTCATAAAATGGGCGTAAACACAAATTTCTCCATCATCCCATCCACCACCGCGTGGATGGTCACAGCCCCGTCGCCGCCCCGCTCCACAGACAGCTCCAGTGACTTTCCTGCCAGCCGCTGCCGCAACCAGCTTTCCGGATCATCGCATTCGATCTCCTCGAAGAACACATCCCGCATCTGATTGTTGCGGCACAGATTCTTGATCTCGTGTACCAGTTCGTATTCCATAATTTTCCTCCTTAACTGCCTCCCCGCAAGGGGAGCCATCACAACGTTTCCAGCAGAGCTTCCAGCTGGCTTAAGTATTCGATCTCATGATCCGGCTTTATTGTGCCGCAGTCCTTATGGCCGGGATTGACCCAGACGGTTTTGATGCCGGCGTTGATGCCTCCCTTGATATCCGAGCTTAAGCTGTCACCCACGATCACGGCCTTTTCCTTATCAAAGCCGGGAATGACAGCAAAGCAGGCGTTAAAATATTCTGCGGAAGGCTTATTGTAGCCGATCTCCTGCGAAACAAAGACGGTTTCAAAGAAGCGGTACAGGTTGGCACTGGTCATCCGTCCCTTCTGGACCGAGGCCGTGCCGTTGCTGGCCAGAAACAAGCGGTATTTTTCGCTCAACGCCGCCACCGCCTCCTCAGCACCGGGCAGGAAATAATGGCCTATGGAAAGGTTGTGCTCATAAGCCCGGGCACAGGCAACAGCCTCCACACTTTTTCCCAATTTTTCAAACAGCACCCCGAAGCGGTTCACCAGAACCTCCTCCCGGCTCAGCTTTCCCAGCTCCAGCTGCTCCCAGTGCCATTTGTTGATGCTATGGTACAGCTGCAAAACTTCCTCCGTAGGTTCCACGCCAAACTCCCGGATGGTCTTCGACAGGGCGATCCGTTCCGCCTTGTGAAAATCCAGAATGGTGTCATCCAAATCTAAAAACAAAAATTCGATCATTTCTTTCTCCTTGTCCACACGCTAACTGTAGGGCAGGGTCAGAAATCCGCCGACGCACCATCGGGTATAGCGCGCCCCGTTTTTCTGTTCCATGTGCCGTTTTCGCATACATTCGCCCCGGCTGCTACCTGCTCGGCGGGGTCATGACTCCGCCCTACGATCTGTCTTTAAGAGTTGATGAGCAAAATAAAGAAGATCACCAGAAAGCCAAAGCCCGCGCAGGCCTTCCCCCGGGCATCCCGGGCCTTTTCCTCATCCGTCAGCCGAATGGCATCGATCAGATAAGCGGGGAACAGGAAACCCACAATGATAGCCGCAATGGTAGCGGCAGTGCTCAGGAGCATGCCAAAATCATCCATATTGGTTCCTCCTTGTATCGATTACCATGTCATTGCGAGCCAGTGCGCACACTGGCGTGGCAATCCCCTCAAAAGGTCCGCGTAGAATCACAAAACGATACCATCTGGAAATATGCAGAGGATTGCCACGTCGCTTCGCTCCTCGCAATGACAGAAAAAATTATCAGCTTCTGCGTTTCACGATCTCATTGGCGATCCGCACAAACTCGGGGATGCCCAAGGTTTCGCCCCGGATGTTGGCATCGAAGCCTGCGGCCTCAATGACCTCTGCGGCGCCGGTCTTGCCCAGCTCCGGGAAGCCGGAGGCAAGGCCATTCGAGAGCTTCTTGCGGCGCATGGCGAAGCTGGCCTTCACCGTCCGGAAGAAAACAGCTTCGTCCAACGCGCCCCAATTGCGTTCCTTGCGCACCCGCAGCTGGATGACCGCAGAGGTCACCTTGGGCTGGGGCATGAAGCAGTGGGCCGGCACATCGAACAGCAGCTCCGGTTCGGCATAATACTGGCAGAACACGGTAAAGGCGCTGTAATCGGCGCTGCCGGGAGCCGCCGCGATCCGCTGGGCCACCTCCTTCTGAACCATGACGGTGACGGAATCGAAGCAATCCGCCTCCAGCAGAGCCGACAGAATGGGGGAGGTGATATAATAGGGCAGATTGGCGCAGGCCATGGGCCGCAGTCCGGCAAACTTCTCCCGCACCAGCGCAGGCACATCCTGCTTGAGAACATCATCCCAGATGATCTCCAGATTGTCAAATTCTCCCACGGTGATGTCCAAGATGGGCTTCAGCCGGGTGTCCAGCTCCACGGCGCAGACCTTCTTTGCCCGCAGGCAAAGCTGCTGGGTCAGGGGACCGATACCGGGACCGATCTCCAGCACGCCCGCCGTTTCATCCACTCCGGCCTCCTGCGCAATGGACTGGGGAACCCAAGGGGCAATGAGAAAATTCTGACCCTTGGCCTTGGAAAAATGAAAGCCATGCTCTGCCAGAAGTGGCTTCATGACCTGAATATCGCACACATTTACCATAAGAATAAACCGCCTTTCTTTTGGCTATCATACCAGAAGAAGGGCGGTTTTGCAATGATGATGTTGTGCGGAGACAAATTGTAGTTTATCTGATCGCTGCCGAAAAACGTATGTCATTGCGAGGAGGCCGTAGGCCGACGTGGCAATCTCCCGCAAATTTGTACTTGCCACCAATTTCTGTTTCTGCGCGGACATTTGATGGGGATTGCCACACCAGCGTGCGCGCTGGTTC
>JAFSCK010000132.1 GCA_017436785.1 Oscillospiraceae bacterium | reverse complement strand
GCTCGCTGCCCGCTGGGCAACTTCGCTATGTTAGCATATCCGCTTTCATTTGTCAAGTACTTTTTTCATTACTTTTCAAATTTCTTTCGGATTCGCTATTCATTTGCGCCGCTCGCGGCGACTTGCATATACTAGCACACCGCTTCCCTTTTGTCAAGCACTTTTTTCTATTTTCTTCCACTTTTTTATGGCTGGTTTTTTCTATCCTCCGGGTGCAATTTGGGATCCCGCAGCTTCTGGTTTTTCAATCTTCTGCGCAGCAATCCCCTGCCTCCGGGAATTGGGGTCAAATAGGATACTCCCAAACACTTGAGGCTTGCCAGATGAATTGCTAGTATTCCCACACCTAATAATACGCCCCACATTCCCCCAAGCATTGCCAGTATTCCAATCCCAAAGCGCCATACCCGCACTGCCTGTGCAAGATCCCGATTGGGCAATACAAAGCCGCATATTCCTGTAACACTTACTACAATTAGAACCATTGGTGCGATGAGCCCCGCTTCTACCGCCGCAGTACCCACAACGATTCCCCCAATGGTAGATACGGACTGTCCTATGGCCTGAGGCAGGTGAATACCGGATTCCTGCAGCAATTCATAGGCTACCAACAACCCCAGTACCTCTGCCGCAGTGGTAAAGGGTCTTGGCTTTTCCAAATTCAATATAGTATCCAGCAATTCCGGCGGCAGCCACTGCTGATGAAACATGACCATTGCGATATAGATCCCCGGCAGCAGCAAGCTCAGCAGCAGCGCACCATAGCGTAGGATCCGAACGCAGGATGCGGATACAAAATCCCGGCTCCGGTCCTCCGGACTTTCCATCAGGTAGCCCAGATCTGCCGGTGCCATGTATGCTAAGGGCAAACCGTCTACCAGAAGGCCTACCCGTCCATCCAGAAGTCCCTGACAGAAACGGTCCGGACGCTCGGTATATTGTATTAAAGGAAAGGCGGTCATACGGGACCCTGTGATATATTCCTCCACGGATGCCGGAGAAAGCATGCTGTCTATATCAATAGAAGCCAATCGTTCTTTCATTTTCTGCACCAGCTCCGGATTGGTGATCCCCTCGATCCACGCCACCGCCACATTGGTCAGACTTCTACGGCCTACAACAGAGCCCTCCAACCGCAGGTCAGGCGTGCGCAAATGACGGCGGACCAGACTGGTATTGATGCGGATGGTTTCCACAAAGGCATCCTTTGGCCCTTTGACGGTATTCTCCACATCGGGTGCCTGAGGGCCCCGACTGACACCGGTGCGGACCTCAAAAGCTATGGCACCGGTGCCGGGAAACAGGACCACACAGAAGCCGTTGACCAATTTGCTTGCCACATCCTTTGCATCCTTGCAGGGGCGGGCAACTGCATTGTAGATTCCGCCCCGAAGCGCCGCATCATAAGCTTCCTTGACATTTTCCGGAAGGTCTTTGCTCACCGGCTTATAGATATAGTCTGCAATAAAGGAGCTCGCCACAAGGCCATCGATAAAGTAGCCGTACAGGACCCCGCTTCCGCTGCGCAGGGTCCGGGCCTCGAAGTCAGAGGCACCTTCAAAGAGTTTCCGAATTTCCGCGTCTGTCATCGCTGCCTCCCCTTTTCCTGTTGCTTTCTGCAATTCACTACAGGAAAGTCTGCCCGGATATTGCTTTTTTTATCCGCAAATGTTATAGTTATTTATTATGACCTTTCAGGAGGGATTCTCATGAGCCGCGTGGGCAACATTGAAAAGAAGACCAACACCCGCTTTCTGAACTTCTATGAATTTGAGGCTATCCACCGGGACGGCAGCGTATCTCCCTACTATGTTTCCTCCCGGGCCAAAGAGATCGGCCAACTGAAGGCCGTGACCCATCAGAACAAGCCTGACGGTGTCATTTTGTACGGTGTCTACGGCGAACAGAAGGACAAGGTGGTTCTGATCCGCCAGTACCGCTATCCGCTGGGCGGCTACGTCTACGAATTTCCCGCCGGGCTGGTGGAGGATGGCGAGGACATGCTGGAGGCCGGCATCCGGGAGATGTATGAAGAAACCGGACTGACCTTCGTTCCCAAGGATGGCGGCAGCTATTCCCGCCCTTTCTTCACCACCATCGGCATGACCGACGAAAGCTGCGGAACCGTCTACGGCTACTGCTCCGGTACCCCCACCAACACCCATCAGGAAGCCAGCGAAGAGATTCAAGTGGTCATCGCAGACCGTGAGGAATGCCGGCGCATCCTGAGAGAAGAAAATGTGGCCATCATGTGCGCTTATATGCTGATGCACTTCATCGCAAGCGAGGGCGACCCGCTGGCTTTTTTAAATGCAGAATGCTGAATGCAGAATGCAAAATATCTTAATGCCCAATAACCACTTCTCCACAGACATTTCTGCGGATCTCTGAATAGATCCGCAGCCATCTTTTACATGAAAACATTTTGCACTTTGCATTCTGCATTTTGCATTTCCTGAGGAGGATCTATGTCCCACACCATTGCTGCCGTATCCACCGGCAACTGCGTCAGCGCCATCGGCATTATCCGGCTGACTGGCGACGACTGCATTTCCGTCGCGGATAAGGTTTTCACATTAAATAATAAAAAATCCCTTATGGATGCCCCCGACCGAAAGCTGATGCTGGGCCAGCTCCATGACAAGCAGGGCCGGCTTCTGGATTCCTGCTGCGCCATCGTTTCCCACGGCCCCCACTCCTATACCGGTGAGGACACGGTGGAATTTCACTGCCACGGTTCTCCGGCAGTTCTGGCTGCGGGGCTGGAAGCCCTGTACATTGTCGGTGCCAAGCCCGCCAAACGGGGAGAGTACACCAAGCGTGCCTTCCTCAACGGCAAGCTGGATCTGACCCAGGCAGAGGCTGTCATTGACCTCATCGAGGCCGATACCGCCGATGCCGCCGCCAATGCCGCCGGACAGGTGGAAGGCGTGCTGCAGAAGAAGCTGGCCCCCATTTACGACGAACTGGTGAACATTTGCAGTCATTTCCACGCAGTGCTGGATTATCCCGATGAGGATATTGAGGATTTTGGTCTTC
This sequence comes from Oscillospiraceae bacterium, assembly GCA_017436785.1. Taxonomy (GTDB): domain Bacteria; phylum Bacillota; class Clostridia; order Oscillospirales; family Oscillospiraceae; genus Faecousia. Next base: position 21,105 of record JAFSCK010000132.1, on the reverse strand, counting down.
AGAATTACTATTCCACCCTCCGCAGCAGCGGCAAGGAGCTGTACAAGCTGCTGCAAACTTACGGACAGGGCCGCATCCTGCGGCAGGGCGTGTCCGCCGCCATTGTAGGCAAGCCCAACGTAGGAAAATCCAGCCTCTTAAATGCCATTGCAGGCTATGACCGCTGTATCGTCACCGACATTCCCGGCACCACCCGGGACACCGTGGAGGAAACCGCCATGCTGGGCTCCACCCGGCTGCGGCTCATTGACACCGCCGGTATCCGGGAGACGGAGGATACGGTGGAGGCCATCGGCGTGGAGCGGTCCCGGAAGGCCATTGAGAACGCCGATCTGGTGATCTTCGTCTGCGATGCTTCCAAACCGCTGACTACTGAGGACGAGGCCATCATGGATCTGTGCATCGACCGGGATAACGCCATATGCCTGCTGAACAAGACGGATCTTGGCTGCTGCATCCAGCCCAGTGATCTGCCCTTTATGACCATCATCCAGATCTGCGCCAAAACCGGAGAGGGCTTGGACCAACTGGCAGATATGGTGGATGCCATGTTTGAGAATCAAATGCCCTGCGACGGCTCTATCCTCACCAACGCCCGCCAGTTTGACGCCATCCGCCGGGCCTACGAGGCTATGCTGCGGGCCATGCACGGTCTGGGCCTCGGCCTGACCCCCGATGCCGTTCTCACCGATGTGGAGGAAGCCATGGAAGCCATGGGCGAGGTTACGGGAGCAACCGTAAGAGAGGACATCACCGCCAGAATTTTTGAACGGTTCTGCGTAGGCAAATAAAACGCCTTCCCCTTTGGGGAAGGTGCCGAGCACAGCGAGGCGGATGAGGGCAGTACCACTTCGCCTCACCTGTGCAGTATCGGCGCATTGCTTCCGCACCTCATCCGTCAGCCCTCCGGGCTGCCACCTTCCCCAGAGGGGAAGGCATTTTATCTGCAAGGAATGACATCTATGATCTATCTCGACAACTCTGCCACCACCAAGCCCTGTACTGAAGCGGTGGAAGCAATGACCAAGGCCCTGACAGAAAATTGGGGCAACCCTTCTGCCCTATACGGCTTCGGCATCGATACCGCCCGGCAGCTGCGCACTGCCCGGATGCAGGTGGCTGCCGCCATGGGCGCTGAACCGGACCGGGTGTTCTTCACCTCCGGCGGTACCGAGGCTGACAACTGGGCTGTTTTCGGTACCGTCAAACGTATGGGCAAGCGGGGAAAGCACATCATCACCACCGCAATCGAGCACCATGCTATCTTAAACTGCATGAAGGAGCTGGAAAGTCAGGGCTACGAAGTAACCTACCTGCAGCCCGATTCTCTGGGCCGGATAACGGTGGATGCTCTGAAGACTGCTCTGCGGAAGGATACCATTCTGGTGTCCATTATGATGGTCAATAACGAGGTTGGCTCCGTGATGCCCATCTCCGCCATGGCGAAGCTGACCCATAAGCTGTGCCCCGATGCCATTTTTCACACCGATGCCGTGCAGGGCTTCCTGAAAGTCCCCTTCTCCGCCAAGGCGCTGGGGGCGGACCTGATTTCCGTATCCTCCCACAAGGTCCACGGTCCCAAGGGCGTGGGGGCCCTATATATTTCTCCCCGGTTAAAGTCCTTCCCTGCCATCATGCTGGGCGGCGGTCAGGAAAGCGGCTACCGCAGCGGCACTGAGGGGACCCCCGCCATCTTTGGCTTCGCCGCTGCCTGCGCCGCAGTGGGAGGTACTTACCGGGCTGACAGCCAGCGGGAAAAGGCTATGCTGGATACTCTTGTGGAGAAACTGTCAGGACTGGAAGGCATCGATATCAACGGTGCCCATGAAGCCCCCCACATTCTCTCCATCGCCATTCCCGGCGTGCCCACCCAAAATTCCATCAACATTCTGCAAGACCACGGTATCTGCGTATCCGCCGGTTCTGCCTGCGCCAAGGGCCACCGCAGCCATGTGCTCTCTGCCATGAAGGTATCTCCCGAGCGGATCGACGGAAGCTTCCGCATCTCCCTGTGCCGGGAGACCACGGAAGAAGAACTGGAGCTGCTGTATACCGTCATCAAAGACGAGATCCTGCCCCGAGCAAGATAACCGCCTTTCATTGCGAACCAGCGCGTACGCTGGCGCGGAAATCCCCATCGACACAGGAGATCGCTACATCGCTCCGATCCTTGTACTGACACTTATGTGAAATTCTGCACAAAATATCCTTCATATTCAAAACGCTGATTGGTCAAATCAGCGTTTTTTCTTTTGAAGTGCAATTTCAGGGCAAAAAAGCTGCAAAACCCTCTTGTATTTTTCTTTTGATTCTGCTACAATGCGTGCATCCTAAATTCTTCCTAGGGAGGACATTTGTATATGAGTTATGTAGACGAGATCCTTGCACGGGTCAAAAAGCAGAATCCCGACCAGCCCGAATTTAATCAGGCCGTGTATGAGGTTTTGGAATCTCTCCGCGCCGTTATTGAAAAGAATGAAGAAAAGTTCCGCCGTGATGCCCTGCTGGAACGGCTCACCACCCCCGAGCGTGTCATTATGTTCCGGGTGCCTTGGGTAGACGACAAGGGTCAGATACAGGTGAACAACGCTTACCGCGTGCAGTTCAACTCCGCCATCGGCCCCTACAAGGGCGGCATGCGCTTCCACCCCAGCGTGAACCTGTCCATCATGAAGTTCTTGGCCTTCGAGCAGACCTTCAAGAACAGCCTCACCGGCCTGCCTATGGGCGGCGGCAAGGGCGGCTCCGACTTTGACCCCAAGGGCAAGTCCGACCGGGAAGTCATGGCCTTCTGCCAGAGCCTGATGAACGAGCTGACCCGTCATATCGGTGCCAACACCGACGTGCCCGCAGGTGATATCGGCGTGGGTGCCCGTGAAGTCGGCTACATGTTCGGCCAGTACAAGAAGCTGCAGAACACCTACGAGGGTGTCTTTACCGGCAAGGGCCTGTCCTTCGGCGGTTCTCTGGCCCGCACGCAGGCCACCGGTTACGGTCTGCTGTACCTGACCAACGAGATGCTCAAGTGTAACGGCCACTCTCTGGAGGGCAAGATCGTGGCAGTCTCCGGTGCCGGCAACGTTGCCACCTACGCCATTGAAAAGGCATGGCAGCTGGGTGCAAAGCCTGTCACCTGCTCCGACTCCACCGGCTGGATCTACGATCCCGACGGCATCGATGTGGCTACCCTCATTGAAGTCAAGCAGAAGATGCGTGCCCGTCTGACTGAGTACGCTGCAAAGCGTCCCAATTCCGTTTACCACGAGGGTAAGGGTGTCTGGTCCGTCAAGTGCGATGTGGCTCTGCCCTGCGCTACCCAGAACGAGCTGCTGATTGACGATGCCAAGATGCTGGTAGCCAACGGCTGCTTCGCTGTGGCTGAGGGTGCCAACATGCCCACCACGCTGGACGCTACCAAGTACCTGCAGGACAATGGCGTTCTCTTCTGCCCCGGCAAGGCTTCCAACGCCGGCGGCGTGGCTACCTCCGGTCTCGAAATGACCCAGAACTCCGAGCGCCTCAGCTGGTCCTTCGAGGAAGTGGATGCCAAGCTGCAGACCATCATGGTCAACATCTTCCACAATCTGGACAAGGCCGCCAAGGAATACGGTATGGAAGGCAACTACGTTGCCGGTGCCAACATCGCAGGCTTCCTGAAGGTGGCCGATGCCATGAATGCACAGGGTATTGTGTAATTAATAAAGAAATCCTGCATAGGGCCATTGGGTCCTGTGCAGGATTTTTTCTTCCTGTGCACACGGAAGAAAAAAAGGGGGGCTGTTGCATAATGTTTCATCAGCCCCCTGAATTTCACCATCTTCGCCCCTACAAATTTTATCGACAGATCTTCGAATTATCCAGCGATCCATCGACAAGTTGGCATTGGACGTTACGCTATCTCTTCTTTCTTTTTTCAATTGCTATACTGGAAACAATGGCATAAATAAGCATAATTACGATAACAGCTTCTGCAATGTAAGTTATCCAACCTGCATCCATAAGTATTGCAACGCCAAGAAGAAGAAAGACCATCCCCATGCAGAAAAATATTACTGCCGTCTGACGATAATAGGGTTTTTTATTCATTGTTTCCCGTTCCTTTTTGGATGCGTAAATATAGGCATTATTAAACAAAAACCCCTTTTCCAAAAAAGAGCGGATACTCAAAATAAATAAGAACAACGAAACTATGAAAAGTGCGCCTGCTACAATCATATTTTCCATTCCTTAATCCCCCTATTTTAAATTATCAAATTTATTATAGCACACCCCCATCCCCATGTGAAGCAGCGTCTGCAAAAATACCACATGCACGGATGCAGTCTTCCCTTCGGATGCATTTCTGAAACTCCCCATTGTAATCCAGCAAAACTTCTGGTATACTGAATGAGAAACTACACAATACGGAGGTTTTTTCATGAAATCCATCCGCGAGATCTATAAAATCGGCAAAGGCCCCTCCTCCTCCCATACCATGGGTCCCGAGCGGGCTGCCCTGTTGTTTTTGAAGCGCTATCCTGATGCCACCTCTTTCCGTGTGACCCTGTACGGTTCCTTAAGCAAGACCGGTGTGGGCCACGGCACCGACCGGGTGCTGCTGGATACGCTGGGTCCCGAACGGACCAAGATCGTCTTCTCTCAGGAAAGCTGGGAGGGCATGCACCCCAACACCATGGACTTTTCCGCGTTCCACGAAGACATTGAGATCGGTCAGCTGCGGGTGGAATCCATCGGCGGCGGCGATATCCGGATCCCCGGTGAAGGAAAGCGGGCCGATGCAGAAGAGGTTTACATCGAGCACTCCTTTGCAGAGATCGCCGACTTCTGCAAGTGGCGCTATATCGATACCCTCTCCGAATATGTGGAGCTGAATGAAGGGCCGGAGATCTGGGACTTCCTGATGGAGGTCTGGCTCACCATGAAAAATGCCATCGACGAGGGTCTTTCCAAGGAAGGCATCCTTCCCGGCGGTCTGAATGTCCATCGGAAGGCCAAGTATCTCTACGAGCAGGTGCCCGAGGAAAACATCCCCGCACTGAATGAATTTCAGCAGATCGCAGCCTACGCCTACGCTGTCGCCGAGCAGAATGCAGATAACGGCACCGTAGTCACCGCTCCCACTTGCGGTGCCTGCGGCGTGCTGCCTGCCGTGCTGAAATATGCGCAGGTCACCAAGGGCTTTACCGACGAGCAGATCTGCCGCGGCCTCGCCACCGCCGGCATCATCGGCAACCTGACCAAGACCAACGCCTCCATTTCCGGCGCCGAATGCGGCTGTCAGGCAGAGATCGGTACCGCCTGCTCCATGGCTGCCGCCGCACTAGCAGAGCTGTACAATCAGAATCTGGATCAGGTGGAATACGCCGCCGAGGTTGCAATGGAGCACCATCTGGGTCTGACCTGTGACCCAATCTGCGGTCTGGTGCAGATCCCCTGTATCGAGAGAAATGCTGTTGCCGCCGTTCGTGCCATGAACGCCTGCAATTTAAGCTACTTCCTCACCGGCTCCCGAAACATCAGCTACGACATGGTCTGCCGGGCTATGAAGGAAACCGGCGTCAACCTCGACCACCGCTTCCGGGAAACCAGCGAAGGCGGCCTCGCCAAGCTCTACAACCGAAAGCGCGCAAAAAAATCCTGACCAGCCTCCCTGCGGACCTCCCTCCGCAGGGACTTTTTTCTGAAAATGGTTGAATAAGTGAAAAATCTGTGATAGAATTAACTATTGTATTGAGAAAACACTTCCGAAAATAAAGGAGATCATGAATATATGAAATTAGGTATCGTCGGACTGCCTAACGTGGGCAAGTCCACTCTGTTCAACGCCATCACCAACGCGGGCGTACCTGCGGACAATTATGCCTTCTGCACCATCGACCCCAATGTGGGTGTGGTTTCCGTGCCGGATGAGCGTTTAAACTGGCTGGCTGACCTGCACAAGCCCAAGAAGTTCACCCCTGCTGTCATTGAGTTCGTGGATATTGCCGGTCTGGTGAAGGGCGCTTCCAAGGGCGAGGGTCTGGGCAACAAGTTCCTTTCCAATATCCGCACCACCGATGCCATCGTCCATGTGGTCCGCTGCTTTGACGATTCCAACGTCACCCATGTGGAAGGCTCCACCGATCCCCTGCGGGATATTGACATCATCAATCTGGAGCTGGTCATGGCCGACATCGAAATGGTGGAGCGCCGCATTGACAAGGCCCAGAAGGCCATGAAGGGCGGCGACAAGCGCTTTGCCCGGGAGGTCTCTGTCTTCACCGAGCTGCTGCAGCACCTGAACGAGGGCAAGCTGGCCCGTACCTTCACCGACGATGCCGAGGACCGGGCCCTCATCGGCACCTCCGATCTGCTGACCCTGAAAAAGACCATTTACGTTGCCAATCTGGCAGAAAATGAGATCAACGAGCCTGAAAGCAATAAGCACTACATGGCTGTGAAGGCACTGGCCGAGGAAGAAGGCTCCCAGCTGCTGCCCATCTGCGCCAAGCTGGAGGCTGACATCGCCGAGCTGGACGATCCCGACGAGAAGGCCATGTTCATGGAGGAGCTGGGCGTTTCCGAAAGCGGTCTGGACCGTCTCATTAAGTCCAGCTACGCCCTGCTGGGTCTGATTTCCTTCCTGACCGCAGGCTCTGACGAATGCCGGGCATGGACCATCAAGCGCGGCACCAAGGCTCCTCAGGCCGCCGGCAAGATCCACACCGACTTCGAGCGCGGCTTCATCCGTGCCGAGGTCATCGCCTTTGAGGACATGCGCTCCTGCGGCACCATGGCCGCCGCTAAGGCAAAGGGCTTAGTCCGCAGCGAAGGCAAGGAATACGTCATGAAGGATGGCGATATCGTCAATTTCCTGTTTAACGTTTGATTTCCATAGAAATAGTAAAAGCGTGCTGCATTATTGGCAGCACGCTTTTTTCGCGGGATTGGATAATCTCCGCCCTACAGTATTTTTATCAACGCAATTATAGCTAAATGCACAGGGTAAAACAGGTTGAAGCCCCACTGTACCGCCTTGTTTTTGGTCCGTTTTTCCCCGGAATAGAGAGCAATGGGGATCATGGCCAGCAGGGCCAGCTGCTGCATTTTTAGCGTAAAGCTGCCAATGTGCAGAAGCTCCGCACTGGCCATAGGGCCGAAGATAGCTGCCATTCCCATTATTTGGAGCAAATGCCAGTAAGGCAGCTGCCGGGTCAGACCGAACAGAACGATGAGCATAACGCCCCGGTAGCCATAATCGGAACGCAGATAGCCGCCCATCAGCACAAAGGGCACTGCCGCCGCCACCTTCAGCAGGAAGTTGGGACACTGCTTCATGGTTTCCAGTGCAAGAAAGCCCGTCAACAGTGTCAGCATCACATTTTGCCGGTACTGGGTGTAGCCGCCGTAAAAGGCCAGCTCAAAGGGGACCTCCGACAGCAGTGCCAAAAGGGTCAGCCGCAGGGCGTACTTTCCCGGATCCTTGGTATAATGGGAGCCCTCGGCGATCAGAAAGCAATAGATGGGAAAGGCCAGCCGTCCAATGCAGCGCAGCAGCAGGCTCTCCGGGAAAAATGCCGCTCCAATGTGGTCTGTCAGCATCGCGAGGCAGGCAATGGCCTTCAACCCCTCCTGCGGGATGCGGGGAACCGTCATGCCTTTTCTGCCTCGTTGTGGGCTTTGATGGCAGCGGTGATCTCCTTATCGTTATAGAAGAAGTAGATGCCCAGCGCGCTGGCTACGAAGATGCAGGCTACCAACGCCGTTGCCTGCACACCCTCAGCAGTTGCCGCACCGGTGCCATCGGCACCCTTGCCCAGCAGCAGGGCGCAGGCAATGACCACGATGGACTGGCACAGCTTATTGGCAAAGTTACGAGCTGCCAAGAACATACCTGCCCGGTTCTTACCGGTCTTGATGGTATCGTACTGGGCAAGGTCTGCAAACATGGAGGCAGGAATGATGTTGGTGATGGCGATGGGCATGGCGATGCCGAAGCCGATAACGATAGCAAAGGCAGGGCCGCCGATGAGAGAGATCACCGTTTCATAGCTGTAGATACCGCCGTACAGGCACACATAGGTAATACAGGCGCCCAACAGAAGAGGCTTCTTGCCCACCTTCCGGGCCAACACATTTACCAGCGGATAGGTGCACACACCCACGCCGATGGAAATGACAGTCACGATGGTTACCCAAATGTCCGGCAGAGCCAGCAGATTGGTAATATAATAAACCTGTGCCGTATTGAAGAAGGTAAAGGCCACCCACATCACCAGATAGCCGATGGTGATGATGGTGAAGTTCTTATAAGAGAAAATGGCCTTCAGCGCCTCTCCCAGAGGCTGGGAATAGGGCTTCTGAACGATATAATCCTGCTCCCGAATGGTAAAGGCAGGGACCAGCGCCGCAAGGATGCCGCCGGTGCAGCAGACAATGAAAGGGATCCGCAGTGCCCAGATTTCGGGAATGCCCACACCCATCAGCATACCCTTGGTCATGGAGGTGCAGAACACCAGCGCATTGGAGATGACATACAGCAGACTGTCGATGGTGTACAGGAAGACACGGCGCTTAGGCTCTGTCACGATCTCTGCCTGCAAAGCGGAATACGGAATGTTATACAAAGTCGAGAACAGATAATACAGGATCAGCAGGACACCAACCCAAACAGCATTTACATAGCTTGTACCTTGAATGGGCGGGAAGAAGATCATCAGGCAGCACAAGCCGTAGGGCACGGCGCTCCAGCGCATAAAGGGGATCCGGCGTCCCAGCTTATGACGGCAATTGTCCGTCAGATTGGCTACCCAAGGATCGGTGATGGCATCGATGATGGTGCCGATACCCCGGATCACCGCCATCACCAAAGAGGCCGTCAGGAAGAACTGGGGCAGCGTGGTGTTGGCATTGGTGGGAATAAAGAAGGTCAGAAGATAGGTGGTCACGATGCCGTTGATCATGCCTCTTGCAAAATTACCCATGCACAGGGCAAAAATTTTTCCGGTTGTCAGTTTTTTCATTATGTTTCTCCATTTTTAATTGATCTGTCATTGCGAGCCAGTGCACACTCCTTCGATCTAGGGGATTGCCACGTCGCTGCGCTCCTCGCAATGACACGGTTGGAATGTCTCAAAAATCCTTGATGGCTAGGAATTTTTCCCGCATGAGCTTCTTAAACTTCTCCGGCTCCTCCCCCATGGGGCCATGGGCGGAATGCTCGAACCAAATCAGATCCTTATCCGGGGCCTCAATGGAATCATAGAATGCCTGCACCAGTGAGGAGGGTGTATTCCGGTCCAGACGGCCCTGAAAAATGTAATAGGGCATCTGGAAGGGACCGCAGTCCTTCACAAAATCATAGTGGACGATGGTGGGCCACATCTGAGACAAGCAAACCTTGTAGCCTTTGGCAGTACCGATCTTGGACCGCAGATCCAGCTCCATACTGGTCAGAATGGGAATCACCGTGCCGGAGAAGTAGCCGCCCTTCTTTGTAGAGTGGCCGCCATACTTTTTCATGATCCGCCGTTGGGTCATGAGGCCCTCAAAGACCGGCTTGTACTGGCCGTCCACGGGAGGACCGATCCGCTCCAGCTCCGCAATGTCCTCGGCATTTCCGGCCTTCTGGGCTTCTTCCAGTGCAAAGGCATAGGACACATTCTCATTTTCGATTCCGTTGACCACCTGACCGTAGCCGATGTAGCCCGCCACCTTGTCAGGATGCTTCTGGCAGACAAAGGTACCCAGCTCCGTGCCCCAGCTGGCACCCAGCAGGAATATCTTTTTCTTGTCCAGAGTCTTGCAAAGATAGTCCAGCAGCTCAGCACAGTCAGAAATCAGCTGATCCAGTGTCAGGCTCTTGGGATCACAGCCATGATAAGACCCGCCGGTTCCCCGCTGATCCCACGCCACAATGGTAAAATCGTCGATCAAGTCCATGTGCCGCTTGGCCATACCATGCCGGTTGGGCACACCGGGACCGCCATGGAGGAACAGCACCACAGGATTCTCCTGCTTGGTGCCCCAGATATGAATGGCCTGCTCCAACCCGCCGAGAACGATGCGCTTTTTGATATCGATGGGATATTTCATAATACCGCCTCCCTTTTTACCATTATACCGAAAACCAATGAAAAACACAACCGCAGATTCGCCAAGTTTTAGGTTGCTTTTTTTAGCAGGATGTTGTATAATATATACTCGATATCCGGGTGTGGCCCAGTTGGTAGGGCGCCTGGTTTGGGAGACCGTATCCATATGGACGACTACCTATCTGGCAATCCCAATATGTGTTGCGACACTAGCACATTTCCATTTTCCATATTTCTCAAAACAGGCCCAAAACTCGTTTTGACCACAGTTATGACCACAACGGCAAGAAATCGTTTTTCTACTGTTTTCTCTTGACATTGGTTATCTTCCTGGGTAAAATCAGCATTGGCAACCATGTAAAATTGAATATCCGGGTGTAGCCCAGATGGTAGGGCGCCACATTTGGGATGTGGAGGCCGCGAGTTCAAGTCTCGCCACTCGGACCAAAACCGCCAGTTTTCAGAACGAAAACTGGCGGTTTTGTCATTTATCCTCTTGAATACTTTACCCATATAACCCAGTTAATTTGGGTTCTGCATATGAATACGTTTTATACAAAGTGTCTATCTCCATACTGGGAAACATCTCGTCCACTGTTTTAGTTGTTTCCACACCATTCCCAGAAAATTTTATCCTAGCAAGAATGCGATAGGCATATGTATTCCTACTAAACATATCTGAGCCACGCAAAAGCCCACAGTGTTGATTGAAAATTCTAGGCGGGATTTTATAAGTCCCTGCGTAAGGGATAGACTCAAAAATATTCTTCGAAAGATCTATGGTGCAAGAGTTTCTTGTCGTCGCTAGAAGGTATATCACATTTGATGAGTTAGGTTCGCACAACTCATACTTACCTGTTTCTCTGTTTAAATAAGACTGTGTAAAAAACAATGCAACATCAACATCATCAGTAATATCCAGCATTGATGTACAGCCGCCATACTGTTGAGATGCTAAAACACTGGCCCACATTGGTTCTCTATCCTGTTCGAATACATATTCTTCAATATCATATGGATTGTTGTTCAAAAACGCTATCATCTTATCTGGCTCAAGGGATCTAAGCATTTCTTTATACATTTCCCCATCAATTTTAAATTCCTGCACAACTCCTTTTAATTGGCTTAGTAACCAAACCTTAAATGCCTGATTCCAGTAGATGCTTTGCTTTCTCATTTCTTTGTATTCGCCCACGTCTGTTAGCCTGCCTGCCGATGGCACCAAAGACGGCATCTTATCAAACTCCTCTGGAAATCCAATTTTGCGCGCAACACCTCTTGTAGTAGTATTTTCATATTCTTTTCTTTGGCCGCGAAACCAAAGCTTGCAAAAAAACTTAGATTCCGAAAGTATCGATGTTATCTCCGAAATCACCTCATTTAGTTCCCTTCGTGTAGAGACGGAATACTCCAAAATCGGGGTAGAGAATACGTCTTCAACTTGAAGTCCTAAATAATCTAGTGTAGTTATTTCACCGATACCACTTGGAAGAGCAATGCCCCACTTTCTTTTTTCCGGATGTGCTATATAATTCCGCAAATATGCTGCATCAAAAATATCATAATGCTTTGATGTACAGGCGTACTTTGCGATAGCGAACTTAGAATCCTCTTGAAGCAAAACCAACCCAGAATTGCAATCTACAAAGTATTCTCGTCCATGAGCGTCAGTTCTACAGTTATATATTCCGTCTATCGCCAAAGACAAATCCCGTCCATCAACAGCACAATCTTGTTGAAATTTCAAAAACATATCAGGTGAAAATCTACAGATATCCCTAAGGTTAGCAAAATCAGCACAAGCTAATTGTTCTAATGTCTTTGCAATATCATACTGAATCCTTACTTTCTCCATATATTCTTTATTTGCATTGTAGGCCATTTTTTACACATCCTATTACAATTTTTCCTCTAACCACTCATTGAGGTTTCATTTGTCAATACTGTATGGATATACGTACCTATTACCAAAGGCAATTCAGCCCTATGTTAAAGTCTAATTTGCGTTCCAATTCGTTTATCCTTTCTCCACTGAGGCACGTTACCATCACCGCCCCAGTATTCATCGATGTATGCGATTTTCCCATCTACGACATAGATAAAGGAAGTAGCATGGCAGGAAACACCTCCATCCTTACCGTGTACATGAGTGGCCGTGATAATCTTGTCCACCTCACCCGACCCGTCACCAGGATACTCACAATTGGCTCGGATGAACTCTTCAACTGTAAAATGCTCGTTGGTGTTATACCAGGCATTCGGGTGGAAGTATTTGCGCACCGCATCAGCATCCTGACACAATACATCTGTCCCAAAATGCTTTATATCCATCTCCAAAAACTTCCCTACAATTATTTATTGCCATTATATCATAAATAAGTTAATTGTAAATGAATGTCATTACGCTTTATTCTTTGCCTATTACGTATCCTTCTAAATGCAAAGATCCTAGGCTATTCATTGCGAATACCCCTGGATTTCTTCATTACATATTCTCCTGATGCATGTAAATACTAAACTTAAAGGAGTGGTTTTATGAACAAACAAAAGCTTATAACGCAAACATTGGACCAAATCCCACAGGCAAATTCCCACGCAAAACGGATCGTCGGTCTTGTGAAAGATGGCGGCAGAATCACCGGGTACCAGCTTTCCGATAGTTCCATTGTAGAAAAACAGCAGGCAGTAGATATGGCAAAGCAGGGTCAGATCTCCGGTGTGGGCATCGCCCACCGCAGAGATACCGAATACCTGAAATCTATCCCCGATAGAAGTGAAAACAACAATCTCGGCAACCTGCCCTCTGTTTCTCCAGAAGCTAACGCCTAGTATTTGACCGTCAGCACTCATTTGAACGCTGACGGTCTTTTCTTTGTTTATAGCAACTCATTTCTTGATCTACCCAGGTTTTCTTTCACTTCTATCTAAAATTCACTCGGTTTTCAAATATACATATTAGTGTTGAAAAATGACGATTGATTAGATATAATTAATGTGTCAGTACGAGCAGTCAGATTAGACTTCGGTTGGTTCGCAGTAATGCGGGCGGCATCGTATCGTTAGATATGGATGCTTTTGTTTGCGGCACATGCCTCCCCTGTATACTCGTCATACACTCACATCCCGACATCGATGTTTGGTCATGATGGGAGATGTCTGTATGTCAGTATGAGATGTAATAGTGTCGAAATGATATAGACAGAACGAGTTAGAGCAATCTAGTTTGGGAAGTCGGATTTGTGCTGGTGCGAAAATGTGATACAAGGCTGCATAGTTCCTTTGTTATTGGCGGAATGGGAAGTCCCCTCAGCTGCAGATGAGGGCCAATAATAACAAAGGAGGTGAGTTCGTGAAAAAGGCGGACAACCCTGTTGTCATCATTAACGGTGACAACAACGATGTGGAGGTTAAGGTTACTGTTACCGAAACTTCCTCTAATACCCCTGCTGCGATTGTAATTGCGCTTGGCGTTTTTACAGGAGCAGCCGTACTGGCTGTGTCACTTTGCTGTCCTGAATTGCTTGCTGATTTTGTCCGTTGGATTATCAGCGTAGCAGTTGGCGGCTAACACCAGCACATTTTTTATGAACAGAGGTGTTATATCTTTGAAGTATTCTGATTGTCCACTATATGGATTGCAATCAAAAAAGATGTTAAAGCGCCTATTACATATTGAGGACAGCAAACTTACAAAGCAAGACTACATTGCTAGTCTTATTTCTCCTTATATCGACAAGACTGGAAAACCACGGTTGATAGAACCCCCACGTGAAGAACTGAAAACAGTTCAAAAGCGACTAAAAAAACTATTGGGCGAAATTGTTGTTCCTGACAATGTTTTCTCTGGAATTAAAGGTCGCTCTTATGCTGATAATGCGAAGATGCACATAGGTAGCGGTAGAAGAAACCTTTTCAAAATCGATTTAACCGCCTTTTTTCCTTCTATTGACAGAGATACAGTTTATCATTTCTTCTCTAAGGACTTAAACTGTTCGTCCGATGTTGCGCAAATTCTGACTAACCTTACGACGGTCGATCTAGAAAAGGCTCATATAACTAACCGCAATGATGTTTATCTGTTTCTATCCTCCAAAAAAGTATCCTGCCGTAATCACCTTATTTCTGGAGCTCCCACCAGTCAAATTATGTCATACTTAGTGAATCATCACATGTTTGATGAGATGCAGACGATTGCCGATAGGAACAACATTTCAATGACCGTTTATGTTGACGATGTAACCTTTTCCAGCGAAGGCCGGATTTCGCATGACTTTACAGAGCAAATCTATGCAATTATCAAGAAATATCGTTACCAAGTTTCTAGGTCAAAAGTGAGAAAGTACACCAAGCTTTATCCTAAACTCGTAACAGGTGTTGTGATTGATGCGGATGGTAAAGCAGTAATCAAGAATGCTATGCGTTTAAAAATAATCAACGAATATAATCACCTGCTTCAGAATCCAAATGATCCTATATGTAGGCAACGGCTTCGTGGATTACTAACTGCAGCTCGGCAAGTTGACCAGCATGCATTCCCTACGATCTATAAATATGCTTTCGAAGGATCATTAAAATGCCAGCAGAATTAATCTGTTTGCTTTTTCTTATATCGCAAGGAGTCCGCTATATACTGAGCACGGTTTCGCTTCTTAATCATGCGACTTCAATGCATTCTTTCTGACAATTGTGTATCCAACATTCACCGCCAGTTTCAAATTGAAACTGGCGGTCTCTTCTTTGTTTATGGCGGGCAAAGATTTTTGTAATATCAGCCAAATAACTTATGGTTCCTGAAGCATAGCCAAATACATATCCAACCGTTCATTGATATATCCAGCGAACAACCTTTCCATTGCAGACAGATTATGCTTCACGTGGTATTCATCAAAGGCATTATAATAGGCCAGCCGATCTGTGAATTTGATATCGATGGGCGGATAACCGGCTTTCATCAGTTCCAGGTTAACCAGAAGACGACCGGTACGGCCATTACCATCAATAAATGGATGGATACCCTCAAATTCAATGTGGAACCGAGCCAGTTTGGTGACAATATGCTCCGTGCTTTCAGCGAAAGATATCATGAGCTGTTCCATTTTCGGCTGGATCAGGTAGGGCTGCACCGGCTCATGTTGGGCACCCATGATACGGACAGGAACCCGCCGGTATACACCTCGGTCATCCTTCTTATCCGCCAATACCAGATAGTGGATCTGCTGAATGACCCTCTCAGACATAGGTGTCTGATTCTGTACCAACTCCCGAACAAAGTCGAAAGCTTCTTTATGTCCTACTGCTTCCATGTGATCTTTCAGCGGCTTCTGGTCTATTGTCAGGCCACGCAGCACAAGATCTGTTTCCCGAAGGGTCAAGGTATTGCCCTCAATGGCATTGGAGTTGTAAGTATACTCCACGATAAATTCTTCCGTCAGCCGGGCCACTTCACCCTCGGTCAAAGGTCGCCGGGTATCCAGCTCGGCTTTTTTCCGGTCGATCATATCCAACAAGCTCTCAGTTGAGCGGAAACGTCCATCAGCAGGCTTCACAGCATCTGCAGGGATTTTCCAAGCACGGCCTTGCTGAAACGCACCGGGAATTTTTCCCTCGGCACAGAGAATTCGGACACGGCGATCAGACAGTCCCCATTTTTCTGCAGCTTGCTTTACGGTCATATACATAGCCATCACTCCTATCTATCGGAATTATACCACCTTTGCGGAACAATATCAACATTATCGGAACGATATTATGCCATTTATCGGAACAATGCAACCATTCTCTTTGCGCCTTATGTGTGTTCCTTGGACCAGCGAATCTCTCGCTTTACCTTTGTTATCATTGCCATCAGCTTTTCTTCGCATTCCTCCTTTGTTTTTGCATAAACCGAATTTGAAATTCTCTTTCCATCCTTTCCCTTAGGCGAATATCTGCCTTCCCAAAGATGGTCATTGATTTGGTATACGCATCCTGTTCCTGACTTTCGGCGTTTAGATTGATATGGCTGAAAATCTGTATATGAAACACAGGCTGTTTTCTCGGGTAGATTCGGTATATCTACTTTTCCTATTTTCCTATCTATGATTCTCGCTGCCTGCTGCCGCATGCCATTTGTCACGTGAGAGTACACATCCAACGTCGTAGCAGTTGAAGAATGTCCAATAATTACAGACAGTGTTTTCACATCCATACCGTTGTCTAATGCCATAGTAGCAAACGTGTGTCGCAGGTCATGAAAACGAACAATTCCGCACTCTGCACGCTCCAGTGTTCTTTTTAACCGTCTGCGTACACAACCATGTGTTAGTGGCTGGTCTTCTTTTACCGGAGATGGAAACATCCATCTGGAATCCAGTTCTTCTTTTCGCTTTTTCAAGATATCTACTACAACTCCGGGCAAAATGACCGTTCTCACAGAAGCTTTCGTTTTTGGTGCAGTAAACTGAAGTTTTCCATTCAGGCAAACCGCTTGTCTCCATATTCTAAGTTCTCCAGTACGAAAAGACAGATCTTCCCATTGTAATGCCAGCAGCTCCCCTAACCTTAATCCCGTTGCCAATTCCAAAAGAAATAATTCATAATATCCTTCATATTTCGCCTGGATCATTAGCCGCTGTAACTCTGGTAGCTCTAAGAATTCTATTCTTCGCCTCTCTTTAGGTGGTAATTTACAACCTGCTATGGGATTTCTGTAAATCAGCTTCTCATCTATCGCAGCCAGAATCGCCATCCGACAATTTGCATGGCAAGCTCTTACCATGCGGTTAGATAGTCCCGGCCCAAGTTGTTCTCTCCGAATGATCCGTCCATTTGATTTTAATCTTGTATAGAACTGTTGAAAGTCCCTTTGTGAAAGATTCTTAAGTAAGATATCACCCAATTCTGGAATAATATGTTTATAGATTTCATTTTCATAGGATAACTGGGTCGTTGTCCGCAACTTGGGTTTGCAAATATTCTGATACCAAAAGTCTATCCACTCACCAAATGTGATATTCTTCGCACTTCGTGCCGGTGTCAGCTGATAATGTGCCTGCAAGCCACTCACCTTTTCCTCACATTCTTCTTTTGTCTTCGCCATAACATATTTGATCTGTGGTTTACCGAAAATATCACGCCCCACAATCAAGCGGCCTTCCCATCGACCATCCTTTCGCAGACGAACTGCACCTGTCCCCTTTTTCCTGCGTCTTTTCGCCATAATACCACCTCACATAATCTGTCCCAGAAAGTTTTCTACAATCACAGAAGCATCTTTGTGCATCTGCGTTGTTACATGGGTATATGTATCCAATGTAAACGAAGGGTTAGTATGACCTAATATCTCAGACAAGGTTTTCGCATCCACACCACCGCTCAGCGCATGTGTCGCAAATGTATGTCTAAGATCATGGAAGCGTATATCCGGAAGTTCCGCATCCTCTAAAATTATCTTTAGCTGGTCATATGCACGCAATGGTGGCATCGGTTTATGAGAGTCTAGTGGATCGGGAAAAATCCACTCACTATTTGTCTGTCTTTTCCATTCAATTAATGACTCCAAGGTACTATGAGACAATGTAATGGTCCGCATGCCAGCTTCTGTTTTTGGTAGGCACACCTGACCTTTCCCCCTGCTTATGGAACGCACAATATGTAATTGCCCTGTTCTTTCATTCAAATCACTCCATTGCAAACCACATATCTCACCTCGGCGCAATCCTGTTGTCATCTCCAAATAAAAGAACACATACCAGTCAGTATATCGCTTCGATTCCTCCAAAAACCGGTCCAACTGTTCTTCATTCAAAATATGTTTGGGATTGCAATTCAAGCTTGGGAGTGCCACTCCCTCTGTTGGATTTATAACAATGATATTCTCTTGAACCGCTTTTTCCAGTGCTTGGTGAAGCACAGTATGGATTCTACGAACCATACCGCTTGATAGAGATTTTGACTGATTAGAATTTTTTCTTCTATGCCCATTCTCTTTCAAGTGGATATATAACTTTTGGATATCTCGTTTTGTTATTCGATACATTAATTTATCCCCGAGATAGGGATTCAAATGATTCTGAATAATCTGCTCATAATCCCGAAACGTATTCTCCCGCACGGTACACTGTATATACTCATGCAACCAGCGATCCAACCAATTCCGCAATGTCATTTTACAGTCCTCCGCTATCGCTATATCCCTATACCGTTCTATTTCTTGATGAAGTCTTCTAAGCAATTCCTCCTGTGTTCCGGCATACAGGTACCGTTGTATTGGTTTACCATCTGCTCTGTATCCAATTGTTATTCTCCCCTCCCATCTTCCATCCTTTCTTTTGCGTACCAGCCCTTCTCCGTTGGCTCTTCTTTTTGTCATTTGGCATCCCCTTTCTTTTTTGAACCCTCCCTATTGTAACTGCTGATTCCTCATTAATAAATCTATCGCAATGCTAACGAACACCCTTAAGGTATATTTCTACAAAACAATCCCCTCAGATTACTGACTTAATTTCACTGAGAAACAGTGAGATGTTCAGAAATCTGAGGGAAAATTACCATTGCCCACTTATGTGACCACATATATAAAACAAGTTCGAATTATGTCTACAAAATTATAAGAAAATGGATAAATCTTCATATAGTAATCTAGTTTATTTCAACTATTTCTTTTCCATTTTTGTCCGACCATATTTGGGTTCAAGATGCCGGGAGTTCGAATCTCCCCACTCGGACCAAAAGCCAGGATCTGCATTGCAGGTTCTGGCTTTTCTTTGTTTATGGCATGCAATAATTATTTCCAGTGCAACCAGCTCGCATTACCCCGCCAGAGCCTTTCTAGCGTCTTTTCTATTATCAAGCACCCCAACATATTCAAATAGCTTTTCTTTATTTTAAGCCCGTCCTAGGGCTTTTATAGCAATATCATTTATGCGCATTCAATTAGGTTTATAAATCAACAGTTTTTTCTTTGTAATTTCTTTCTTTTACCTCTTGTCACAACATAATCTTCATGGTATAGTCTTACTCCAACAACAGAAAAGGAGTGCTTTTAATGATTTATGTAACCTCCGATCTTCATGGATGTCCTCTAGAAGAATTTCAGCAACTGCTTGACCGCGCTGGCTTCTCAGAGGACGATTTTTTATTCATTTTAGGGGATGTAATTGATCGTGGAAAAAACAGTGCAGAACTTCTTCTCTGGCTTACTGAGCAATCCAACATGCAGTTAATACTAGGAAATCACGAAGCACTACTTCTTACATGCGCCTTTCTTTTCGAAGAAGTTACAGAAGAGAGTCTCGAAAAACTCACCGCAGTACAAGTCAACCTTTTGGAGAATTATATATGCAATGGAGGTGCCCCTACCCTAATCGGCTTGAAAAAATTGCTAAAACAAGATAGCGAACTGGTTTATGGAATATTAGATTATTTGCGCGATGCACCGCTCTATGAATGTATTGCGGTCAACAATAAAGACTTTATTCTTGTTCATGCTGGTTTGGGTAATTTTCATCCCGCCAAAAATCTCTCCGACTATGACGCTGACGAACTTCTATGTGTACGGCCAAGCCTTTCTACTCATTATTACAATGATGCTATGGTTGTGTTCGGTCACACACCTACTGAGTATTACGGAAAAGAATATCAAGGAAAAGCCTTAAAAACAGCAAGTTGGATCTGCATCGACACTGGTGCTGCCAATGGAAATCTTCCAATGATACTACGATTAGATGACTTGGCAGAATTCTATTAAATTACTAATTAACATGGGCGGTGTACATGAGAAAGCAAAGTCTAATGAACGCTTACGAACAACTTCTCGTAATTAAAGGCATGCACTATGGACTTCTCACCATGGAGGAATTTGAAATTGTTTCTGCTTACTACAAGCTTGATATTAACAGCCAAGCCGAACTGCTAGAAAAACTTAAAATAGCAGGTGGCAATATGATAGATTCTGATCAACTATTTAGGATACTTGAAAAAAAGCAAAATGAAGAGAAGACTTGCGCAAATTCAAATGGAATAATCATCAACACAGAATCGAACGTACTGCTATCAAAGCTTCTCCGAAGCAACTTACCTCCAAAATTGCGTTTGATGTGGATGCATGAAATCATCGATAATAACGATGCAATCCAGGTGTTGATGTGCATCAGTCAAAACAAAACATCTACCGAAATCATTTCCTTCCTTAAAAAAACGCAAGAAGAAATTAGAATAATAGAACAACTTATTTTACATGCTTACAAATGCGCTTATCAAAAATATCGTCGAAAGCAACCGCGTGCTCACCGTCATAAATCCATCCGAGACTTTTATACTTAATTTTGTATAGATAAATTTCAGCCATTATTTCATAAGAAGAATGAGGTAAAATTATGGATGTTTTAGATAAGCTCTACAACATGATCAAAGAATCGGAAGAAAGATGCCCCTTTAAAACCAATACTGTACGAAAAGATTTAGATTTTCAGGCTATGCCTCATACCGTATACAGTAATCCTGCGACATTTATTTCAAACTGCATCAACGGTCGCGAAGAATTTATTTGTGACATGTTCAATCTGTATTACGATTCAATGAATGCCAAACGTTATCCCTTGGAACCCAGAGTATTCCTGCCCACTGAGTTTTCAATCAGACACAATGTTTTGGATTCTGCAAAAGAACTCATATATATTACACTTCCAGATGAATTTGCTGAGTCCTTAGAATTCTGTCGTGCCTATGTTCTTACATATACTCGCAATGATAATCAGATTGATAATTTGAAATTTTTCACTATCGAAGATAGTATGTATGGCTGGAAGAATCTAGGCTATATAACAGAAAATGGAGTGCATAAACGATTTGCCCATCCCACAGGGTGTATGGATGATGATCTTCGCATAATCTATCAAACTGCATTCCCCGATGCGTACGCCGCTGAGAGAAATCACCCCGACCGGCGAAATTGAGCAGCGGTTCCGCTTAGATTGAGCAATGGGACCGCTCGGATTGAGCAGCCCCACCGCTCAAGTTGAATATGGACAGGCTAAATCGGTTGGGGTATCAT
>JAFSCK010000131.1 GCA_017436785.1 Oscillospiraceae bacterium | reverse complement strand
GCCCTCCTCGTCCAGCACTTCCAGAGAACACAGCAGGAAGTAACTGGAGTCATCGCTGAAGGCCAGACTGTTGCCCCGGCTGCACAGCAGGCCGTATTTCTTGGTATAGTCATCGTAAAGGTCGTTCAGATTGCGCTGCTCTCTCTGAATGTCCTCATCGGGATACCCCTCGGTCTGGTAGTCAATGAGCTTTCGTACACAGTCCCGGAGGTGGATCATACCACGGATGCGGTTTTCTGCGGTAACAGAAACCTCCACCGGATTCATGCGGCTGTTTTCCCGGAAGTACACTTTGCCATCGACGATGGTGTAACTGAAGTTCCGTACATTGGGATCAGCAGGAATGGAGCGGTCATCTTCTTCCAGTTCCTCATGCTGATACTCCGTAATCTGGGCATTGAGTGTGGATATTGCTTCCGCAAGCTGCCAGCCCAATTCTTTTTCGGGATAAGGCTTGCAGGTGCTGTCCATACCGAACCGTGTGGATTCCATGACCATTTCGCCTAAGATCATTTCCGGGTGCTGCACAAAATAGCTGTTCATCCGGATGCCGTTGGGATCGGTGTCCAGATGCACCCAGTCCGGTTCAATGTCCGTCATCCTATCCCGCTTTTGCAGGAACAGAATATCACTGGTGACTTCCGTACCGGCATTGCGTTTGAACGCATCGTTGGGCAGCCGGATGGCACCAATCAGATCGGCCCGCTGTGCAAGGTATTTCCTGACAGCGGAGTTTTCTTTGTCCATTGTGCCTTTGGAAGTGATGAATGCCACGATGCCGCCGGGTCTGACCTTATCCAAGGTCTTTCCGAAGAAATAATCATGGATCAGCCAATGGTGCTTGTCATACCGCTTGTCCAGCACTTTGAAATCGCCAAAGGGAACATTGCCGATAGCCACATCAAAGAAGCTGTCGGGCATCTGCACTTTTTCAAAGCCGGTCACAGCAATGGAGCTGTTCTGGTATAGCTGCTGGGCGATCCGTCCGGAGATGGAATCCAGCTCCACACCGTAAGTCTTACTGCCTGCCATGGAATCCGGGATCATGCCAAGGAAATTACCAACACCGCAGGAGGGTTCCAGAATGTTACCCTCTTTGAATCCCATGTTTTGGAGTGCCTGATACATTGCCTGGATAATCACCGGAGAAGTGTAAAAGGCGGTTAAGCTGCTTTCTCTGGCAGCGATATATTCATCGTAGTCCAGCAGGTCTTTTAGTTCCTGGTATTTGGGATGCCGGTCATCGAACCAGTGGGACAGACCACCCCAGCCCACATACTGAGAAAGGATTTTCTGTTCATCCGGGGTTGCCAGCCTGCCCTCAGATTCAATCTGCTTCAAGCATTGGATAGCGGCAACATTGGCAGCATATTTCTCACGTGGAGTACCATATCCCAGTTCCTGATCGTCGATCCGGAAGTTGTGGCGCTGGTCCCTGGGAATGTCCGGATAGAGGGGTTCAAAGGTGATATGCTCCCGCTTGAGCTTTGTTTGTGGAGGTGCCAACACAGATTGCTCCGTCTTAGAAAAGTCTGCTACCGGGGCGGCTGCGGGGCGGTGGGAGCGAAGTGTTTCTTCTGCTTCTTCCAGAGTGGCAAAGCCACCAGCGGTGGAATTGGCAAAGTTTCGATCCTCGTCATAGCCATAACGGATATAATATTCGCCGCTGGGATACTGCTGAATGACGATCCGTTCCTCATCGGACAAATACCGGGCCACGATGGGAGCATTCTCTGCTTGTTCTTCAGAAAGTTCACTCTGAACGGCTTTCACATCTGCCACGACCTGCTGAATGAAAGGATCATTACTCAGTGCTTCCGGGTCTACCACTTTCCCGCCAACGATACCACGCTGTGCCAGTTTTTCACGAATTTCTGCCGGGTTAATATCATCAAAATAGTCCTCTGGGCCATCAAGATACCGCTCCTCTGCATGGGCGATCATCTCATCAAATTCCAGATTGGCAAGGTACTCGTTCAGCTCCTGCAGATCCTTACATTCCACCTTATGAACGGTTTCACCGTCCACCCGGTATACCAGCCGAAAAGCTGTCAGGTCTGCATGAATCTCAATGGTATGCTCACTGTCAGAGGTTGCACCCATGGCAAGATCCACGTGGGATAGGTCAGAGAAGTCAGCATCCTGTTCAAAAACTTCCTGGCAATATTCATTGATAAGCTGCTTTGCCTTTTCCAGAGGGTCTGGTACAGGCTCTTGAACTTTTGGAAGTTGGTACTGTGTGCTTGACTTTCCGAAAACAGAATAGGTTCCATCCCGGTATGCCTGCATCGCTACCATAGCTTCTTTCCGGGGTTTATAATCCGAACTATCTTCCTGTGTCCATTCCCACAATGGCTGCATCATGGCTTGGATTTCTGTTACACCAGCCGGGGATTTCAGCAGATTCTGGATGGATTTGATATTATCCCAATAGCCAAATGTTTCGTCCGCATTGTACGGGCGCTGGAAAATATCTGGTGCGCCTCGAAAGAACGAATGGATGGTTCTGGCCAGCTTTTTCAGCTCATACGCTGCCATTTCCGCCCGGTCAGATTCATAGAGGAAGTTGTTGTTTTGCAACAGATCTTCCACCCGCTTCAAAACTTTCCTCCATGACAGTTCTATCTGAGCATAGGGTTCCAGGATACTG
>JAFSCK010000023.1 GCA_017436785.1 Oscillospiraceae bacterium | reverse complement strand
GCACAGCAGCGGGCTAACGGC
This sequence comes from Oscillospiraceae bacterium, assembly GCA_017436785.1. GTDB lineage: Bacteria > Bacillota > Clostridia > Oscillospirales > Oscillospiraceae > Faecousia. The sequence goes on along the minus strand of JAFSCK010000023.1, from coordinate 147,901 downwards.
GAATGGCAGCTGTGCTATATGCCCACTGTAAACGGCTTCTGCCTTTCCAGCATTCGTGAGGATGTGGTAGAAACCAACGGGGGAGAAAAAGTTTCGCATTTTCAGTATTACACATACCTTTCCAGTGAGGAGACCAATGCAGATCCTGTTTCCTGGCCTATGGAAAGTATTTGGGTCAATGTCGGAAAGGACGGTATTCTCTCCTTTACATGGCAGTCCCCCAGCGGGGAAACGATTGTGAAGGAGGAACAGACTGCACTGCTGCCCTTTGATGAGGTCGCATCTATTGCAAATACTATGCTGCCTGTGGTCATCGTCGGACCCAAAGACCACAGTCTGGTGGATCTGGACCGCATCAACGGCTTTGATACCAAAATGGATGTAGAAATTACAAAGGTCTCCCTGACCTTGATGCGCATCCGGGACAAGGGTTCCCTGCAGGGCACCATCGTTCCTGTCTGGGATTTCTGGGGTACCTGGGACTGGTATGATGCCGAGCCGAATGCATACGGTTACAACGAAAAAGGCATGAACTACACAACTGGGCCGTTGCTAACGCTGAATGCAATCGATGGCAGCGTGGTGAGCCGGGAACTGGGTTACTGATTCTCTTATCAATAAAAGCAAAAAAGCACCTCTGTCCTATTAAGGACAGAGGTGCTCATTCATTACTGCATCAATTATGCGAAACCCTTTGTGACGGGTGCCAGCAGCACTTTACCGGTGCCGCGGTAGACATTGACAAGACCTTCTCCGGAGGCTGCAGAGCCGATAAGAGATTTACCGGAACAGTCTGCAGCCAAAATTAAGCTATATGTCATGACGATTTTCGCATATATCATAGTCAGTTAGATAGTACTTCAGGGGTACTTCCACATGGCAGTACTACTTAATGTAGAAATTACCTTCTCCAACATTATGCTGAAATCAAAATAGCTCTTATCCTAATAAAAGCAGCTATTTACTCAACAATGTCGGCAGTAAACATATCACGATGATGTCTCTCGACAATAAAAATATCGCCCTCAATATATCATCTTGATAATTGAGGGCAATTTCCAGATCATATTCCGTTTTCTTTCAACGTCTGCCTGAACATCATGTGTGCAGCCTGTTGATATACTATCCGCGGGATCCTGGTATTTGCATAATAATTCTCCATGGATTTTCCCTTGCGGATGCAGTCGGAAATGCGCTCCAAACCTTTTCCCACATCCTTATTAAGGCCCTTTTTTAGCGATATGCTTTTCAGCGTGCTGATCATGGGACCTGCGCCAACCGCAAGCCCGCCGCCGTAGACCATCTGCATACGGTCACACCAATTGCGCACAATGTCAAAGAGGTTGCAGATCTGCTCGCCTTCATAAAATCCCAGGTTGGAAACCACATACACCCGCTTGCCGGAAAGACTTAAGTTTTCACCCTCCAGCAGCATTTCCAGCAACTTCACAGCCTGGGCAGGCAATCCGTCCACATACAATGGCGCACCAATGACAAAACCTTCCGCCTGCTGCAGCTTTTCCACAAACTCGGAAAATCCGTCATGCAATACCTGCCGAATCGGGAGGATCTGGGTTTCTTCTGATCCCAGTTCTTTTTTCAGAAGCTCCAGAAAATACTGGGTGTTGCTGTCTTTTGCCTTGTAACTGCAATTGAGCATTAAGACCATACCAGCACCTCCTCCACAGCTTCCATACTATCCACAAAATGCACCTTGCCAAGCTCCGCATTCAGATTCACCGCATTGGCCTTTACCAGACTTTCGGCAGTTCTCTTTTCCGCTTCGGTCAGGCTTCCATAAAAGACTGCTGAAATCTTCAGATGATTATGGTACCGTTCCCCGTGGTGCATTTCGCCGTTACGAATCTCAAAAAACGGCAGAACATAGGAAATCGACCGGTCCAGAACATTTTTCACGGCGGAGCTGTAGCTGCCAAAGGTAGCTTTGGAAATCAGAATAAATTCCGAAACCTCCGACAGGCGCTTGCCCATGTTCTCGAAGCCGTCCTTTATGACACAGGTACCTGGAGTCTTCAGCCAGCACCCGAAGCAGCCAATACAGTACCGGTGGATCTGATTGGCATCCACAAGAATATCTTCGCTGGTGTCTGAAAATTCTGCGATGAATTGCGCCGGGACATCATGTATGATCAATCGTTTCATATTTACCCCCTTATTTCATGCCACGCAGCACTTGAGCAATCGGGTTTTGGCTGATCTTCCTGTAAGGCTCGCCTTGGAGCAGAAGTTGTTCTACCCGAATGGTATCCAGTCTGGTCACATCCGTTTCATACGGACTCCTGGATAGAATGGCCATATCCGCAATTTTCCCGACCTCCAGACTGCCCCGCTCCTGTTCGTCGAAGGACATCCAATAGGTATTGTAGGTTGCCATTTTCAGAGCCTGCTGAACGGTCAGAGATTCCGCACCGTTGTTGCAGGCCTTGTGGATCCAGACCATGGGTTCCGGATCGGTACAGGGACCATCAGAGCCCAGTGCCTGAATGATTCCGTTATCTGCATAAGTCTTGAAAGGATTCAGCTTGGCTGCCCGGTCACCCAGGAGGGATTCCAGATATTCATTGGGTTCGTTGGGCCAGTCGATAAAGGCGCTCTGGATGGCCAGAGCAATCTCGTAATCCTTGCAGATCTGAATGCCCTCTTCCGTGGGGAGGCAGGCATGGATGATGGTATGGCGGTGGTTCTTTCTGGGGTAATCGTCCAGAGCTGCTTTCAGTGTCCGGGTTGCCTGTTGGAAAGCAGCATCACCGATGGCATGGATCTCGATCTGCATACCCTCCCGGTTGGCCTTCTTGCAGAACTCGTTGACCTTCTCCTGGTCATAATACAAGACACCCTTGTTGTCGGTCCTCTCGTAGGGTTCCAGCATAGCGGCATCCGCACTGCCGAAGCAGCCGTCCAGAGCAGAATCAAAGCAGCCACCGATACGGATCATTTTTCTCCATTTTGCCTTCTGCACATCCATGGTCTGGAAGTACACCCGCATCTGCAGCCCATTGTTAAGGCCCTTGGCAAACCAGTTCTCCATATCCACATCCAGATCCATGGTGTAGCCCACACCGCTGACGCTGTGGATCATGCCGAAGCCCTTTTCTGCCAGGTAGTCCGCTGCGACCTGCATATTCCGCAGGAGCTTCACAGGAGGAATAGAGGAACTGACATAGTCGGAGAACTTGAAGAAGGCCTCCTGGTTCATCTCGCCGGTATCCTCGTGATAGCCCCGGAGATCCTTGACCTTGTCCTTGAGGATGTTCAGCAGTTTGGTGTTCACCACGCAGGTGTGGCCGTCATACTTGATCATGAACAGAGGCTTGTCCGGACATACAGAGTCCAGCTCCTGCCGGGTGAGGAACTTCTTTTCTGCCACAGAGTGATTGGACGCTCCGAAGGCAATCACCAGCTTATCATCGCACTTGGGAACAAACTCCCGGATCATGTTCAGGATCTCCACATTACTCCTGGCATCGGAAACATTCAGCCCGGCATGGAAGGTAGCGAAGCTGGCAAAGTGAATGTGGCTGTCACCAAAAGCCGGGATCAAAGCCCGGTTGCCCAGCTTCACATGGGTGCCGCTGGCATATTTCGCAGGCAGTTCATTGCCCACATGGACGATTCTGCCGCCTTCCTCCACCAGATATTTGTAAACATGATCCTGTGCATCACAGGTCAGAATATTGCCTTCGTAAACTCTCATTGGGTTACCTCGATTTCAATAGATACACTGATTATAACACGAGGGAGAATCCCAGACAACAAAAAATCGCCCCCTCGGAGCGGAAATCTAAAATAACAGTTCTTGAATTAGTAACTTATTTGTGTCTGATTTATAGCTTTTTGTTATGAATTCATAATCATAAGCATTTTATCCAGTATACAATTATTCTGACAGAAACAAAAATAAAGTCCACAGTTTTGCAGAATTGCTCCTTCGAAAAACGTATTTCATTTTACAGAAAGAAAATACGTATGAAAGGACTATCATTATGACTAAGCAAAAGAAACCCTATATTCCTCCCAAGGTGGAGTTCCATCCTGCTGGCTCCGATGCCTATAATCGATTCCGTGCTTTACTGGATGAGGAAGTGAACCAAGTAGCCGATTTTCAGAAAATCTGCCCCAACGATTCATCCAATGAGTCGTTATTACGAGAAAAATGTGTGGGGGAATAATGTATGTATAAGCCCCAGACAGTTGAACAATATAAGATCCGTCAGATACTTGAAAAAAGACTTGTAATAGAGGATCTGTATATTATCCCACTTTCCAGAAACGCACTCATGGTTGAGGACAAATACGGCATCAGACTTGCGTTTTCTTATCAAAATGCAGTAATTAAAGAAACAGATATTCCTAAGTATCTTTCAGATGAACAAGCTAAGAAACATCTGCGCTGTCTGAAAGCTACAGGTCAACTCCCAAATGAATTCACTTTTGAGGATATTACCCGTTGGTGGATGGATAATCCCTCTCCCCTATCCCATAGGCAGATTCTAGGTCTTGGAACACATATGTATCACCACTATCTGAAAAACAGATTACTGAAAGATGAAGAGGCATTTAATATCGCCGCACAGAAAAGGATCACCGAGCATCAGTTTAAGGATCTCTTTTTGTGGTATCTGAACAGTCATCGTCAGGACTGCTGGCTTGGCTGGATGGGAATTGATATGATGGGAGAGCTATATGGACTGATTTGGAAATATGGTACCCTACAGTCTAAATTCTTTCTATTCTATATCACCCAGAATTCCTGCAAAGACCGTTACCGCAAATAGACACAATATGTAGTTGTCGTATCGTGTAACAATACCACATATAGTAGTTATTCTCTTGACAAGTGCTTTGCATCATGCTATACTGGTTATGTAATTGATTATTGTGCATTTCCTTAAATGGATTTAGGAACAACACTGTTCCTGCGGAGAAGAAATTCCCGTACCGCACACGTTGTCAGCTTTGTATTCAAATGCCAGTGGAGTAGCTATGCCCTTTTAGGGTAAGTCCACTGGCATTTTTTATATAGATAATAATGCATGATGCAGAAAGGAGTGTTATGGCCCTGGTTTACACCTTCGGCTATGTGACAAACGACATTGTATTGAAGCAGAGCCGAAACGACACGACCTATGTGTGCTTCTATCTCAAAGAGCAGCTGGGAAACGGTCGTGCTCAGACCTTTCAGGTTTGGGCGTGGGGTGATTTGGTAAAGCACATCACCCGCATTGGTATCCGAAAAGGCAGCATGATCTGGATCTCCGGCACTCTGGAATGGACGGACTGTACCACAGACCAGGGCGCAAGAAAAACAAAACGCATGAAGGTATATTTATCTGCATGCGGCTATGTTTACGGAAAACAAACGAAGAAGCCAGAAGATACCATTAACGAAATGGCATCCTCCCCTGTCCCGTTCCCCGAGGAATTGGACGGTGACCGTATGCCGCTGCCGGAATGAACTTCCGGATGATCAGAGGAACTGTATTTAGTGTTTCAGAAAGCAGCTGAAGCCTGATACGGTTCCTCTTTTTTTGTTTGTCCCGAAATATATTGCAAAGGAAGGTTTTTACAATGAAAGGCGACAAAGCTCTTTGGAGCAGTATCAGCATTCTGATCGGTCTGGTGATCATGATTCTTTCCCTGCTACGGGGTGCATGGCTCGTAGCTGCCCTTCTTCTGGTATTCACAGGATGGGCCGCATGGGTCGTCTACTGCCTGCTGCTTCCTTCCATGAAGGCAGCAAATCTGAAACGCAAACGGATCCAGAACCAGCGCAAACGCCAGCAGGAAGGTCTTATGTCTGCTGCGCTGCAAAGTGAATCCATTGCTCTGCAGAAAACACCTGATGCTCATGACGCAAATTCCAATCTGCTTCTGCTGCGGCATGTCAATCACCGGATATCAACCCATCTTCGTTCTGCCTACCCGGATATCAGCTGGGAATGGTGCGAAGAACACCCGGAGTTACTGGCTACCAATGGCGGTACGGGACGGATCAAGGTATATGGTGTCCCAGATTTTACCCACGCGGACATCCGGATGGATCAGAATGCGAACATTCAATGCAGCATGATTAAGGCTGTTCCTCTGGATACCTTTGTTCCCACAGTCAATAGCGAAACATCTGCACCCAAGAAACGGATAATTGACCCCCAGATCTGGTATGAACTTAGCGGCCGAAAGGTCCTGGAGGCTGTGGTTGCAGACCTGAACTCCAGAAGCTACAGCAGTCTGACCATTAACGAAGATGGTGAGATCTGCATTCAGCAGGACGACAAGCTGGTTCCCCAGGAGCAGTTGAAGGGCTTCCCGGAAAAGCTGTATTGGCCCCGTGTTGTAGAAGTATTCATGGGGCACGGTCTGGCCGCCGAGGTCACAGACCAGGGTGTCCAGCTGTCCTGGTAAATAATTATGATGGAAAGGAGCGAAAAAACGAAATGAAGGCAGGTCTTACATTGAATGAGATGGCTGCCGAAATCACCCGTCAGCATGCCATGAAAGCAGACTATCTGGTGGACACCCGCCGGATGCAGATGGAGCCAGCAGGCTCTCAGCTGTTTCTGAATCTGCTGGATGAGAACGGCAACATGGCTGTGGAGCCTTTGGAGGTCAATCAGATTGCCCACAGGCAGATCGGCACCGGACTGAATATCCCGGCTGCGTTCTATGACCGAATGCTGGAATCCCATCCGGACCTTCTGGCACACAATGTCAACACCCTGTTTCAGCGGGAATCTTCTACCAGGATGCTCCGTACCCTTGGCGGTACTGCACGGGCTTTCCTCAGCAGCCGCTACCGCCGCATTGATAACATGGAGATCGCAAACATCGTTCTTCCAGTCATTGCCGAAATGGGCAGCGATATCCGCTTTGAAAGCTGTCAGATCACCGACAGCCGTATGTATATCAAAGTTGTCAATCCCCGTTTGGAAGCGGAAGTTTCCCCCGGCGACATCGTTCAGTCCGGCATGATCATTTCCAACAGTGAAGTAGGCCATGGTTCTGTCAGCATTCAGCCCCTCATTTACAGGCTGGTTTGCAGCAATGGCATGGTTGTCAACGATGCCAGAACGAGACGGAATCATGTTGGCCGTACCAATAACGCTGATGATGAGCTTGTAGTGTATTCTCAGGAAACGGAGCAGGCTATTGACCGTGCCTTCGTTCTGAAAATCCAGGATACTGTTCGTTCCGTTGTGGATCAGACACGGTTTGACCGGGTTATTGGCCTTATGAAGAATGCCAAAGACGCAAAGATGAACACAGAAGATGTTCCAGCACTGGTCAAGCTTGCCTGCCGTGAGTTTAAAATCACGGAGGAAGAAAGCGGCGGTGTGCTTCAGCATCTCATCGAAGGAAAGGATCTTTCTCTCTATGGGCTTTCCAATGCCGTTACCCGGTATGCCCAGGATGTAGAAAGCTATGACCGTTCCACGAAATTGGAAAGCATCGGCTACAGTGTATTGACCATGCATCCCAGACTGTGGACAAGAATCAATCAGTCGGCGGCTACCTGAAGCTGCCAATACTTCAAATTATAAAGGAGAAATAACGATGAATTACCAGAACAATATGATGAATCCCAACAATGTTATGATGGGTCAGAATAATGCGATGATGGGCCAGAATATGGCAAATGCAGGTCCTATCGACTACCGTGCCATGTACCCCTTTGTTATGCCTGCGGCTATGGAAAGCGACTTCTCTGCTGAGGAAATGGCAGAGGATATGGACGGCATGACCATGGCTTTTCAGCGTGTCAAGATTCCCGGAGGCGGCACGCTCCAGTTTGAGATGCCCTCTGAGGACCCTGACCGCCCGGAATATTCCACCAGTCTGATCGGTGTTATCCTCTATAATCACGCCTCCCATGCCTACTGGGCCGGGGACAGCAGCGAAGAGGAAAACAATCCCCCTGTCTGTTCCTCTCTGGATGGCAAGACCGGTATCGGTATTCCCGGTGGTGCCTGTGCTGCCTGTCAGCTGAATAAGTTCCGCACAGCATCCAAGGGTAAGGGCAAAGCCTGCAAGAATATGCGTGTGCTCTATCTGCTGCGCAGCGGAGATTACATGCCCCTGCAGTTGAACCTGCCCCCCACCAGTATCAAGGCCTTCCAGGACTTTGTCAGTTCTGCCTTCATCATGCGGCGCCGGGCTACCTGCGGCAGCATGGTGCAGATCACACTGCGGCGGGAAAGCAATGGCAAGGATACTTACAGCGTTGCAGTCTTTAAGCGTCTTTATGACTTCACCGGTGAAGAACTGGCACAGATCCGTGCTTATGCCGGTGGCTTCAAGGAGCAGATCATGTTGATGCAGGAACAGCAGGCCAAGGCCATGACTGAGCAGCAGGATGATCTCGTCGACTATGTAGATGACGAAGATGCCCTGCCCGCTGGTGATGAACCCTTTGTCATGGGTCAGGTGCTCGACGGTGACCGTGAGGCCCTTCCTGAATAATGCCAGTCTTTTCGGCAATCTGCCGTAAGATAAAATGAAAGCAGGGCGCCTGCAGCAAATGCTGCGGGTGCCCTGAACTCTTTTTGTAAAGGAGGTGTGCTATGGTCAAAAGAAAAATCTGACCCTTGAGCAGAGAGACTTTGCAGAAAGAAACCACAGCCTTATTTTCGCATTCCTGAACGAAAATAAGCTTTCGGAAGAGGATTACTACGATGTTGTGGTCTTTGGATACTTGGATGCTGTATACGCATATCTAACAGAGCCGCAATTGCAGAAATTTGAGTTTTCAACCATCTGCTGGCGAAAGATGCGCGGAGCGGTATCCAACCATCACAAAGCACAGCAATCAAAAAAGCGAAGCGCAGATCTCACCTCGATCTATGATCTGCCACAGCATGCATTGTCAAACGCATCCGCTTACAATGAGCAAATGCTCCAGATGGAGATACGACTTTTGATGCACGATCTGACATTGATGCTGTCACAAAGGCAGATTCAGATAGTGGGGCTGAGATACCAGGGGTACGGCATTCGGGAGATTTCCCAAAAGCTGAATATGACCGTCAAGCAGGTAAGGAGCCTGCTGGCCCAGTCCCGGGATATCCTGATAGAGCTCTGCTATGGATGCAGGCTCTCCCCCTGATGCCAACAATATATCTGAAATGGAGGCGAAAAAACGATATGAAACAGCTTACGATCAAAGCACTGAAAGCTGTAAAGGAGATGGATGGAAATTTCCTGTCTCCTATACGTGTTGGCAAAATCGCTGTTTTGGCAGTGGGTGGTAAGATCATCCATACTTCCCGTGTTGTGCGTATTCATGAACATACCAAGGACTATGTTCACTTTGAAACGCTCAAATCCCACTACCATATGTCCATTGTCCCTTTTCGGTCTGCAGCCGTGAGTCTGCTCCCTGTGAGCATGGCTGCATGAGTACCGAGGGACTCAAAAGACTGGGGTAACACCCTGATTGTCCGGCTGTGACAGGCATTACGCCTGTCACAGCTTTTTTAATTAGACGAAAGGAGCGAACACCATGGAATTTACCATTCCCCGTTACATGGCGGTGCTCGACTATGACGGTGATGCCACCTATGTTAAAATGCTTCATTTTCTGGTAACAGGAGAAAACTTTGACCTAAAACAGGCAGTCATCAATGCCTGTACAGATTTTTGCAATACCGATGGGACAGACATATACCTGGCTAATTGCTGCTGTTTTAACTGGGGTGATTTTGATTCCTATGTTCCAGAAGAAATATGCCGCAAGCACGGTTTTATAAAAGTAGCTTCTCACGATACCGTAGAACGTGCTTTCTTCAATGACCATCTGGTAAAGGACGCTGAAATTCTTTCCTCCCAGCTGGCAAGGCCTGTCGTTTCCAGCTACTGCTACATCTTCCCTCCTTTGGATGGAGATTATCACATTTGGAACTATACCGGTCAGTGGCTTACGGAATATGAATTACGCAGTCAGGATAAAACGCTTATCATTCACAAGCGGCTGGAAGATGCGGCAAAAGATAGCAGGATCCGTAAAGATACTGATCCTATAACTGTACAGGAGGAACCTGACCATGGATCTTCTTGAAAAATTTGATGCTATTGTGATCGAAACTGATTCCAGAATTTCTGAGCTGGATAAGGAATACTGCGATGCACACCAGCAGGCCTATGATGATGCCCGGACCATGCTGGCAGAACTGAAAATCATCTGGGAAACCATGCTAACCTCACAGAAGGAAAAGCTGGAGGGAACATCGGATTCTGCTACATTGTATCTGACCGGAAGCGATAAACTGAGCATCAACTTAACCTCGATACAGCAGCAGATACGCTCTACCCATGCGACCTTCATTGATAAGATCGTGAGGCACTTTAACGGAATCTATCATGTGACGATCTCTGAAGATTCCATTGAAGCAGCCTTGCTTCCTGAGAAACCGGAACGCAGCTGGCGCCGGTATAATGAAGAGGAATGGGAAAAATATGAGCAGGCCCTTGATGCTCTGGATCTGAAATATCAGGACATTGTTGACAGGATTTTTGATCAGATGGACGGCCGTGGTCTCTGGGAGCAAGCAGTTCATGAGTTGAAAGAACAATGTCACAACGGTTCCTGGAACTCCTACAACGAAAAGCCCCGTTTCGAGCGAAAGAAAACGGTTATTCAGTTTTCCAATTCCGCCGACAGCTCAGGTGACCTTGTCCATTCCATGAAGAATGTGATCCGCGGCCTTGCCCATTACGAAACCGGTGTTATTGGGATCATTCCCTCTGACTTCTCCCCTCTTTTTGACTATCATCAGCACGAAAGCTATGAATTTTCCAACTGTAAGAAAACCCAGAAGATCCGCATCTTTCGAAATGGCAGAGTGGATATCCGCTTTGTAAGTGAGGAAGCTGCCCAGACCTTTATCAACGAGTATCTGGGCACCGTGTACTAATCTGGGGGTATTACGATGAAATATACACCCTCTGATACACGCATCCCACAGACGCACCGAAAAGCTCTGAATGAAAAGGTCATCTATCTGATTGACCGGGGTAATCCATCTGAAAACGGGATCACTCAGGAAGATATTTTCAACGCCTATACCGGTGACGGTGGTCTGCATGGTCTGAACCGCAGCGATTACGACAACTACCATTCCTATTCGGAAGCGAAAAAGGAGATTGAGAACGGACAGTTCTTTACACCGGCAAAGCTGTGTCAGCTTGTTGTGGAATCGCTGAAGCCATCCAAAGGCAGCCTGATTGCCGATCTGACCTGCGGCATGGGAAACTTCTTCAATTACCTGCCTGTAGAAAGCAATCTCTATGGCTGTGAACTGGATATCAAAGCATATAAAGTCGCCCACTATCTTTACCCGGATGCTGACATCTCCTGGGAGGACATTCGTACCTATTCCCCAGGCGTCCGTTTTGATTATGTACTGGGAAATCCTCCCTTTAACCTGAAATGGGTAACGGAAGAATATGGGAAGCTACCCTCTCAAATGTATTACTGCATGAAGGCCGCTTCCCTGCTGAAGCCCATGGGCATCCTGGCGATCATCGTGCCGGAGTCCTTTCTGGCTGATGACTTTACGGATGGCCAGCATATTCAAATGATGGAAAAGGAGTTCAGCTTTCTTGGTCAGGTGCGTCTTCCGCAAAACAGCTTTTCTCACCTCGGAATCAATCGTTTTCCTATAAAGCTTCAGTTTTGGCAGAAGAAATCCAGTTTAGGCAGCGTTAAAGACCTGCCTTATCTGACCGGCTGCAGTTATGAACTCTGGGATGATTTTGATGTAACTGTACAGGCAAAGTATATTCATGAGCATTTCATTATTCTTGCCAAGGCGGAGCTGGAAAAGAATGGAAGCCGTGTTCTTCTTGAGATGACAAGAGCTTCCCATACCTCTTCCGATTTTCAGTATCAGATCCAGAAAATGCTTTATCAGATTCAGGTACACCCTGTCCTGAAGGAAAAGTATCCGAAGTGCTGTGAATATCTGCACCGATTCTACACTCAGAAACAGCCTGCAGACATACCCTATGAAACCTGGCTGAAAGTGCGCCTGACGGAAGCAAAGGTTCTGACTTATTTCCGTAAAACACTGAGTAAGCAAAACAGGAAAGCACCCAAAGACGAGATTCGTCTGGTACTGCGAAACGGCAACTTTGTGTACAAGGGCTACAGCGGTCATGCCAAACGGCTGATCACTGGCAAGATGAAGGATCCGGTTCCAGTCTATCAGGCGGTTCTGAATAATGTACCCGAACGTTATCCCGGATACGAAAGGCTCATTCGCAGGAAACGGCGGGAATACGATATCCAGAATACACCCTTCTCTGAAATGCAGGAGGACTCGTCTATCGGAGCATGGCTCACTGCACTATCCCTTTGGGATTCTGAGAATGAGGAAACCATAAAACTGAATCCTGCACAACGGCATGATCTGAATCTGGTTCTGCAGAAACGGTATACCCTGCTCCAATGGGAACAGGGCAGCGGAAAAACGCTGGCCGGCATCGCTACCGGACTTTACCGGATGCAACACCAGCATATCCATAGTACCTGGGTGGTATCCTCCGCGATCTCCATCCGGAACAACTGGGATGAAGTGCTGCAAAACTACGGTCTTCCCTATGTTTTCGTAGAAAGTCTTTCAGATCTGAAAAAGATCCGCCAGGGTGATTTTGTCATTATCACACTCAATAAAGTATCTGCTCTGCAAAAGCATATTGAAAAGACTGTACGGCGCTTAAACCGCCGTATCCAGCTTGTGCTGGATGAAAGTGACGAAATATCCAACCCCAGCAGCATCCGTTGTAAGGCTGTTCTTGCCTGTTTCAGACGATGTTGGGGCAAACTGCTGACCACCGGCACCTCTACCCGGAACAATATTTCGGAGTTTGCCCCGCAGCTGGAGCTGCTGTACAACAACTCCATCAATATGATTTCCTGGAATGCCTACATCTATGTTCACTCCAAGGATGACCGGGATTCTGATACCCCCAGCCGGGAGTCTAACCAGTACTATGGAAAGCCTATCCCAGCATATAAGAAGGGCTATTCTCTGTTCAGCAAGTCCCATCTTCCGGAGAAAATCACAGTCTTTGGCGTCGGTCAGCGAACGCAAGACATTTATAATTCGGAGATTCTTACAGACATTCTTGCCAAAACAGTCATTACCAGAACCTTTGAGGAAATCGTTGGCAAGGATATCAAGAGGCTCCATCAGGTACCGATCATGTTCATGCCGGAGGAAAAAGCAGTCTACCAGCAGGCCATCGACCATTTCCATGAGATGCGGCGCAATTACTTTAACTCCACCGGAAATCACCGCAAGGATGCCATGATGCGCCTTGTACAGCAAATCACGCTGCTTCTTCGAATCAGCGCTGCCCCGGATTCCCTGCTGGAATATACCGGTGGCACACCCATGAAAATCCTGACTGCCGTGGAAATGATCGCCGAAATGGAAGATGAAATTGTTGCAGTAGGTGTCCGTCATAAGGTCGTTCTGGAGTCCTACAAAAAGGCTTTTGAAGAATACCTTCCCGACCGCCCATTATTCATTGTCACCGGTGCTACAACATTTGCCAAACGAAAAGCATTGCGGAAAACCCTTCGGGAAAGCCACAACGGAATCCTCCTTTGTACGCAGCAGAGCCTTCCCTCCAGTGTAAACTTTGAGTTTGTCAATAAGGTCATCATCCCGGAACTGCATTACAATAACAGCGCCATGAGCCAGTTTTATTTCCGCTTTATCCGTTACACATCTACCAACTTCAAGGACATTTATTTCCTTACCTATGCCGGCAGTATCGAATCCAATCAGATGCAGATGGTACTGGCAAAGGAAAAGATCAACCTCTTCATGAAGGGGCAGGATGTGGATCTGGATGCGGTATATGACAAATTTGGCGTGGACTATGACCTGCTTTCCATTCTCATGTACCGTGAACAGGATGAAAAAGGACATTTCCATATCCGTTGGGGACAGCAGAAAATTTCATAAGACAAGGAGTATTTCAGAATGAAACCAGAAACATACACTGCAGTATATCGGCAAACCTGGGAATATGCCGTGGAAAACAAGCAGGAAGAACTGTACCGCGCCTCTTTGAAAGTCAATATTACCTGCAAGAATGCTATCGAAGCAGCGATTTCCAGATACTATCATGTAGATGGATATACCTTGGACACAAAGCGCTGCGCCAGGGAGCTTATTCAGGAATACGGTCTTGATCGGGTTGCCTATGTACTGGCCAATACTCTGCTTTACAAGCGGTATGATGGCAGAATATCCGCCGAGAATTTGCACTGGGCCCGTACCCTATCCGTATTGTACGAGCCACTGGCAGCCGGACATGGTACCGTAAACGCCCGCTATGTAGTTGGCAACTGCAATGTGGGTCTGACTGACCTGCTTGCAGCAGAGATACGTAAGCTTTATGTACTTCAGAGCAATGCTCATAAGAGAAAACAGTAAGGAGAATTCACCATGAAATATTATATTTATCAGCTTTTTACAGAACCTAAGCCGGAACAGGAATGGAAGAAACTGCTTTCTTTCAATTTCTACAATCCACCTGTTCCCTATGCATGTGATCTTTCCTTTGTGAATGATCGAAAGCGTGTTCTGGACCGCCTCCGCTGCTGGCTGAAGCTGTATGGACTGGGAGACATCAAAAAGAGTTACCTGATTCTATCCGGTGCTGCAAGAAAGCGGTACTTTAAGAACCGTTATTCTGCCTTTCAGGAAGCACTGAAGGATCTGAACACGATCAGCATAGAACAGTTTATCTCGGATACCGGCAGAATCCCGAAGGATTTGTTTCATCTGCAGGACAGCTTTCTCAGTACATCTGACTGTCATTTCCTGCTGGAAGACGGGCGGATGTTACCCGTCGATGCCTTTTTCCGGAGTGCTGAAGCTAAGAAGCCATACTACATCGGTTCCATCATGGAATTTCGCTATGTGACTCCGGAGCGTGTATGAAGTACAGGGAAGTATATCAGATTCTGCAGCACAGAACACTGCATAGTCCAGCCTTTTCCTATACAGACCGCAGTGGCTGGCGTGTAAAGCCTCCTACTTACCTGCAGCTGGCAAATCCACTGAACATCATTGCAGTAGATAATACTCTGTGTTATCGGTTCTGGATCACACATTCCGGCCGGGATCTTCGTATTTCATATTGTAAGATCAACCAGAAGGAAGCAAATACAGGAAACACCTGGTGCATTCAATGCAAATCAAAAGGAGAGCTGGCAGTAAGTCTTGCAAACCTTTTCAACGAACTGGATGCCGCCTACTCACAAATACAGAAAGGGGCCTGACCATGAGCTATATCGGCGGTGGAATGTATTATGCGGAAACCTGCCCACTTTGCGGCAGTACACTCTGGAATGGTGTCTGCGAAAATCGAGACTGTGATTATCATTGGATTCCCAAAGAGGATGATCTTGATAATATTGATGATGTCAACGCAGATTTGCAGTAACTAAGAATGGACTGGCATAGGTATCATCCTGGCCAGTCCTCATTTATTACCTAAGATAGAAAAGGAGTTAACACGATGGGTTATTGTGTTCAAATGACAGCCAGCGCATTCTCTGTTTCTACAGAGAATACAGGCAGAGTTCTTGCAATCATGAAAAAGTATCCTTACCGGTTTGAACTGGACAACGATGGGAATATCTCTGGTATTTCTTTCATTGGATTCTGTTTATCTGACGAATATTCGGCATTTCAGAAAGCCGCACAATACATACTGGACGGAAGCTACATAGAAATGCGCGGAGAAGACGGTGATCGGTGGAAATGGGTATTTCAAGACGGCCTATGCAAAAACATTTCCATGAAACGATATTGGAATGACCATACAGGCTGAAAAGGAGAAAAAATGAATACATCAAGAAATGGTGTTTTCCGAGAAAGCATCTTTGGAGAACTGATGGATCTGTCCACTGAACTTTCAGAAAACATGACAGAAGTCTTTTTGCTGCAGGTAGCAGACCTTCAAAAGACCCATGAAATAGCCCTTGTTTACGGTGATATTCTGAAAACCATCCTCGCTCTGCGAGACTATGCAGAAATAATGGAGCAGGTTTGTGACGAGTGGAACTTAGAAGGCTTTCACCGGGCAATTTATGAGCTTCGTGCAAAGAACCTTAAGGAGATCTCCCAAAAGCTTGAAACTGGGGTTGGATTTCACTACGACGCAGCCATGCAGAAATGTGAGAGAAGAAAGAAACGAAGCAAAAAAGATAATGGCGTTGGCGAGGATGCTCTGGTTCTGGCCTCAAAACAGCATGAGCAGGTTTTTGTTAACGCACAAACTACTAATGAGCCATAAAGGAGGGTCCTAGATGAACACCATAAAAGAGACGATATACCGAGCGAACCAGAATGATTTCTATGTCCGGCTCTATGAAGATTCTGCCGGTATCTGGCTGGAGGATTACTTCTTTGATAAAACAAACGGGATCCCGGACTTTTTCTCCAACTGGGAAGATGCCACGGATTATGCTCAAAAGCTGATTGCAAAGTGGGACAAGCCTGATGTTCGGCTTGACGATCCCCATTATCAGAAGAGCGGCGCCTGGGAGGATATTACCGTGTGTAATTTCTGCTTGTTTTCGCTGACCCAGAAAGCACGCTCCCGGCTATCCAAATATCTGACCCGTGGAAAGGACTTTGATACTGGCTGGGGCAGCTCTGATATTGCCGGAGAGTATATCCGGGTATCCCGTATGGACGATACCCTGTATATCAAGATTCGAAAGGAAGTTGCGGATCTTGCGGAATTTATCAAATCTTCCATTCCCCTCACCTATCTTCCACTGGTGACACCGGAATTGGAGGAAGAGATTTTAGCGGAAGCTATGCGGGATTCCAGCCTTCAAAAGCTTTTTGCTGCCCAGGGAACACTTCCGGCCGATTCGACCTGTGAAGAAATTGTCAAAGAGATCGAGCGTCTGGAGAAAGGATTGATTTTGAGTATGCATACCGCATACGAGTGCTGTAAAAGAATTGCCATGAATACCATCCATGATTGTAAAAACAAATTCTCTGTTACAGTACAGCTTCCCGGGAATGTTCACCGCGGCTTTGTGATAACTGCAGACACACCGGAGCAGATGCTCTGTATGCTGAGTAAGCACTTTGCTTTAGGCATGGCCGGGACCATTACCTATGCCCAGGTTCTTCTGCCTGAAGATGTCCTGACCGATATGTGAGGGCTTGACTATGGCTGATAACGCTACTTATGCAAATCCTCAAAAGCTCCACTGGCTGGCAGATATTTACTGCAATGTTTGTAACGGTGAGGTTAACTCCTGGGATAAACGGTGCAGCCGTGCCTTAGGGTATAAGCAAATCGTTTGTGAGTGCTGCATTGCCAAAGAATACGATGTGACTGTAGAGGAGCTTCGATTTACCATACAAAACCACTTCGGCCTTGTTCCCTGCCCCGGTATCTGACTATGGAGCATAACAAACTGACGAAAAAGCTTTTATCGGAAGGCTGGACAAAGGAGCAGACCCCGGAGGGCCTGCTCGCCTGGAGCGATTTTTATGGTGGCTGGCAGTATAAACGCAGTACCTATCGGAACTTCGTTTTTCAGACCCCCTGCGGCCTTTTGGTAAAAGGTGATAAGATCATTTCCGACATGGCTTACATGGGTATACACTGGATGGTTGAAAATGACAATCCCGTGATCAACTGCCCGTTTTTCGGGCTCCGGGATTGCACCTGCAGACATCCCCTGTTAAAGGGAAAAAAACTCTATAGTTTCATTTCCCGGATTGGCAGCTATAAGCACTGCGCCGTTCACCGCACCGATCTTTTCTGGGAATACCATAACAGCGTAGAAAAGGTACTGGATGACAACACCCATGAAGAAGACCTTCTATGGGAAATCTTTTCTCAAAAGCATAACGGTAGAGTGTGCCGCCAGCAGGCATACTTTAACCGTTCGGAAAAGAAATGGCATATGCAGTATGATCCCATGACCTGCACCCAGTACGGATGCAGCCATTGTTCTATTCTGGATAAACCTATTTCCCATAAGAAAGCCAATGTCTACTATGACCTGAAAAAGACCTATATTCAAAAAGGACAGGGCTTCCTACCGGATGAAACCATTGTCAGCATCACCAAAGGGATCAAGCTCCTGCGGGCATCAGAAACAGTATGCGAGGCAATCGTTAAGCATTGCAAGAAGGATATAGAAGCAACCGTCCGATTGAATAACCATTCTTTCTGCTTCTTTGGCGGATCTGTAGAGGTTCTGAATCTTCGATATGAGCGCCGGGAATCCAGAGACCTTTTGCAGGATCTCAGGGATGTGGAAGCCGGCATTGCCGTTGTACATGAGTCCGATCTGAAGAAAGCAGAAAAGGAAGCAAAGCATTCCAGACGGCTTGCATCACAGTATCGGAGGGAAGAATATTTCCGCAAGCTGATCCGTACCAAAGGGTACGAAAACCTGAGTGCCTCTGACAGGCACCGGGCCAATAAGCATCTGACAAAAGAGGAAATTCAGACAGCAAACCACATCTATAAGCAGTCTCTTCTTCCTCCTCCGGATATGCAGTTATCCCTGGAGGTGGGTCTATGAAGATACTTTCGTTTGGTGCTGGTATGCAGTCAACGGCACTTGCTCTCATGAGCTGCGAGAACGCAAAGACTGGAAAAATAATGCATCCCTGGGTACCTGTCTATGATGCCGTAATTTTCTGTGATTTGGGATTGGAACCGGAATGGGTTAATACCCAAATGGAATTTACAAGAAAAGCCTGTGAGGATGCCGGTATCTTCTTCAAGGTACTGAACACACCGCTGTACCAACATTTTATCGAAAATTTCGGTGAGCGCAGAACCATCTCTATTCCCTGGTGGACCATTACCGAGGATGGTCATAAATCCAAAATGCCCCGCAACTGTACCATTGACTTCAAGGTTAACGCCATTACCCAGTATGTTCGTTGGGAGCTGCTTGGCTACAAAAAAGGTCAGCGGTTAAAGGAGGAAGATGTGAAGGCTCATGAAATGCACATGGGTTTCAGCAAGGAAGAAGAACGGCGGTGCCATGAAAATCCCCATAAGCTGTTTACCAACCACTTTCCTCTTGTACAGATGGGCTGGACCCGTGCTGAAAGCTATCAGTACATTCTGGAAGTATGGGGACTGGATACCAAAGCCAGTGCCTGTGCCTTTTGTCCCTTCCACCGGAATTACTTCTATCAGCATATCCGGGAGTTTGAGCCTAAGACCTATGACCAGATCGTGATCATAGACAATCTGCTCCGGGACAAAACACCGAAGCCGCCTATGGATTCTGATCTGTTCATCTCCAGAAGCAGGAAAAGGCTCTGTGAGCTTACCCCTGAAGACTGCGATGATGCGGAATACTTTCAGTATTGCGGCAAATCCATTTGGAACGGTTTTTGATGCTGTCATTATTTGAGAACCATCTAATGACTTGTTTGAAATCTAATTACCATTTTCATAAAATCATTTTGCCATATGTAGGAGAACACCATGAAGATAAAAGTATATCCCAGAGCCCAGCTGGAAGCTCTCTGGCAGGACGACAAAGCAAAGTTTGCCCCAGATGCCGATTTCCCTCCGAAGTGCCTTCGTTGCGGCAATCCGCTCCACCCAAGGCTGATCCGGAATCCTTTAAGCCGCTATGCAGATATCCATATCTGTAATTCCTGCGGCTATGATGAAGCTGGTCGGAGTATTTCTTCCAAGCCGCTTCCCTTTTCTCAGTGGCACGCTGCCAAGGAAAATCTGGATAATGTCATCGTTGATGCACAAAATGTTTCTTTGAAAACAGAATGCACCTTCCCTCATATCTATAAGCAGACCAAGCCAATACCTCTGAGCAGCACACAGTACCCTGTCAGTGAGATCGTATATTCCCGTTCCGACTATGATGGCAACAGATGGTGGACAACATGGTTTGATTGCCAGGAAAAGAAACCGGAATGGGAGCTCACTCAGGAAATCGATGGCTTCTGTAACGCCTTCTTTGATCTTCCAGAAATGTCCAATCTGAATACTATGCGGAAGTTCTGCGCTTTTGCAGAGCCTACAAGCTGTCCGACAGAATTCAACTTCTACGCTGAAACCAGCCGTCTGTATATCTGGATTCGGCTGATCACAAGGAACAAAGACTACAATGCTTACATCCACTACTATCAGAAATAAAAGAAAGGATGGCTTACCTTGAAGAAATACATGAAAGCATTGGCCTCCTATGTCAAAGAACATCCCATTATGTTTGACACAGAAACCGGGCTCCCCTGTTTGGAAGCTCTTTGGTGGCACTACGCTGGCTTTCACCCAATCCATAGCGATATAAGCAAGAGCCAGCAACAATTGATCCGAGAAAAATTAGAAAACTACAAAAATTGCGATGTCGACGAAACGATGGATCTGATTACAAGTCTTTGTACGGAATATGAAAGACTTGCTTTTGTTGCTGGAATGAAACTTGGTATACAGTTCATGACAGAACTGGATCAATGAGTTAAACACTTTCAGTTTCTTTGCAATATCCAGTTGAATATCTTTCGTTGCTCTGTTTGCTCTTAAAAACGAACCTGGATAGAAAAGCCGGATCATTCACTGTATTCATTTGAAAAAGCATTTATCAAGGAAACTGCGTAATCGATATATAGCATAAAACCCTCCGGCATCTGTCATAGTGGCAGATACTGGAGGGTTTCATTTGTCAGGCGCACTTCTTTTCAAAAAGAAGATCTCCGTTACTACGAATTACATTGTCGATCATCATCTCAGCCTCTATATGGGTCATGGTAATTCCTACAGCATTATTCAGCACAGAATTGACCTCACTGCGGATTTGATCCATATGAACTCTGGGGCAGCCAACAATATACATGTTCAGGATTTCTTCGTTTTCGGATTTGGAGACGATCACCTTTTCGGCATGAAAACGTGAAAAAATCGGATTCAACTTATTCTGTAAATTTTCTCTAGTCAGCATGGGTTACATAACCTTCCCTCTCCAAAACATATAGAATGGGCAGCAGTATTGCTACCCATTCCTTTTCCGAAGTGCATTATAGACTAGTTTCTACCTTTTGTCAACGGCGCATCACTTTTTCACAGTCTCCTTATTCGTCCATTCTGTTAAACAAGGCAATGCATCTGAGCAGCGTAATACATTGTTCCTGAAACAAATCTTCATCAAAGATGCCATTGACAAATGATGTTCTGATAAGCAATGGTCTGTATATTTCTAAAAATTCCGTGATTGCTTCATCGTCTCCTGCCTTCGCCCTCAGCAGCAGATCCCGAAAAGTCATTTTTACACTCCCCTCATTTTACTTTTTATTTTCCGTATAACGCGGTAGTAGGCAGCAGCTGCTCCCTTATAGGAGATACCTAATATTTCTGCCAATTCCTCTAAACTGGCATCATCTATCACTCGCTTCAAAAGCACATACCGTTCTTTCTCGTCCAGCTCCATAAGCGCAGCCAAAAGAACTTCGTTTTCTAATGCTACGAGTACAGGTATTTCCTTTAGAGCTTCTCTCTCCAAATCAAAAGATTGCGGATAAAACGCAGTATCCAATAATTCACAGATGGTTTTTTGACTTTCCAGCTCACGTATGTAGTCAATTCTCCTGTGCTGTGCAGATGTCGAAAGGTATGATGTAAAACGGTTTTTTAAGATTTCATCCTTGCTTTTACCCGAGTTTTTCGGAATCATTATATTAACCTCCATGTATTTGAAATATCAATTCAGAAAATTTCAAATACGGAGGTCCGCGTATGCGATTCCTACATATTACAGGGAGATTGTGCAAAATGCAGAATTTGCATACGAATTCAAGATATAGGACGATTCCGGAAGAATCTTGTTTTTTTAGGCGACACCGTTCTGCAAAATCAGCTATAATCTGATAGCGAACTTTGCAGAGCGGTGTCGATAAAGTATAGGCTGCACTTACCCTGGGTACTACAGGGCTATATGAGAACAGTTCATATGTTTCTGGGTCAGTATCCAGCTTACTGGGGTAATGTAATCCGTTTCCCTCCTTCCATAATGAGATGATTTCAGAGACATTCCGGCTCTGTTCCCTATTATTCTACTGAATACAATTTAATAATTTTGTCGTAATATAAGGTTTTCGACAAAGTTTTTTCTTATTGTTTTTTTAAGATTAAGGTTTATGGCATAGAAATAATCCATGCCAGTACTTCATCTGCGAAATACTGGCACGGATTTCTAAAATAATATATTACATGTAAAATCTTTCCTTGTTAGTTCATAAACAACATGCCTTACTTTACCTAACTTTTCCCGAAGAAATATTACGCTGCTTCCGCCATCTTGAAGAACTCCGTAGGCGTTAACACCTTCACACCAAGCGACTTCGCCTTCTCCAGTTTACTGCCGGCATTCTCACCGCAGATCAGATAGTTCGTCTTTCCGCTGATACTGCTTCCTGCCTTGGCTCCCAAAGAACGGATCACCTCATGGATTCCCTCCCGGGTATAGGGTTCCACCTTTCCCGTTACAACGATGGTCAAGCCGGCAAAGGGACTTCCTCGCACCACCTGCTGTTTTGCAGAAGGCTTTCTGACCTTTACCATAGTCTGGAGCGTGTCCCATATATATCGGTTCTCTTCATCGAAAAACCACTCATGGATATTGTTATGCAAGGTATCGCCAAAATCAGGTAGAAAGGTAAAGTCATACATATTGTCAACGGCACCAATGAACTTATCCATACTGCTGTCAAAGGCTTCCGCCAGAATACTGCTTGCGTAATTCCCTATCATCGGAATATCCATGGCGACGAGATAGCGTTCGAAGGTGGTATTTCGGCTTTTCTGAATGGAATCCCAGAGGTTTTTCCAGGACTTTTCTCCCCAGCCCTCCAAAGCAATGATCTCCTCCCGGTGCTGATCCAGGCTGTAAATATCCAGCACGGATTTAAGCCATCCCTTCCCTATGAAGGTTTCCAGAGTAGCTTCCGATACTCCTTCTATGTTCATGGCTTTCTTACCCGCAAAATGGACGAATTTCATCAGCTTCTGCATAGAGCAATTCCAGTTGTCACAGCGGAGTGTTCGTGTCCCCTGCTCCCCTTCCTTGTCCGGTTTACTTTCATGAATCCGGGTTGGCTCACCGCAGCAGGGACATACCGCTGGTGCTACCCTACTCAGATCAAAGCCTCCCCTGTCCAGATTCTCCTCAACTTTCGGAATGATCTGATTCCGCTTTGTCACAAGAATCCGGCAGCCGGGCATCAGTTCAAGCTTCTCTACATGAGAAACATTGTGAAGGGTTGCCCTACTGACATCGCAGCCGTCGATCTCCACGGAATCAAAAATCGCAACCGGTACGATCTCACCACTGCGGGTAG
Source organism: Oscillospiraceae bacterium (assembly GCA_017436785.1). Taxonomy (GTDB): domain Bacteria; phylum Bacillota; class Clostridia; order Oscillospirales; family Oscillospiraceae; genus Faecousia. Next base: position 124,508 of record JAFSCK010000023.1, on the reverse strand, counting down.
GATTCCATTCGATCTTCCTAAGCACCGTTTCAAAGGCTTCGTCCTCGAACTTAAAGGCAACACCATCCTTGTAGTGATGTCTGGTCTTACCACAGAATTCAGAAAAGACTATGTCGTTATAGGTCAGTACGATCCCATCTATTGGAATGTCATTCTCCTTGGCATAGCTTTTCAGCTGCTGAATACCGTTCTCCATTTCCATTCGGGTAAGGGGCCGGTTGGTCAAAAAGAACTTGCAGGGTGTAAACCCCAGTTCTGGAAGTTTTCGAAGCTTTGCTGCTTTGGTTTTCAGCTCCGGAAAGCCCTCAAGAACGGCGAATGGCATAAAGGTCACCTTTCTCTTGGCACACTCCAAACCTTTCAGCAGCCGCACGGAGCCGGCTGCCAGGTTCCGTCCCGCTCCATACTTTTTTCCGTTGCTGTCCAGATAACGCTCTTTCAATTCTGCAAAATCGCTGGGACGGATGAATGCCTCGCCGGTGATCACCAGACGGTCCTTACAGGGAAGCCCCGCCGGGATCCCGGAAATACCGGATGCGTTGTGGGTCACAATTTCTCCTGTATCCCCATCTCCCCGGGTGGCAGCCTCTATCAGAATACCGTCCTGATAGGTCAGCTTCAAGGTCAGTCCGTCCAGTTTCAGCATCAGAAGGATCTGCTTCCTCCCCATAAAGGTAATAAGCTCATCTACATTCTTGGTTTTTTCCAGAGATAACAGTTGCCTTTTATGAACCGTTTTCTCCAGTTTACTGACAGGCGGATAGCCCACACCCTGGGTCGGAGAATTGGCAAGATATACACAGGTCTCCGTTTCCAGAGCTACCAGCTCATCAAAGAGACGGTCATAAACCTCGTCTGAGACCTCTGAGACGTTTTTGTTGTAATAGGAATCCCGGTAGCCGTTCATTCGTATCACAAGCTCCTGGAGACGCTCCAAGGCCGTCTGTGCCATCAGGACACCTCCTCAACCAGAAGCCACAGGGAAATTATCCTGTATTCTTCCGTATGCTGGGTCTGATTGCTGAACAGCGTGCAAACACCGTCATGAAACTCCCAGTGCTTTGCCGTTCGGTACCAGAGACAGTACCCCTTACCATCACCTGCTTTGTTGATATAATGATTCGGATCCTCCGGAACATTGCTGTAAAAAGCATTGGACTGGACATGGGTTACTTCCCGGATCTGTCCAATACATTCCGGTCGGTTATGAAACAGGATCTGAAATCGTACACCGGGCTTTATTGCACGCTTCATTGCGTTTAATGTTTTCACCATATATATCTTCCCTTCTAAGTAAAATAGCAGGAGCACCGGTAAGGATGCACCTGCACTATCCAAGCTGTGGCTCACATGATTGTCACCAAGTACAAAAGAGCCAGAGATCTCCCATAACGGAAAATCTCTGGCTCTAACTTACATTTGCGCTTTATGCTAATTTGTATTCCTCTTCATAATAGAACTTAAGTTCTTCTGCCGGTGCAAAAAACAGCGAGGAATTAAAATCAGAAATTGCGTCCGGCAGTGAGGAAGTCATCACTTCATACAGCGTATCCCCGTAGGACTCTTCGTTACCTGAAAGGAGCTCCACCAGTCTTGCGTAGACTCGGCCGATCCTTGTTACCGAAGGTACGGTATACTTGCATTCCGAAACAGTATCGAAGTTGCCTTCTTCAATCTGATAATCCTCTATCAGCTCATCTGATACCTGTTCAAACGGCAGACAATGGTTCACATCAGAAAGAGAAATCAGGCGAAGAAAGCCATCCCTTCCAATTTGCTGCACAACCGCTTTTCTGCTGTTTTTTGTCTTCCGCCCGGTAAATTCAATCAGGCAGGCGGTATAGTAAATATCATTATACGCACTCATACCAATACCGTCCTCTCAAAGTGCAGGCACTTCAATGCAGCTTCCGTATGGAAAGAAATCTGATGCGTCGGATGCTTATACTTTGCCAATTCCCAAAACGCAGTCCGGGAAATTTCACCGCTCATATAGGCATCCAGATAATCCCAGATCGTATCATCCGCCATGGGGCCTTCGACAATGTCATACGCATGGGGCACACCCTTCCGGCAAGCAACGATGAAATCCAGCCACTCTTCGCTCATTTCTTCAAAGACTTTATAGGATAAACCGGCATCCGGATCATAGAGGTATAGATTTACGGTAGGCTTTTCCCCACGTTTTGGATTGTTGTGGCGTCTGGCCCAACGTTCAGCCTGTGAGTAATTCTTCGTGCAATAGAAACCAAAACCAAAATCCTTTGTATACTTGGCAATCCGAATTTCAGGAGCTTCAACGGTCACTCCACTGCCATGAAAAATTGTTACAGCCATATCATACACGCTCCTTTTCTGTATTATACCTATTTCCTGCTTCTATTTCAAGCCTTTACTCTTTCTATCTGCTTCAATATTGTGCGGTACCGCATCTGCATCAATGCGACAACAGCAAATTGGGTTCAAAAGACAACCATTATGCCGCTGCAGGCAGCGCTGTCCCCTGTTGCACATCGGGATTTTCCATTAGGTCTGCCATAAGAACATCCACCAATCTGGACCCTCGCAACTCACCTGTATTGATAATAACACGATTTTCCTGAAGATCTTTGAATTCCTGCAGCCGAAGAACTTTGCTCTTTTTTGCCAATGCAAATTCCCGGTCTGTGAGTCGATCAGAAATGACAGTCTGCCACTTTTTTAGGAATCTTGTGGCATCCGCGATATCATCGTTCTGTCGGTCATACATGGTACGCTTCTGGCGAACAGTTCCGTCTGGCTCAATTTCCAGTGTATAGAAAGCAGTCTCAGGATCGTTTGTTCGGCGAAGGAACATGATGTAGCTTTCCTTCGTCTCGATCCGTTCCCAATACCTGTCACTACTGCCGACACAGTGATGAAGCCGCTCTCCCTCCAGTAAAACATCATCTACTTTTCTTGGAGCAACTACCGCATACTCATCATCCTGGTATTCATAGATGCCGCTGAGGGATATCATTATTTCTTCGATCCCGGCGAATTTTCCACGTATTTCTTCCGCACGCAGTTCCAATGCTTTCTGATTCATCAGTTCCACCAGATCTTGGTGCCGCTGAAACAATTTACGGACACGGTAATGAATTGCATCGCTGGTATCGAAGCCCAGTTTCTTCGCCATGGAAAGATAGTCTGCCCAGGTCGTAAGCACTTCCCTGCACTGTTTCTGATTTTCCTTCATCTGGCGAATCATATAGTGATGGATCTGTGCTGGACTCATATAATCGGAAACAAAGGCAACCTTTTCCGGAAGAATGTTATTCTGAACAAACCAGTCAATAATATGATCATCAATCTGCTTGTTCGCTTTCTTTTCATATTGGAGCCATATAATATGGTCTTCCCTCCAGCCGTTGTTTCGCAACCGCTTCATCTGCTGAGAATCAATTCCCAAAGCTTTCAGCAATTCCGATGCGTTCGGGTCTTTGATCACATTACAGAAGGAATAAGCATTTGCCAAACACGCTTTTGCCAAAGCCGTAATATCTGCTTTCACGAACTGCTCTAGTTGAGGAATTTTCTTCCATACCGCAAGATAACGGACAGGGTCGTAAGGTTCATTCGCTTTTCCAATAAATTCCGGAAGACCTGTCTTCAACAGTTCCTGTCTGGATAAATCCTTCATGGTTTTCGTATAGACAGGACCGCAGCGATCATAAAGCCGTCGGCTGGGACTGGGCAGCCCCATTTGTATCCAGCGCATTTGTGCCTGTTTATACATTCCCCAGAAATAGGAAGATAGAGGTTCCACATCGGGAGAATAGATGGTACGCCGTACTTCTGAAACATGACAATACGGTGTTTTATATTCCCCCTTATGGAAGGTCTTACAGGCATCAAACTCACGGATCATAAAGCCTACATCGCACCGTTGGAATAAAAATACAACATATGTTTCTGTATGTACGTTTCCCGCCTTTCCAATGGATTTGTATTTGATCTTGCTCTTACATACCGGGCAAATGCCCTCGGTGTTGTGTTTGGGTTTGGTAATTGGAATTGTCTTTTCACAGTAGGTACAGTATCCTGACTTGGCACCGCCACGCTGATACTCATAATAAATAAAGCGTTCCGGAACTCCTTCCTTCATTACCCACCGTTCCCAATCCTTAGGCAGTGCGGGAGTTTGAGCAAGATCCAGATCCCAGGGGTCAGTTTCCCTCCTGTGCTTCCGTTTCAGTTCATCTGCCCTTACACGTAGCTGATATTCCAACAGGCCAGCATAACCACCTTGCTTTGTTTCCAGGTAATGCTTGATCAGCATATAGTCCTTCTCAGATATGTACTCCCATCTGGAATAGGTCAGATATTGTGGCCAACATATCATATCCAGCTTTGCATTCCGCCACTTTTTCTGAAGGCAGTCATAGGTAATAAACCTATTTTCCTTCTTACTGATATACAGCTCATAAGAAGGCAGCTTACCCCCAGTTTTCATATGTTCTGTAAGAAAAAATGCCGCTTTCAGAATACCACGAGATACTACGCATCGAATATACATCCCACACTCATAGCCATTTCCAGTTCCACGATAGGTTCCGCTATGACGGGATTTCAGTACATCCTTTTCCGCAGCCTTCATCATAGATGGTGTGGCTTTTAAGATCGGAAGCTTCAGAAGTTCAGCTTTTTTCATCGGAGCGTCACCTCTCTTTCCGTCAGTTCGATGCCATACCAGGTATCAGGCTTGATCTTATCCCCATCCACTGTTGTCAGTGCAACCTGGATGATATGACCTTTGGCATCTTCTTTCACAAACGCCAAATGGTCGCCAAGATTTCCGCTGGCAACAGGATCTCTGCCACGGACAACTGCATATCCCCAATGTGCATTCGCCTTGTCCTTTACAACATGGCTGCTCCACTCTCTTTTGGGATGATCCACCATAAAGGCCAGTGCGTGCATAAACAGCTCCATAACAGACAGCCTTTTAATAACAGTCAGCTCCGTACAGGAGATTTTGGTATCCAGCCCATCCTCGTCGATATCGCCGCCTGCATCTACGATGTAATACTCCGAATTTCGGATATTCCCGTAGTAGGTCAAACAATCCAGTGGATCCTCCGCACAATGAAATCCATTTGCCCTGCAGTTCGCCTTTTCTGTTACATTCAGCCCCATCTGGAACTGATATCCCCGGCAGACAAGACCAGTCTCAAATCCTTTGTAAGCAATCATATCGTTTTTTCAGTCCTTTCCGTATGTTATCCTGCGCAGGGCGCAGCTGCGTTTATCATGCTGTCAAAGGTAAACTGCCCATCATCTGTCTTGGGAGCCTTTGCTGGCTCGGCTTTCTTCGAAGCAGGCTTTTTCTCCGTCTTTTTCTTTTCCGTCTTTTTCGCTGCAGGCTTCTTTGCTGTAATTGTTTTCCCGGGATAGGGTTTGGGGACGAATTCCTCTTCCTTTTCCTGATCCTCCTGAACTGTCGGATCATTAAAGTAATCCTCCGCCCACTGATAACACAGACTATCTGGGACATCCGCTGCATATACGGGATTGTCCCGGCTGGGCTGGAAGCCGTTCGCCTTCATTTCATCCTGGATATACTCAAATGCCTTGCGGTTGATGTACTGGAAGCACCGGATCATGGTCTTTCGTGGCTGTAAGGTTAACCGCAGAAAAGCCGGATCTTCATAGCACTTCATCTGGATGTGCTCTGTCACACACTCCTTCAGATTCCGTCCCAGCAGTCTCTCCGTATCCCGGCTAGTCCGCTTCACGGCTTCTTCCAGCATTTCCTCCTCAGTCATTCCGGCAACCCGGTTCACAAAGGCCTGCTCCGCATCTTTCTTTGCCTGCTTGCGTGCTTCCCATTCCTGCTTCCGTTTTGCTTCGGATGCCTCATGCTCTGCCCGCTTTTTCGCTTCCGCTTCTTCTGCAGAGCGATCCTCAGTATTGCCTATCGTATTTGCGGCCTGATATTCTTCCGCAGGTTCAGGATCAATGGCTGCCACTGTGCCATTGGTTACTTCCGCTTGCTGCTGTGCTGAGGCTGGCAATGCCTGTTCTGTAAAGAAGGTACTTTCACCCTCCGTAAACGCATCTCCATCAAAGGGCTGGTCCGAGAAGGGATCCATCATACCACCAGACTGCCGCTCCAAATCAAATTCTGAAAACGCTCCCATATTTTTTCTCCTTTCAAAATATAAAAACAGGCATGGAACAGTTACGTTCCATGCCATTCTCACGATGATGCTCACAGCACATAAAGCATCGTGCTGAAGCTGTCAAAGCAGTAGCAGATAACATCCGGATACTGCCTTGACCATTCTTTTATCTTTCCCTGTAACGCCCTCGCAGCCGGTTCCGTTTCTGTATCCCATGGTGGTGGGATCAGAACCGTGAAGGATTCCCGCAGCGGGCCATACCGCATATCTGCTTCTAAGCTCTGGCATTGGCTCCATAGGGCATCGATCTGCCTTTGCTTTTCCACCTCGTAATTCCTCCTGCGAATTTCTTAGAGAGATTTTGCCAGGAACGGCGAAAACCGTACCCGTTTGAAGCCCTCAGTGTCCACATAGAAATAACTTCTCCCCTGTTCGTCGTATAGTTCCAATACATCAGAAGGTGCCACCGGCTTTCCCGGATAGCCTTCCGGAAGTTCTGTACCAAATCGGCTACGGATCTTCCGAAGTACCGTATCGTTGATGGCAATGCAGGGACAGACTATGCTTCCTTCATACACCTTCCGGTAGCTTCCTGCAGGCGGTTGGCTGTAACCGGCCTTCACCATATCCTGAAATCCTTTATAGGCAAAGGGAATAGTTTTTTGCTTCCCATCAAAGTTCAGCTGGTAGATGCGGAAATACTGCTTTCGCTGCTGACACATCAGCCGCTTTTGCAGCTCCGTGTCTCCCTGGGTGCAGAATACTTCCGTTTCTTCTTCTGTAAGCCCCAGGAAGGCATGAAGATCGGCAATATCAGAGTCCGGGGAATTGTACTCCTCCAGATACCGGTAGACGCTCTCGAAGCTGCATTCGCCCCAGAGAAACGCTTCCTTAAAGGATGTCCTCTGTTTTGGCTTTTCCTCTTCGCCATACTTAAGGGATAGCTGCCAGTCATCCAGTCCCTTGAAATTGGGATTCCAGGTAAGACGGCGACACTCCATACCATGCTTTCTGGCAAGCAGATAGATCTTGGATGCACCCTTTGCCGTGTTATCATTGGCATACTTATCCATGTCCTGCGCTTCAATGATCAGCTTCGTGCCGTTCTGTGCCAGACACTTAAACAACTCGTCAAAGGCTGCCGTATTGTTGGCACCGGCCGTAGCTGCAATGGTTCGGTGCATCAGAGCATGGGAAATGTATGCTTTCAAAAGACCTTCTGTTATGTATACGGTATTGGCTGAGAGATCACCCAAAAACAGCAATGGACTTCCGGAGCCGGTTCCCATATGTTTGTTGGAAGAGGAAAACCAGATATACTTGGCACCAGGCTTGTCCGGAGGATCATCCTTATTCTTCATGGGCTTATCCAGCAGGATCTGAGCGCCGTGAATCAGGCCGTCAATGCCAACAGCGGGGATCAGAATCCCCGAAGTATAGTCGCTGAAGTTCACGGTCCAGTTTCCGTTTTTGTCCATATAAAAGCCAGGAACGCCCTGTACGGTACACCCCTGCTTTATCAGCCGTTCCGTCAGAGACCTGCAGAGAAAATAGGGCGGTGTGCTTTTGAAGCCATACATCTGGATCTGTTCCTCCGATAATCCCCGCTTTCTGGATTTCAGATGTGTCCTGTGAACCTGCCGCAATGACAGCATGTCAAACAGCAGCGACAGTGTCTGATGCACCTGCTGTGGAGTGGCTTTTTCTGACTGGGGAACTATGGACAGTTCCCCAGCCGTTTCATTCTTGGCACCGGATGACCGGGAGCTCCCGCAGGTGCTCCCGGATCGGATGGTCTCAGATGACACGCCGGGATCATAATATTCTCCCGTCTGAAGCGCATCACAGATCTCCCGATAGGCATCCGATGTGGTGGTGTTGTTCATTCTCGCATAGAGAGCCAGCATACCTCCCGACTCTCCGCAGTAGTTGCACCGCCAGGCGTCCTTTGCGTAATTGACATTCATCTTGCCCCGGTAATCGTTGCAAAACGGGCAGTCAACATAGGCACTGTTTACCTGACGACGCCGGACTTTCAAATGCAGCAGCTGCACCACATCCATGATCCCAAAGGGAAAATCATGTGATATCGAGGCCATCCGCCGCACCTCCTTCCCTTACTGGTCAGTAAGGCTGATGCCCTTGGCTATCAGCCTGCTTTCGGAAGTTCCAGAGACTGCTGCACAATTTTCGCTGCAGCCAGGAAGATATTATCCTTACCCTTATATCCGCCACCGGTATAGAACCGCAGAATGGGGGCGCGCTTATCAGCCACTTCCCCAAGTGTCATGCCTACACAGGTACCGGATTCCACACGAACATTTCTTGCTTCCTCCACTGTCATCTGCTTCATGATCTCCTCAACGGGAGTCTGGGAATTGTAGTTTCTGACAGTCTGCATGGAGGGTACTTCTGCGGGAGCCTCCGTAGGAGCAGGCGCCGCAGGCTTTCCAAAATTCCCCTGCAGGACAGCAAAGGCATTCTGCGCCTCATTGACCTGCTTAGGCTCCACTGCCATGGGCATATTCTGGGTTACGGTACTCTGAACCACGGATGCAGGCGCTTCCACGGTTACCGCAGGCTGTGCCGCAGATACCTTTACAGGTTCCTCGGGTACTATTACCTGTTCGATATGTACTGCAGGCTGTGCGGGATTGGCCGTCATTACAGGGTTAGCTACAGGAGGAACTGTGGCTTTCTGAGTAACAGGCGCTGTTACCGTTCTCTGAGGTGTATTTGCAGAAGGTTGCATAGCAGACTGAGCATGCTTCTGAGCAGGATTCACAGCAGGAGGATTGGGCATCTGCTTTCTGACCTGACCAGCCGCCACCGCCGCAGGATTCGGTCTTGCAGCTGTGGTTTGCTGCGGAGCTGGCGTTTTCTGTGCAGGTGCCTGAACAGACTTCGGTGCAGCTGTTTTAGCAGGCTGTTTTGGCACGGTTGCCGCTGTATTCTTTACAGGAGTCTGCACCATTGCAGGGGCCGCAGCAGCAGCAACGGAAGCATCCACAGGAAACTCACTGCCAAAGCGTTTCTGCTCTCTGGTCATGGAGATATCCGCAAACTGCAGGCCGAAACCGGCAGCCGTCAGCGCTTCATCCGTTGCTTCATCCTGTGCATCCTGAAGATACCGTCCGTTGGGGGATTCTTCCTTTGTACAGCAGGCGGTAAAGCTGGAGATAGGCTCCACATCCGTTCTGTCCAGAAATACCTGGGCTTCGTAAATGGCAACCTGGTCTGTCATGCGCAGCCGGTTCAGCTTGATGCGTCCGTTGGGATACAAAAGACGGAACCACAGCTTCTTATAGGGCAGATACAGCTTCAGAACAGGCTCCCTTGTTTTACTGGAAACCGTTTTGCGAAGCAGCTTTACAGGATCAAAGCCCGGAACATTGTTCAGGGCAGCTACTGCGGGGATGCGCTCGTACATACTCGATACGGAATCATTTTTACTCATTTGAATTCTCCTTCCATAAATAGAAATACGGAATACACTGCGCTTTTTCTGCACATTGCACTCCGTCTTAACTGGCTTTTTTCAGTTTTTCATCCAGGACTGCCGGGAACGGGATTCCCTTGCTCTTAGCCTGAGCCTTATAATGCAGCAGGATTCGTTCTCCCAGTCGGGTATTTCGCTTCGTGATCTCATTCTTATGAATGGCCATATACAGAACATTCTTTTCTCCCACCAGGATCACCTTCTTCTTGGCTCTCGTAATGGCAGTGTACAGAAGATTCCGGTACAGCATAATGCTGTGAGCCTTTACAAGAGGAATCAGAACGATATCGTATTCCGAACCCATGCTTTTGTGGATGGTCGTGGAATAGGCATGCTCCATCTTCATGGCTTCTTCAATACTGTATTCCAGCTTTCTTCCGTCACCGAAGTCCACACCGAAATGTGTGCCACTGGCATCCTTGCGGATATACCGGATAAATCCCAGGTCACCGTTGGAAACCTTATCTGTATTCTGGGTCTGCATGATCCGGTCTCCTGTACGGAAGGTAACCATCCCGACCCGATGCTGCGTATCCTCAGACTGAAAGGGGTTGATAATCTCCCGGATGGTGGCATTGATCTGTTCCACAGACGCCTCCCCTCTCGAACGGAAGGGCGACAGGATCTGTACATGCTCAATACCGTGCTCCGCAACCTCCATGCAGTAGCTTTCCATGAGGATATCCGCCACCTGCTGCTGACCCTTTGCGTTGATGAACACAAAGTCATTGCCATAGTACAGCTTGGTATTTCCCGAATTGATAAACCGGGCATTATAGGCGATCAGACTGTCCTTTGCCTGGCGGAAGATCTCATTGAGTACCGTGACAGGCACAACACCGCAGGAGATGATTTCCGCAAATACATTACCGGCACCCACACTTGGAAGCTGATCCGGGTCACCGACCAGAACGATCTTGATGTTCTCTGGCAGCTTGGAGAACAGCTGGTTTGCCAGCCACATATCCACCATGGAGAACTCGTCAATCACGATCAGCTGGGCATCCACCTTCCGCTGCTCTTCCTTTTTCCGTCCGGCTTCCTCCTCTTCACTGACCAGTCCCAAAATACTGTGAATGGTTCTGGCATCCTTAAACCCTGTGCTTTCCGCCATACGGCGGCTGGCACGGCCGGTAGGCGCCATAAGGAGGATCTTATTTCCCGGATGGAGTCTTCGGTAAACTTCCAGAATGGTTTTCAGTACCGTAGTTTTGCCAGTACCGGGTGAACCAGTAATGACAGACAGATTGTATCGGAAGGCTTCCTTAACAGCCTGCTCCTGCTTGGAGGATAACTTAATATTAAAGTCCTTTTTTACATTTTCCAGAACGGGCACCACATTTTCAAGAGGAGGCTTTTCCAGCACCCTATGAACGATCTGCCGGGCAACTTCCTCTTCTTGTGCAAAGACTCTGGGCAGATACAGATTGTCATTGGAGGATACGATCACACCATCCAGGATCAGATTGTCCAGCATGGAGTCGATTTCCTCTTTGGAAACGTGATGCTGTTTCAAAGGAATCTTCTCATTGAGCATCTTATAAGTCTCCTGAACAAGATTCTCCCGTTCAAGATACAAATGCCCGTCCGTCCCCCTGGCATCATCCAGAGCGCAGATGACCGCACCCTTGATCCGCATGGGGTCATGGAGGTTACTGTTGGTTTTCAGAACAATGGCATCTACCCGCCTGAAACCGAAGCCCGGAATCTGGCACAGTTCAAAAGGACTTCTTTTCAAAATCTCAACACTTGTGGGGCCAAGGTACTGGTAAATCTTCAGAGCTGTCTTTGGGGTCAGCTTGAAGGGTTCCAGCAGCGTGATGATGTCCTGCAGCACCCGGGTCTGGGCATAGGAGCTTTTGATCTCATCCAGTTTGGTCTGGGTAATTCCCCGGATCTCCAGATAACGCTCTGGGGTCTTTTCCAGAACTTCCAGTGCATCCATTCCGAACTTTGCAACGATCTCCGCTGCCGTGGCGGGACCGATGCCTTTGATCAATCCGGAGCCCAAATAGGTACGAAGCCCCTCCATGGTAGGCGGCACGATCTCATGCCATTGGTCTACCTGAAACTGAACCCCATACTTACCCTTCATCCACTCACCCTCCACCTCTATTTCAACCGCATCGGTGAGGGGAAGGTCATGTCCTACCGCCGTAAACCGAATCTGCCGGTCACGGTATTGGTTTTTGGATTGTGCTTCTCTTGGGATATCGGTGTCTTTGGTTCTTACCTGGATGATACAGTACCTGTTGGTTGGATTTACATAGATTTTCCTGTCAAAGGTACATCTGTATAACACCGGATCACCTCCAGTCAGGTTGCAGGCTCACAAGGCCTGCTTCATTTGCTTTTTCCATTTCGTTCCTTTCTCATCAGGCAGCTTTGTCTCTGAGTTCCTTGACATGAAATCTTCTGGATTCAGATACCGTCACAAATTCCTCATAGATCTCCGGATACTGCAGCTTCAGCCGAAGCAGATTATCCTTTTCGATCATGGGCTTACGAACGGGATTATAGGTGATCATATACCGCTGTCCGTCCCGGTCGCAGGTCGCGGTGCAGCTTTGCCCCATTTCCGCAATCAAGGTTGCTTTCAGACGGTCCATCTCACTTTCTAGCTGCTTGGTGAATTTTTCAGAGTTTTTCTTTTCTTCCCGAAGCTGAAGATACCGCATGAGTGCAGCTGTCATGGCCAGATTCAGCGATAGCACAGGCGCATTGGTGTCAGCAAGACCGGAATACTTTCGGGAGGTTGCAATGATAAGCTCTCCTTCCTCTGTAAAGGGAGGCGGCAGTTGCTTTTGCACATGATCCATCCAGAAATACTGTTCCAGAAAGACCATCTCTTCTTCAATTTCCCTGTCCCGTGTAATATGGCGAATGATGACTTCATCTTCCGTATTGCCATAGAGGCAGCAGAAGTAAACCTCATCCAGATCCATAACTGTCATATAATGACGGCCTTGAAGTTCATAGTAAACCGGGACGATTTCTTCTCCATCCAGAAACCAGTTATCCTTTGCATTGTAGTTCGTGGTTTTGATTTCCAGAATGGCGGTTTTTCCATTGGGGAGCTTTACGAAATAGTCCACATCAGCAAGCATAAACGGATACTCCGGATGATAGAACATCTTTTTAATCTGATACACCGGAAATCCCGTTTTCTTGTGGAATATCTGTGCTACCAGATCTTCCAGCCTGTGACCCATTTCCAATTGCACCCAGCTGCTTTCGTCGTCCATGACCACCGCAACACCGAGCTTATCGTAGTAGATATCCCGGCAGGTGCGAAATGGAGATACACCGAAAATGGATGCCACATCGCTGCCGCCGATTCCCCGTCTGCGGTACTGTAGCCATTCTTCTCTTGACAAATCCGAAGTATCCACCATGACAAGCGGCTCATGCCAGCATTTCACCTGAAGGTCAGATGCCATATCAGCTGCCTCTGACTGTTCTTCTGGGAACTGCCGTCACCCGAAGAACCGCACCGGGATTTCCCTGGCGCATCTTTGCCTTGACCTTTGCTCCCCTCCAAGAACCGTTTTCAGGATTCTGATGGGTACGGTGGGCTGTTTTCTTTTTGCATGTTACTTTCATTGTCAAACCTTCTTTCTGATTATTGATATATCCTCAAAGCCTTACGGCATTTGGGCAAAATAAAAGCAGGAATGACCGGAAAGCATTCGCCTTACCATCTGTGTTCTCACAGATACGCCATTCCTGCACAACCGGGATATTACCCATACAACAAAAAATGCCAGCAATCCATACGCCAAATGGGCGCAGTGGGATTACTGGCAAAGGGGTACAAACTAACAACGTGTGCTGTGCGGTATCTTCACCGCTGAAGTCTAACGAAGACTTCTTTTCCTGTTAAGGAACGCACAATGATCAATTACAGAAAGAGTGTAACACATTCGGGACGTTCAATTCAAGCAAACTTTGTCGAAACACAAGGAATGCTTTCAGCCGGTATACGGAATCACCAATGTACCCACTTCCAGCAGATTCAGGTGCTTCTTCTCCGAATCCTTTGTTACAGAAATTTGGTAGCAGCGTATCTCATATTCTACACCCTCTTCAATGGGATAAAGCTTTATATCCGATTTATCATGATTGTCCATCAGCACATAGCCATCATTGCGATAGGGCTTCAGGAGTTCTCTGCACGCATTACAGAAGTATGACTTATCCATATTGTGACGATCCATTGGAATATCCACTTCCATCCGCCAGGGGTATGTCGTCATCCTTCCAGTTAAGCCAGCCGGATAAACAAATGAAAAAATACTATTGCAGGAAGTCTCTGAGATTTCTCCTACTAAAGTATCATGGGGCTGATATAATGCCAACTCCCCGGTCTTTCCTGTGTTTAGACTTACAATACAGGGAGCATGGCATTTGATATAATCGCAGAGGCTGCACCGTTCCGGCTCCGGAGGTTCGTTCTGACATATCGTAAGGGCAACAATGCCGATCACCAGCAAAACAACACATAATTTAATCAGCCAGGTTTTCAATTTGGACCAGTCCTTTCTTCTCTCTCCGCTTTGCGTACTCATATAGCTTTTGTGCATTGCTCGCACCATGCTTCACATAGCAAATAAGCCAATCCGACGAATCCAGCACAAGCCTGTTGGCACGAGTGATTGCATACCGCCTGGGCGTTCCCTCCAGACCTTCCGGATAATAAGTACCATCAAAACCATAAGTCGTTTCAACCGGACGCTCTGCTGGGTGATACGGCAATACCAGCATGAGTGAAATACTGGGATAATCCTGCTTTACGCATTTCACAGCAGTTGCGGCAATCCTGTCAAACCCTCCGTATCCACCGACATAAAAGCAACACACATTCTCTTCGACGATCAACTTTCGGACTGTGTCCACCAGTTTAGGAAGCAATTCTTCTCCTGCCTCCCTGTGGCCAATAAAGAAGCAACTTTTCATAGAACCCTCCTATTTAATTTTAGTAATGCCAAATAAAAGTTATTATATTTGGTTATACCAAATATAGCAAACGATTGACAGCTTATAATGTTTCTGTCAGGGGGTGTTAATTCTGAAGACCAGAAAACTGGAACTCGGAAACCGAAATATGATTGGCGCCAGAGTCACCAAGGCCCGTTTGGATCTGGGAATGAAGCAGGTCGAACTCCTCGCAAAATTACAGCTTCGCGGCATTGATATGAGTGTTCCTGCCCTATCACTTCTGGAAGGCCAGAAGCGTCCGGTATCCGATATTGAATTAAATGCCCTCGCGGATATTCTCAATGTATCTGTAGACTGGCTCCTTGGCCGGGAATAATATCCTGTTTATGAAATGCGCTCCAAGGAGCGCATTTTTGCTTCCCAAGAGAATTGTACCACAATTTCTTCAATAATCAACACTATTAGTGTTGGTTTCTCCCGTTTGGTTTGTGTATTCTTTTTTGAATTATATCTATACTTACAGGGAGAAATCACCGCTGGAAGGAGGGATTATTGTGGATTTTGCCGCTATTGGAAAGAATATCAGAAAGTACCGTAAGCTGAACGGCATGACACAGGAAGAACTTGCGGAAAAGGCCGGATTGAGCACCAATTACATCGGTGGTGTGGAGCGTGGTGAGAAGACACCTTCTCTGGAATCCTTTATCAGCATCGTCAATTCTCTGGGTGTTGGTGCTGATCTCCTTCTATGTGATGTTATTGACTGTGGTTATCAGGTAAAAGCAAGCGTGCTGTCAGATAAAATGGCCAAAGCATCTCCCGCCAAACGGGAAAGTATCTTTGAAGTGATTGAGATCATGCTCAGAGATTCTGAATAATAAAAACAGGGGCATCCGTGTTATCCAAAACACAGATGCCCCTGCTTATTATTTAGCTCAATTACAAAAATCTTTCTCATGAATCATCAAATTCTCTTGTATTTTCAGAAAATGACCATATTTTAGTAAAACCAATGTACATATCCCCGAATCAACACGAACGATTTAGGGACAGAACCGCAGAAAAGAAGTCTGTGGCTCTGTCTTTCTTTATGTCCACAATTATCTGTGGAATTGTACTTTGAAAAATTCATACCTTACTGGAAGGAGTTATACAGGCGGCTGGGATAGAGATGCGAGGACAGGAGCGCTCCCCTGCCTTAATTACTGCATAGCAGCGCCTGCAAATACGTGGTGTGAAGTCAGCACAGGAAATGACCTTCCAGCAAGCCTACATTCTCAACAGGAAGTATATCTTTGCCTATGAATCAAGAACATAATCTTTATGAATCCATTCCCGACATACTTACCGTCGCACAACTGCAGGAGATCCTTTGCGTCGGAAGAAAAGCAGCCTATGACTTAATTCATGAGAAAAAGATAAAATCAATCAAAATCGGACGAAGTATCCGGATCCCCAAACGCTGCCTACTGGACTTTATCGAAAATTCGTGCTATAATACATCCATAGCAACAAATAGGCTGCCAGAAGAAACGGAGGTATAATATGACTGGCAGCTTACAAACGAAAAAAGGTAAATACTACGCCGTTTATCGAGACGACCGTGGTAAACAGAAATGGATACCACTGGACATTCCGATTGCAGGCAATAATAAGAGAAAAGCCCAACAACGGCTTCGTGAAGTACTGATTGAGGCAGAAAAGAACCAGGCAATTGTCACAAGCAACATCCTTTTTGTAGACTGGATGCTTTCCTGGCTCGATCAGAAACAGGCAAGTATTGTAAAAGGCACACACGAAGGGTATTTACTTTATTTAAACAAGCATATCATCCCCTACTTTGAGCCAAAGAAGCTCACTCTTTCAAAAGTAAATGCACAACACCTGCAAGGCTATTTCAATGCGAAGATCAAAGAGGGACAGTCCGCAAGCACGCTTCATAAGCACAACGCAATCATCAACGGTTCCTTGAAGGAAGCCGTCCTGAAGGATATTATCCCTTTTAACCCCGCAGACAAAGTAACCCTTCCCAAAAAGAAAAAATACCATGGTATTGCCTATACCCTTGAAGAAACCCGAACCTTACTTAACTGCTCTGGAGACGATCCTCTTAGGCCGGCAATTGTACTCGGTCTTTTCTACGGACTTCGACGAAGTGAGGTACTCGGGTTACGATGGTGTGATATCAATTTTGATAAGCAGTCAATCTACATTCATCGAACAGTCACTAAAATGATAACCGTCGATGAAAAGGATGAAACTAAGAATGAGTGTAGCAGAAGACGCTTACGAATCGTACCTGGAACAGAACAATACTTCAAGGATTTAATGCAGTTACAGAAAGAACAACTTTCAGACTGCGGAGAAGTTTTCTCCATGCAAAGGCACGTATGCGTATGGCCTGATGGCAGGTCTCTTGGACCAGACTATGTCTCCCATCATTTCAAACTACTTCTGGAAAAAAATAAATTGCCGCATATTCGCTTTCACGATCTGCGGCATACAGCGGGAAGTTTGCTATTGGAAGATGGCGTTGATATTAAAACCATTCAGGAATTTTTAGGGCACAGTCAAGCATCCACTACAACTAATATCTATCTTCATAGTATTGTCCGTGGTGGACAGGTCACTGCAAACTCCTTGAATCGATTGATTGGATGATTTTTGATTTGCGAAGCTTTTGCGATTATTGTTAGAACACTTGTTAGAACTGGCGGTTATGCCGCCAGTTCCAACAAACTTTTCATCTCAAAAAGTATAGAAAAAGACCCCAAATCTTTCGATTTGGAGTCTTATCTTGGTGGGCGAGGCGGGACTTGAACCCGCACGTCCGCAGTGAACACTAGAACCTGAATCTAGCGAGTCTACCAATTCCACCACTCGCCCATATGTATCGGCTGGGTTTCCCTCAGCGCTTCCGTATAATAACACAGGCGGCGAAATTTGTCAATAACTTTTGCAAAATTTTTTCGTCAATCTTTGTAGTACAGCATGCAGTGGCAGAAACCTGTAAACTGAGGATCTGCGATCTGCTCCCGGAACTCCTTGCAGATGCACTTATTTTCCTCTGTACGCTCCAAACGGCAGGGGCAGTAGCCGCCGGTGCGCTTTAAGCCGTCCCGGACCATCTGTACCATTTCCTTGTCATCATTTAACCGAACTGCCATGGTATCACTTCCTTTCCTTTTTATTATAGCAGACTTGTCAATAGGAATTTATCAGCAAGATGTGCAATCTGCTTAAGTTTCTCTTGAAATTTACGTTAGATATGGTACAATATATACGAAGACCTATATAGAAAGGAGCAATGGATCATGCGTATAGGATGTCCAAAGGAAATCAAGGCACAGGAAGGCCGTGTGGGTCTTACTCCTGCTGGTGTGGATGCGCTGGTGCGTGCGGGGCATACCGTTTATATGGAGCGGAATGCCGGTATCAACAGCGGCTTCACCGATGAAGAATACACGCTGGTGGGCGCAAAGATTCTGGATACGCCCAGAGAAGTTTATGAGATTGCAGAAATGATCGTCAAGGTCAAGGAGCCTTTGGAGCCGGAGTATGACCTGCTCCACGAGGGGCAGATTCTCTTTACCTATCTCCACCTTGCTCCGGACCGGGAGCAAACAGAGGCGCTGCTGCGGAAGAAGGTCACCGGCATCGCCTATGAAACGGTGCAGCTTTCTGACCGTTCCCTTCCCCTGCTGGCCCCTATGAGCGAGGTGGCAGGCCGCCTGTCCATCCAGACCGGTGCCCGGCTGCTGGAATCCAACTGCGGCGGACGGGGCATTCTCATGGGCGGCGTTACCGGCGTGGAGCGGGCCAATGCGGTCATTGTAGGCGGCGGCAATGTGGGAACCAACGCAGCTAAGATGGCGGTGGGACTGGGTGCCAACGTCACCATTCTGGATGTGAACATCAAGCGGCTGGCATATTTGGACGATATTTTCGGCGGACGGGTCCAGACGCTGCTGTCCAACTCCTATAACATTGCCAACGCGGTAAAGAACGCAGACTTGGTGGTAGGCTGTGTGCTGATCCCCGGTGCCAAGGCCCCGAAGCTGGTGACGGAGGAAATGGTGAAGACCATGAAGCCCGGCAGTGTGCTCATCGACGTTGCCATCGATCAGGGCGGTTCCATCGAAAGCATCGACCGGATCACCACCCATTCCGACCCCTATTTTATTAAGCACGGCGTGCTGCACTACTCCGTGGCCAACATGCCCGGCGCGGTGCCCAGAACATCCACGCTGGCTCTCACCGGCGCTACCCTGCCCTACGCCCTGAAAATCGCCAATCTGGGGGCGGAGGCAGCCTGCAAGGCAGACCCGGCACTGATGAAGGGGTTGAATACCTACGCAGGTCATATCACCTTCCCGGGCGTTGCGGAGGCCCATGGAATGGAATATGTGGACCCTGCTGCACTTCTCTAATAAAAAAGCAAGAAGCGCATCCATCGCGGGTGCGCTTCTTTCCTGTCAGCCTTGCGGAAACATTTCCGGGCTGAATATTTTATTTTCCGGTATCCAGTCCGTTTCGCATATGAGGCAATGGGATGCATACCGTTCATCGGCTGCGTAGAGGAAGGAATCTGCCTCGGCTGCGGTCATGGAGGTATCCTCCGTCAGCATCCAAAATTCCCGACGGGTGTAGTTTTTTTCCTCCTCCGGTGTCGGCTGGTACACCAGATTCAGAAGGCTTGGATATGTATCGGTTTTGGCTTTTTGGTGGATATAGCGGGTATTCCGGGTATAGTGGTATTGCTGGCCATCGTAGAGCAGCTCGTTGACCGTGTTTACTGTGCCGCCGTCGTGTACTGCAATACGGACTATGGCGGCAACGCCTTTGCGTTCATAGCGCAGAAACTGCTCCCAGTTTTCTTCTCCATCCATGATGCCGCCCAGAGGCTGGATCACAACGCAGCCATCCTGAGCAGCGGCTTCGATGGTGTCATAAGGAACAGAGCCTAATTCATAATACCAATTACGATACATGCGGGAGCCGCCATAGATCAAGCCTGTCACTGCGAGAATGATTCCGCTGTAGAATAGAACGCCGGTGAAGCTCAGCTTGCTCCAAAAACGATTGCTGCGAATCATCCGGCCCGCTCTGAAATACACCGTTATACAGAATCCCAGTATTGCCAGCAGTATCTCCCAAGATTCTTTCAGTTGATCCAGATCCATGGAGCTCCCTCCTCGCCCGGTTACGAGAATGCTTCCTTCATGGATATTATAGCATAGGAGGGCAGTATGCGCAATCTCTTCCGATAAAAAAACCATGCCTCGGAGTAAGGCATGGTTTTTTGGCGGAGAGTGTGAGATTCGAACTCACGGTGGGTTTCCCCATCACCAGTTTTCAAGACTGGCTCCTTAAACCGCTCGGACAACTCTCCTGATTCAAGAAAAGCCCATCCGGAAAGGATGAGCTTTGGCGGAGTGAGAGGGATTTGAACCCTCGCGCGGCTTTTGACCGCCTACTCCCTTAGCAGGGGAGCCCCTTCGGCCTCTTGGGTATCACTCCGAATAAAAGAAACAATATTTCATTGCCAAAGTATTCTAGCACATCCATTTCACTTTGTCAAGCATGAAATTCTCATGACGCTGTTTTTCTCCTCCGGTGAGTGCAAAACGTATTTTCATTGACAAATGTCTTCCCAGCGTTTACAATATACCTTATATTTCAACGAAAACCATGAGGTGATTTCTATGGACAAACTGAGAACGGAAACCCTGTGCATTCAGGCGGGTTATACCCCCGGCAACGGAGAACCCCGGCAGATTCCCATTATTCAGAGCACGACCTTCAAATATGCCACCTCTGAGGATATGGGCAAGCTTTTCGATCTGGAGGCCGAGGGCTACTTCTACTCCCGGCTGGCAAACCCCACCTGTGATGCGGTGGCTGCCAAGATCTGTGCGTTGGAGGGCGGCTCCGCTGCTATGCTGACCTCCTCCGGTCAGGCTGCCAATTTCCTTGCGGTGTTCAACATCGCAGGCTGCGGCGACCATATCGTGGCCTCCTCTGCCATCTATGGCGGCAGCTTCAACCTATTCTCCGTCACCATGAAGAAGATGGGTCTGGAAACCACCTTTATTGACCCTGACTGCACCGAGGAGGAGCTGAACGCCGCCTTCCGGCCCAATACCAAGGCCGTATTCGGTGAGACCATCGCCAATCCTGCCCTGACGGTGCTGGATATCGAGAAGTTTGCCAAGGCTGCCCATGCCCATGGCGTTCCCCTGATCGTGGACAACACCTTCGCCACGCCCGTCAACTGCCGTCCCTTTGAATGGGGCGCAGACATCGTCACCCACTCCACCACCAAGTACATGGACGGCCACGCCTCCGCTGTGGGCGGCTGCATCGTGGACAGCGGCAAGTTCGACTGGACAGCCCACGCAGAGAAGTTCCCCGGTCTGACTACCCCCGATGACAGCTATCACGGCGTGACTTACACCGAGCGCTTCGGCCTCGGCGGTGCCTTCATTACCAAGTGCACAGCCCAGCTGATGCGGGACTTTGGCTGCGGCCAGAGCCCTCAGAGCGCCTTTATCCTGAATCTGGGTCTGGAGAGTCTGCCCTTCCGGATGAAGCAGCACTGCGCCAATGCGCTGGCCATCGCCACTTACCTCAAGGGTCACGAGAAGGTGAAGTGGGTCAAGTTCTCCGGTCTGGAGGGCGACAAGTATTACGAGCTGGCGAAGAAGTATATGCCGAACGGCACCTGCGGCGTCATTTCCTTCGGCCTCAACGGCGGACGGAAGGCTGCGGAGGTGTTCATGAAGCATTTGAAGCTGGGCTCCATTGAGACCCACGTTGCCGATTCCCGGACCTGCTGCCTGCATCCTGCCTCTGCCACCCACCGGCAGATGACCGATGAGCAGCTGGATGCCGCAGGCGTTGGCGCAGACCTGATCCGCCTGAGCTGCGGTCTGGAAAACGCCGAGGACCTGATCGCGGATATCGCACAGGCACTGGAAAAGGTATAATCTTTCGTGTCATTGCGAGGAGCGAAGCGACGTGGCAATCTCCTTCGGCGATGGGGATTGCCACACCAGTGTGCGCACTGGTTCGCAATGACATGCGTTTTATTAACGACTCACATTAGGAGGCCACCAACCGTGCCCATTCAGATACCCAATGACCTCCCCGCTGCGGAGACCTTAAAGCAAGAGAATATCTTTGTTATGAAGCAGACCCGGGCGGAGACACAGCATATCCGTCCGCTGGAGATCGTGCTGCTGAACCTGATGCCCACCAAGATCGTCACCGAGACCCAGCTGAGCCGGGTGCTGGGCAATACCCCCCTGCAGGTCCATCTGGAGCTGATGATGGTGTCCGGGCATAAGTCCAAGAACACCTCTCAGGAGCATCTTCTGTCGTTTTATAAGACCTTTGAGGAATTAAAGGACCGGAAATTCGACGGCATGGTCATCACCGGCGCGCCGGTGGAGCATATGGCCTTTGAAGAGGTGGACTACTGGCAGGAGCTTTGCCAGATTATGGAGTGGAGCAAGACCCATGTCCATTCCACCTTCCACATCTGCTGGGGTGCGCAGGCGGGGCTTTACTACCACTACGGCATCCAGAAAAAGCAGCTTCCCGAAAAGCTCTTCGGCGTGTATCCCCACAGCGCCGACTATAAGCGGGCCATTTTGCTGCGGGGCTTTGACGATGTGTTTTATGCCCCCCATTCCCGGCACACCACCGTGGAGCGGGCGGATATTGAGAATGCCCCGGGACTGAAGATCCTCGCCTCCTCGGAGGAAGCCGGGGTCTACATCGTCATGAGCAAGGAGGGCAAGCAGATCTTCGTCACGGGCCACAGCGAATACGACCCGGATACGCTGGAGCGGGAGTATCTGCGGGACAAGAATCTGGGGCTGCCCATCCATGTGCCCTACAATTATTATCCCGGCGACGATGATACCAAGCCCCCGGTGGTGCGCTGGCGGGGCCATGGCAATCTGCTGTATTCCAACTGGCTGAACTATTTCGTCTACCAGACCACCCCCTATGACATCATGGCGGTGGGTCAGGAATCCACGCCCCTGTAAATGTTTCCTACGGTCCGCCCTCCTGCTGTTGATTCGGGAGGGCGGCTTCTGTATAATGGTGAAAGGAAAGGTAAGAGGTGAAGCTATGATTACCACAGTATTATTTGATCTGGACGGCACCCTGCTTCCGATGGATCAGGATGTGTTTATTCAGGCCTACATGGGCGGTCTGACGGCGAAAATGGCCCCCTACGGCTTTGACCCCAAGACCACCGCCAAGGCCATCTGGGCAGGCACCGGGGCCATGGTGAAAAACGACGGAAAATTGCGCAACGATGAGGTATTCTGGAAGGTCTTCTCTCAATTTTGCGGTCAGGATATGACGGCCTATTATGGGCCAATCGAAGACTTCTACCGAAATGAATTTCAGCAGGTGCGCCACAGCTGCGGCTTTGATGCCCGGGCGGCGCAGGTCATCCGGGAGCTGAAGGAAAGGGATTTGACGCTGGCGCTGGCCACCAATCCCCTGTTCCCTGCCCTTGCCACCCACAGCCGGGTCCGCTGGGCAGGCTTGCAGCCGGAGGACTTCGCCTACATCACCACCTATGAAAATTCCTGCCATTCCAAGCCCAACCCGGATTATTACCGGGAGGTTCTGGACAAACTGGGAGTACAGCCCGAGCAGTGCCTGATGGTGGGCAACGACGTATCCGAGGATATGATCGCCGAAACGCTGGGCATGCAGGTATTTCTGCTGACGGACTGCCTCATTCGCAAGGAAAATCAGGATATCACCCGGTATCCCCACGGCAGCTTTCCGGAGCTGATGGCGTACATTCGGAGTATACTATGATGATTGCAGCATTGCTTTTACTGGTCATCCTCGCCCTGCTGGGGGGACTGTACGGCTATAAGGTAGCCTTTTATGCAGCAAAACAGGATAAAGAAAAGGGCCCCCCAAAGCTGGAGGGAACGCCCTACGAGCCTTACCGGGAGGAAGTCACCCGGCTGTACCGGCAGCTGCGGGACAAGCAGTGCGAATTTGTCACTGTCCAGTCCCACGACGGTCTGACCCTTTCCGGGCGGTACTACCACATTGCCGACGGTGCGCCGCTGGATATCGGCTTTCACGGCTACCGCAGCAGCTGCTTCGTGGACTTTGCCGGGGGCTGCGAAATGAGCTTCCGGATGGGCCACAACCTGCTGCTGGTGGACCAGCGCGCCCACGGAAAAAGCGAAGGCCATAGCATCTGCTTCGGCATCAAGGAGCGGCTGGATGTGGTCAGCTGGCTGGATTACGCGCTGGAGCGCTTCGGGTCGGATACGGATATCCTGCTCTACGGCGTATCCATGGGTGCAGCAACGGTGCTGATGGCCTCCGGTCTTCCCTTGCCGGAAAGTGTAAGGGGCATCGTGGCGGACTGCCCCTACTCCGTTCCCATGGACATCATCCTCCATGTGGGAAAATCCAATCCCCTGCCCCAGTGGCTCATAAAGCCCTTTATCTTCATCGGCGCAACGGTGTTCGGGGGCTTTGACCTGCGGGAAACCGATGCCCTCCGGGCAGTGAAGGACACCCGGGTGCCCATTCTCATCCTCCACGGCGAGGCGGACGGCTTTGTTCCTCCGGAAATGAGCGCGGCGGTGCAGGAAGCCAATCCTGCCATGGTGGAGCGCCATACCTTCCCCGGGGCAGGCCATGCCTTAAGCTATCTGACAGACCCGGGGCGGTATCAACGCATTGTGGCTGCCTTTATCAGCCGGGTGCTGCCGGATTGAGCTGCCCGAAGCGGCGGCGGGACATCCGGAACCACCCATTGTGCTCCAACAAAAAGTTGGAGGTTTATTCCTCTTTCTTCGACAGGGCTGCTCTCCATGGGCAGCCCTATTTTCCGATACCAAGCAGGATACCTTATATTTCGTTATCCATCAGAAACGATATTCCAGCTTTGTCATACCGTTTTACAATAGGCTGCCTCCACCTGAAATAAGCCTATTGGGGAAGGCTCCCACCCTTTCAGCCAGTGGATATCCGGGAGATGGCTTTCTGACCTGCCCCGGCGGCACAGAGGGCTTGTCGGAAAAGCACAGAAAAGCCTCCAACTTTTCTGTGGAGTAAAAATCCCCGTCTCAGGCGTCCCAACGTCACGCGGAAGCGATATTGTTGAATCCGCTGCCCTGTTTCTCCGGCCTGCTGTGGCACTTCTCCAAATTTTCACAAAGACACTTGATTTCCTGAGAAAAACAGGTACAATAGGAGCTATCTTTATTTTGAAAGGCTGCGGTCTTATGAACAAGATTTATATTCCCGAGGGCTACAAGCCGGTGCTGGATGCCTACGATACCCAGCGGGCCATCGCCTATATCAAAGAAACCTTTCAGGAGGAGTTTGCCAAGGCGCTGAACCTAAAGCGGGTATCCGCTCCCCTGTTCGTCACGGAATCCTCCGGCCTCAACGATAACCTCAACGGCTACGAGCGTGCCGTTTCCTTCGATATCCCCGCCGTGGGCGCAGATGCACAGGTGGTCCATTCTCTGGCAAAATGGAAGCGTCTGGCCCTGAAGCGCTATCATTTCACCATCGGCAACGGCCTGTACACCGACATGAACGCCATCCGCCGGGACGAGGACCTTGACAATGTCCACTCCATCTACGTGGACCAGTGGGACTGGGAGAAGGTCATTACCCGGGAAAACCGGAACAGTGAATACCTGAAGCTCATCGTCCGGGCCATCGTCCGGGCCATCTGCGATACCAACGACCGGCTCCACGTCCGCTTCCCCCAGCTGCGCACCGAACTGAACCGGGAGGTCAGCTTCATCACCTCTCAGGCGCTGGAGGACCTGTATCCCAACCTGAAGACCGGCTCCCAGCGGGAGAAGGCCTACGTCAAAGAGCATAAGACCGCCTGCATCATGCAGATCGGCAGAAAGCTCCGCTCCGGCAAGCCCCACGACGGCCGTGCCCCGGACTATGATGACTGGAATTTGAACTGCGACATCTTCTTCTGGGACGAAGTCCTTGACCGGGCACTGGAGATTTCCTCCATGGGCATCCGTGTGGACGCAGAAAGCCTTGACCGCCAGCTCACCGAAAGCGGCTGCGATGACCGCCGGGCGCTGCCCTTCCACAAAATGCTCCTGAACAATGAGCTGCCCCTGACCATCGGCGGCG
The DNA here is from genome assembly GCA_017436785.1 of Oscillospiraceae bacterium. GTDB lineage: Bacteria > Bacillota > Clostridia > Oscillospirales > Oscillospiraceae > Faecousia. Next base: position 98,756 of record JAFSCK010000023.1, on the reverse strand, counting down.
GCATCGGCCAGAGCCGTCTTTGCATGCTGATGATGGGCTGCTGCCACATCGGCGAGGTACAGGCCAGCGTCTGGGACCAGAACACCGTAGAAGCCTGCGAAAAAGCCGGCATCCGGCTGCTGTAACTGCAAAGAATGTAGGGGGCGGCGTCCTCGACGCCCCGTTGGTTTCCGTTTCGATGCCTGTTCTGCTGGTTCCTACAGTGTGCTGACTGCAGCATTGGCGGGGCGTCCGGGAGGCCGCCCCCTACAAGGGCCTGCAAAATAATATCCGCCCCTCCGTTTTTTGGAAGGGCGGTATTTTTGTATCAATGGGCGAACTGGCTCTGGTAAAGCTGGGCGTAGAAGCCCCGTTTATCCAGCAGCTCCTCATGCTTTCCCTGCTCCACAATGCGCCCGTCCCGCATCACAAGGATCAGGTCCGCCTCTTGAATGGTACTGAGGCGGTGGGCCACGATGAAGGAGGTCCTGCCCTCCATCATGGTGTTGAAGGCCTTCTGGATCCGGATTTCCGTACGGGTATCGATGGAGGAGGTGGCCTCGTCAAGGAACAGCATAGGCGGCAGGCACAGCATCACCCGTGCGATGCACAGCAGCTGCTTCTGACCCTGAGAAAGGCTGCCGCCATTCTCGGAGATCACCGTATCATAGCCCTTGGGAAGCCGCCGAATAAAGCTGTGGGCGTGAGCCTGCTTGGCAGCGGCGATGATCTCGTCCTCCGTGGCATCGCTCTTTCCCATGGCGATGTTCTCCCGGATGGTGCCGGCCTTCAGCCAAGTATCCTGCAGCACCATGCCCACACAGCGCCGCAGCTGCCCCCGGTCCATTTCCCGGGTATTGACCCCATCCAAACGGATTTCTCCGCCGTCCGGGTCGTAAAAACGCATCAAAAGGTTAATAAATGTGGTCTTGCCGCAGCCTGTGGGGCCCACGATGGCGATGCGCTGACCCGGCTCCACCGTCAGGTCAAAGTCTTCGATCAGAGGCTTCTCCGGGGTATAGGAGAACCTCAGATCCCGGATCTCCACGGCACCGCTCACCTGCTCCGGCTTTCTGGGACATTCCGGCTCCGGGCTTCTGGCAGGTGTTTCGATCAGGTCAAAGACCCGCCCCGCGCAGGCCAGCGCATTCTGCAGCTCCGTCACCACGCCGGAAATTTCATTGAAGGGCTTGGTGTACTGGTTGGCGTAGTTTAGGAAGCTGGTCAGATTGCCCACGGAAATGCCGCCGGAAATGGCCATCAAAGCACCCGTCAGACCCACCAGCGCATAGACCACGGAGTTGACGAACCGGGTGCAGGGATTCACCAAGGAGGAAAAGAAGGTGGCCCGCAGGGATGCGCTGCGCAGCCGCTCGTTGATCTCGTCAAACTGCTCCATAGAGGCGGCTTCATGACCGAAGGCCCGCACCACCTTGATGCTGCCGATGGTTTCATCAATGAGGCCCGTCTGCTCGCCCCGGGTGGCGCTTTGGAGCTTAAACATGGAGTAAGTCCGGGTGGCGATAAAGTTTGCAACCACCAGCGACAGCGGCGTGACGCACACCACCACCAACGCAATGCCCCAGTGCAGCCGCAGCATAAACAGCAGCGTGCCCACAATGGTCATAACACCGGTAAACAGCTGGGTAAAGCCCATCAGCAGGCCGTCGGCAAAGGTATCCACATCTGCCACCACCCGGCTGACGATGTCTCCCTGTGGATGGCTGTCCAGATAGCTTAGCGGAAGCACCTGCAGATGCAAAAACGCTTCGTCCCGGATATCCTTGGTGACCTGATAGGTCATGCGGTTGTTCAGCTGGCTCATGATCCACTGAGAAAGGGCCGCAACTACAGCGCACAGCAAAACCTTTCGCAGCTGGACCCCCATCTGCGCAAAGTCTACCCTGCCCATGTCCACGATACAGTCAATGGCATTGCCCACCAGAATGGGGATATACAGGGTCATGGCCACATATACCGTCGCCAGCAGCAGCGAGGCAATAAGGCTGGGCCAGTACCGACGGATGCGACGCAGCACCTTTTTTGCAACTTGCATCTGATTACGCATGGTCTGCCGCCTCCTTCCGGAACTGGGAGTAGTAGATTTCCTGATACACGCTGCAGTTTTCCAGCAGCGCCTCATGGGTGCCCCGGCCTGCCAGCTCGCCATCCTCCAGCACCAGAATTTCATCGGCATACCGCACCGAGGCTGCCCGCTGGGACACAATGAAGGTGGTAGGGGGCTGCTCCATGGAACGGATGGCCTTGCGCAATGCCGCATCGGTGGCATAGTCCAGTGCCGAGGCGCTGTCGTCCAGAATCAGGATCTTCGGCTTGCGCACCAGCGCCCGGGCGATGGTCAGCCGCTGCCGCTGGCCGCCGGAGAAATTCACGCCCCCCTGCTCCACAGCAGCATCCAGCTCACCGGCCTTGTCCTTCACTACCTCTCTGGCTTGTGCCGTTTCCAGTGCCTGCCAAAGCTCTGCATCCACAGCAGCCTCATTGCCCCACATCAGGTTCTGCCGGATGGTGCCCTTGAACAGCACCGCCTTCTGGGGCACGATGCCGATTTGGCGCCGCAGGGAAATAAAGTCGTATTCTCCCACTTCCCTGCCGTCAATCAGGACACTGCCCTGCACCGCATCATACAGTCTCGGGATCAGATTCACCAGCGTGGTCTTGCCGGAGCCGGTGCCGCCGATGACACCGATGGTCTGTCCGGGCTTGGCGGTGAAGGAGACGTTTTCCAGAGAAGGATGGCCCGCCCCGGCATAGTGGGCGGTAACATTGCGAAATTCTACCTCGCCCCGGATGTCATCCCCGGAAATTTCTCCATTTTTCTGGTCCGGTTCCATTTCCAGCACAGAGGCTATGCGCTTGCCGCAGGCCACTGCCTTGGTCAGCGTGATGATGAAGCTGGCCATTTTAATGAGCTCCACAAGGATCTGGGACATGTAGTTATACAGGGCGATCACCAGTCCTTGGGTCAAAATGCCGCTCTCCACCTTCAGAGCACCTACCTGCACCAGAATCACCACCGCAAGATTGATGATGACATAGGTCACAGGGTTCAGCAGCGCGGAAATACGGCCCGCAGAAAGCTGCTGCCGTGTCAGAGCGGCGGTCTGCTGCTCAAAGGAGGCAACCTCCGCCTCTTCCTTGCAGAAGGCCCGCAGCACCCGGACACCGGCAAGATTCTGCCGCGTGGCAGACGTGACCCCATCCAGCGCCCCCTGCACCCGCTTGTGCATAGGCATGGTGATGAGCATAATGCCGAAGACGATGACGCACAGCACCGGGATCACCCCGGCAAACACCAGCGCCGCCTGAAAATCAATGGTAAAAGCCATGACCATGGCACCGAATACCACGAAGGGTGACCGCAGCAGCAGCCGCAGGGTCAGGTTCACACCCGCTTGCACCTGATTGATGTCCGAGGTCATCCGGGTCACCATGGTGGAGGTGCCAAGGGTATCGATCTGGCTGTAGCTCAAGGTCAGGATATGCTCCAGCACCGCATGGCGCAGCCGGGCCGAGAAGCCCACCGCAGCCACTGCGGAAAAATACTGGGCCGATACCGCCATAGCAAGTCCCACGATGCCCAGCGTAATCATCACGAGACACATTTTGAAGATATAGCCATTGTCCCCATTTCCGATGCCCTTGTCCACTAGGCTTGCCACCACCAGCGGGATCAACAGCTCAAAGGTCGCCTCCAGCAGCTTAAACAGCGGGCCCAGAACACATTGCAGCTCATAGCCCTTTAAGTATTTCAAAATTCTTTTCAAGGCCGTCACCTCACTTGTTTTTCTGGATTATACCACCGATTTGCAGGGAAAGCAACGAATCCGTAAGAAAAAACTGACAATCCCTTGACACGGTAATCCGGCAATGCTATGATACAGAAAAGTTTGAAAGAAAGGAGCGGATCCTATGCTGCATAAGGGCTTGTACACAGAAAAATCAGAAAGCTTCGCTCCTTTTTCTCCCATTTAGGTTCCGAAATCCTAAGGTTCTTGTCAGAGTGCGGGCTTTGGTCTGCACTCTTTTTCTCTTCCATGGGTACGACCCTATGAAAAACCATACAGAAAGGTTTATGTTTATGGAATCAAGCAAAAAACACATCCCCAAGCAGCAGAATCTTTCTCTGCTGTGGCAGTTTTTGCGGGGTGCCAAACGGTATTTTTTCACGAGCATGGTCTGCGCCGCCATTACCGCGTTGGCGGATATGCTGGAGCCCCAGATCTTCCGGGCTGCCATCGACTGTGCAATTGGCGGAAAGGATGGCAATTTCCCTGCCTTTGTCATGGCACTGGCAGAGCGTTTGGGAGGATTTTCTTATCTGGGAGAAAATCTCTGGATCATGGCGCTGGCTATCATTGCCGTTGCCGTATGTAAGGTGGTAAGCCAGTATGCGTTCCGGGTAAACAACACCAAGGCCGCAGAAACACTGGTGAAATCCATGCGGGACCGTCTTTTCTCCCACATCCAGCGGCTTCCCTTTTCGTGGCATATGCACAACCGCACCGGTGATATCATCCAGCGTTGTACCTCCGACATTGATACGACCCGAAATTTTCTTTCCGAGCAGCTGACCTCCCTGTTCCGTATTGTGGTGCTGTTGGCACTCTCGGTGACCTTCATGCTGTCCATGCATCCGGCGCTTACCTTGCTGGCACTGCTGCCTATGCCGGTCATCATTCTCTATTCCTTCTATTTTCACAAAAAGATCCGGGAGGGATTTATGGAGTGCGATGAAAATGAGGGAAAGCTGTCCGCTATGGCGCAGGAAAACCTCACCGGTGTCCGGGTGGTCCGGGCCTTTGGTCAGGAACGGTCAGAAATCGACAAGTTTAAAAAGCAAAACGATTTTTATACCTCCCTCTGGGTCAATATGGGCAAGGTCCTGTCCCGCTTCTGGAGCACTTCCGATATTCTCTCCGGTGTTCAGGTAATGCTGGTGGTGATCTTCGGTGCAGTCTTCTGTGTCAATGGCAGCCTCACCGAGGGCGAATATATTGCTTTTATCTCCTATAATGCCATGCTGATCTGGCCCATCCGCCAGCTGGGCCGTATGATCTCCGAAATGAGCAAGGCCGGCGTTTCTCTGGAGCGCATTGCCTATATCCTCAATTCTCCCGTTGAGCAGGACGATCCCGATGCCGTCGAGGCTCCCATGGATGGCGATATATGCTTTGAGCATGTGAATTTCGCCTATGAAAACGCCCCCCAGCTGCTTCACGATATTTCCTTTACCATGAAAGCCGGTACAACACTGGGAATCTTGGGCGGTACCGGCAGCGGCAAGTCCACGTTGATGCTGCTGCTGGATAAGCTTTACCCATTGGAAGAAGGCTGCGGCCGGATCACCATCGGCGGCACCGATATCCGGAAGATCAAAACGGACCATCTGCGGCGAAACATCGGCATGGTGCTGCAGGAGCCCTTCCTATTCTCCCGCACCATTGCGGAAAACATTGGCATCTCCTCCCCGGAGCTTAACTTGGAGGCCATCCGCAGTGCTGCCGCCGCAGCTGCGCTGGATTCCTCCATCTGTTCCTTTGCGCAGGGATACGAAACCATGGTAGGTGAACGGGGGGTGACCCTTTCCGGTGGACAAAAGCAGCGTGCAGCCATCGCACGGACGCTGCTGCAGGATACCCCCATCATGGTCTTTGACGATTCTCTTTCTGCCGTTGATACCGAAACCGATGCCCTGATCCGTCAATCCATAGCTAAGCGGTTTGGTAAGGCCAGTGTGATCCTGATCTCTCACCGCATCACCACCCTTTCTGCAGCAGATAAGATCCTCGTTCTGGACCGCGGCCGAATCGTGGAGGAGGGCACCCACGAAGCATTAAAATGCAGCGGCGGGATCTACCAGAAGATCTACGAAGCCCAAAGCAGTGTACAGGAGGTGTGATCTCATGAGCAAGCAGCATAAAGCACTTCCCTTTTTTGGCATCGGCCGGATCCTGCCGTATCTGCATGGGGTCAGACGTAAGATCCTCTTCATGGTTCTATTCGGACTTCTTGGCAGTACCACGGACATCATCCTTCCCCTGTTTCAGCGGTATGCCCTTAACCATTTTATCGGTTTGGGACGGTTCGACACCCTTGGCATTTTTGTCTGTCTGTATCTTGCCGTGATTTTGGCCGCAGCAAGCTCCAACTACATTTCCTGTGCCCTTGCCACCACCATTGAAATGCTGGTCCATCGGGAACTGCGTCAGCGGGGCTTTGAGCATTTGCAGACCCTTTCCTTCTCCTATTACAACCAAAATAGTGTCGGCTATATCCATTCCCGGCTTATGAGCGATACCTCCCGCATCGGAACACTGGTATCCTGGACGTTTATCGAAGGCATCTGGCATATGACCTATCTCCTTGGTGCGGTCATCGTCATGCTGGTTCTGAATGCAAAGCTAGCCTCCATGATCCTCGCGATCCTGCCCCTGCTGGTCCTTCTGTTTGCTGTCTTCCAGAAGAAGCTGGTACATGTTAACCGGGAAGTCCGGGAGGTAAATTCCCGTATTACAAGCAATTTCAACGAAGGAATCACCGGGGCAAAGACCATCAAGGCCCTTGCCATCGAAGAACGTATGCAGCAGCGTTTTACGGAGGATACTCAAGCAATCCACAGGAAAAGTGTCCATTCCGCCCGTCTTCGCGGTCTTTTTGCCGGAACCATGAATTTTGCATCCAGTATCGCCTTGGCCATCGTGCTGTGGAAGGGCGGGTATATCGCCGCCGAGGAAATGGGAACCTTCTCCGTATTCATGTCCTACGCACAGGGTATGATGGAGCCCCTGCGCTGGCTGGTCAATGTGATCTCTGACCTGATTACCACACAGGTCAACATCGAGCGCTTTACCAATCTGATGGCCGTCCGGTCCGATGTCGTTGACACGCCGGAGGTCATCGCAAAATACGGTGACAGCCTGAACCCCAAAAAAGAAAACTGGGAGCCCATTCGAGGGGATATCGCGTTCCAAAATGTGACGTTTATCTATCCGGACGGTGAGGAAAAGGTCTTGGAGGACTTTCATTTGACCATCCCCTTCGGCACACATCTGGCCATTGTCGGTGAAACCGGTGCCGGTAAATCCACGCTGGTGAATCTGGTCTGCCGGTTCTTTGAGCCTACGGAAGGCACCGTTCTGATCGACGGAAGGGATGCCCGGGAGCGTTCTCAGCTATGGCTCCACAGCTCCATCGGCTACGTTCTGCAAACACCTCATTTATTCTCGGGTACTGTGCGGGAAAATCTGCTGATGGGCAATCCGGATGCATCCGATGATGAGATCTGGGAGGCTATCCGGGCTGTTTCCGCAGAGGATGTGATCGCACATCTGGAAAAGGGCCTTGATACCGATGTGGGAGAGGGCGGCGATCTGCTGTCCACCGGCGAAAAGCAGCTGCTTTCCTTTGCCCGGGCTGTTCTGGCTGATCCCCGCATCCTGATTCTGGATGAAGCTACCGCATCCGTAGACACCATCACCGAACAGCGCATCCAGTCAGCCATGGATAGGATCACTGCCGGACGCACTTCTTTGATGATCGCCCACCGGCTTTCCACGGTCCGAAACGCAGATATGATCCTCGTGGTCAAAAACGGAAAGATCGTGGAGCAGGGCACCCATTCCGAGCTCCTGAAACAAAAAGGCTACTACTTTGAGCTGTATACCCGGCAATATACAGAGGAAGTCACCGCAACCATTCTCTCCTGATGCAAAAACACCCATGTATCTGTGCATCGATACATGGGTGTTTTTTCAACCTAGATGACCTTATTTCCTCTCAAATGTAATATCTCCGATCCATACCTTATCCCAGTCATAGAAGTGAACGGTCATGGTATCACCGATGCTCCCTTCGCCCATGGAGAACTGGAAATACCAGTTTCCATCGTCTTCCAGAACTGCTCCGCCTTCCCGATAGGTAACACCCTCGACTTCTACCTTCATAATGTTATACCATACTTCCTGATCGGTCACAGTTTCCATCCAGCGGACACTGAGGCCAAGCGGTGTTTCTTTGACCGTTGCTTCTCCCACTGTCATGCCGGGGATGGCATCCGGATCAACAGGAACATATACCCGTTCATTCTCTGCCGGGACCTGCTCCAACGTGAAAGGCAGCTCCAGATCCAGCCTGTTTCCTTCAATATCTCTTGCATAAATTTTGCAGATCGCTTCCCCACCTGTTTCGCCGCTTCTACTAGATTCCAGCAAAATATTCATTTCCGCAGCAGACCCATTGACAAAGCGCTGGGCTTCCTCAAAAACACCAAGATGTTCACTATGCCTAAGGGTGGCGCCCACAAACAGCAGTTCCTTGCCCTGTGCAGCTGCATATTCCCTCAGGGTCTGCTCTGCTCTGATACCGATGATACCCACAGAATCCTCAGGCATTGCATCTGTAGGCACCACAATATACCTGTCCCCACCGGATACTGTGACGGTAGTCAGGATCTTGCCTGTATCACAGAGCGATTCTGTAATTCTGGCGCTCCAATCCGCAGCAGCCGCAGCTTCGGTATGCTGCTGGATATAGGGTTCCGCCGACTCCGGAAGCTCCCGATTCGCAGTTCTGAACATTTCACGGATCCCAAATAGATTCAAGGCATATGCCGTAATCGCCAGAGAGAAAACCAGACAGGCCGCAGAAGCCAAACCAATCAATCTTCTGGTGTTTACACCTTTGCGTTTATTCTCGTATTTTCCCATGTTGGATGTCCTTTCCGGGGCATGATCTGATCTTGCCGCCGGAGGTGCCATGGCCTCCATGATGTATTTATCCTGAATGTTGCTGATGGCTTTGGATACCAGCTTTCGGTTCATTGGATCATCCCCTCTTTCTGAAGATAGTTTTGCAGCTTTTGCCGCAAACGGAAAAGACGGACAGATGCATTATGGTCTTTGATCCCCATATTGACCGCAATCTCATGGATGCCATCTCCATACCAGTACCGACGCATAAAAAGGTACCGATCCTCTCTGCTTAATCCCTGTAAAAAGAGATTCAGATATTCTGTCAATTCCTTTGCATCATACGCCGATTCCACCGTGGACAATGCCGGAATGGTCTCCTCCAATTCCTCCAGTGCAACATCATAGTAGCTGTTGCGTTTCTGGGCCGTATTGCTGTAATAGCGGTTTAAGCAAATGTTCCGGGCAATGCGGCAGCTGTAGGCACCGAGATATTTGGGTTTTGCTGGTGGGATCCGATTCCATACCTGCAAATATGTATCGTTAGTGCATTCCTCCACATCCTGCACATCTTTCAGGATATTCGAGGCAATACTTCTGATGGCCGCTCCATATTTGATAATCAATTCTGTAATTGCCTGCTCCGAGCGCTCAAAGAACAGGTCAATGATCTCATGATCCTTCAAATTGGTCACATCCTTTCCGTTTCATCTATACAGTACGGTTTGAATGGAAAATATCTCAAGGTTTCCAAATTTTTTTCAAAAAGAAAACCCCAAAACCATTACAGTTTCGGGGCTTGGTGGAGCTAGTGACCTGACTCGAACAGGCGACCTTCTCATTACGAGTGAGATGCACTACCGACTGTGCTACACTAGCAGATATTTAGCCCGATTATTATATCGATAATCGGGCTAAATGTCAATAACTTTTTTAAATTTATACCTTTGCGCCAATCTCCTGCATTTTCTCACGCAGAGAAAGCAGGTCCTCAAAGGTTTCCGGACGCTTGGATACATCCCGCAGGAGTGCGGAGGGATGGTAAATCGCAGTGATCCAGATGCCGTTACGCTCCACCCATTGCCCATGCTGGCGGGTAATGCGGTAGTCCGGATCGATCAGTCGTTTTGCAGCGATTCGTCCAAGGCACACAATGATCTTCGGTCTGATCAGCGCTACCTGATTGCGAAGATAGCCGATGCAGGCATCCTGTTCCGTTTCCAGCGGGTCACGGTTTCGGGGAGGACGGCATTTGACAATATTTGCGATGTAGCAATTGCATTTCCTGTCAAGATCGATGATGGAAAGCATATCATCCAAAAGCTTTCCGGCAGGGCCCACAAAGGGTTCTCCCTGAAGGTCCTCCTGTTCACCGGGCCCTTCTCCCACAAATAGGATATCTGCTTCTTCATTTCCAATGCCGAACACAACATTATGCCGCGTTTCGCAAAGGCCGCATCGGGTACAGCTATGACAGGTCTGCTTTAATGCTTCCCAGTTCTGCATCAGCGTATCCTCCTGCGGTCAGCACGCCTCTTCTTCCTGCGGGCACGCATACGCGAACGCATGTAAGCATTAAAAGCAAGATACACAGCTGCCAGTCCCAGAACGATCACACAAACAGTACCAATGACAGAAAGAATGCCGCTGTCATCAGAGTCACTGCGCACAGCCGTAGAGCGAATGGTCACACCTGTATCATTTGCAGGCTTTACATTGCCCATAGAGAACACCTCTACCTCCGTCAGCACAGAGTTACGGTACTGCACCTGCAATGTAGCGATCATGTCATCCTTTTTCACCGGAGCACTCAGTCCTCCGTCTGTTACCGCATAGTTCATCTGGAGATTGTTCATCTGAACAGCCTTCGGTACAACAGAATCCACATCCACCTTTGCCTGACCGACGGCATAGCTTTCGCCGCCGTTTACCGGGAACTGGTTTAAGGACATGCCATCATAGATAATGCGGTTGACCTTAAAATTATCAAAGCCATAGTTCAGCAGCACGGACATTTCATTGAAGTTACCATGATTGATCGGCTGCCAGCCATTCTCTGCAAAGACGCGGGTAGCGCCCAGAACAACTGCAATATAGTTCAGATAGATGGTATCTTCTTCACTGGATTTATCATTTGCGGTAATTACAATAGATGCGCCCGTGGTTTCGTGGTAGGTTGCCATGCCGCCGGTAACGCGTCCGTCGTAGAAGTCCTGAATGGTACTGTCATCGACCATGTAGTTCTGGGTCTTAAAGGTACGCTTATCTGCCAGATCTGTTGCCGGTATGGTATGTTCACCCGTACCGGTAATGGTTGCAAAACGGGAATCCTTCATTGCTTCCCGCATAATAATCGCAATATCCCGCGCAGTGCTGTAGGATTGGCCCGTATACAGGCCACTGATATTACCAAACTCGGTATTGCTGCAGCCAAGCTGCTTGACCTTATTGTTCATCAGGGTCAGAAAGCCATCTGTGGTACCGGCAATATGATGGGCCAGAGCAACAGCAGCATCGTTTGCGTTGATCATCAGTACGCCATACAGCAAATCTCCCACAGAAATGTGCTCATTACTTTTCAGCTTTTCGGATTTCACGGTCTTTCCGTCAACCACCTGCATAGAATTGGCGCCCGCCGGAATATAGGACTGTATACCCTCTGTTACCTTGACCACATCATCCATATCAGCCCGTTCCAGAACTACCATAGCCAGAACGATCTTTGCAAGGGTACCCGGATGCACCTTTGTGTCCGGATTGTAGGAATAAACTACGGTATCTGTGTTGACTTCATATAAAAATACGGATTGTGCTGTTTCCAGACGGCGGTCACTGCCTCCAAGGGGTACCATACCCTTAATGGTCCGGCAGCCCTTCTGAACGCAAACCTGACCAAAAGGAATATCCTCCGTTTCCAATAGGATATTGGCTTCTGAAACAGGCTCTGTCTGCAGAGAATCTGTCGTTTCCACTGCCGCAGCCGGCAGCAACGTGCATTGAAGCAGCAGGATCAAGCTGAGCAAAAGCGAAAAGTTCTTAATTTTTTTCATATTTCTCCTTCAATAAGCCCACGCCAGACTTGTCCGACGGTAAAAAATCGTGTATAATATGTGTTACATTATAACAGCTTTTTCCCCTCTAGTCAATGCGGGAGGTCTATTCCCATGAAAAAACCAAGTCACAGCATTTTGCTTATGCTGACAGCCGTCTTTGCAGCCTTCACGCTGGGGGTGTTTATCGGCAGAAATCATACCGCTTCTGCCATCACCCTATCGATTCCCACCGCTATGCACTCCGCACCTGAGGCGTCCGTGGTCACGGAATCCACGGCAGCGGACGACATTCCCTCAGTTTCCTTCCCCATTAACATCAATCAGGCTACCAAAGAAGAGCTTATGGCCCTTCCCGGTATCGGGGATGTGTTGGCGCAGCGGATCATAGCCTATCGGGATTCCAAAGGTGATTTCTCTGCCCCGGAGGGTCTCATGTATGTGGAAGGCATCGGCGAAAAACGGGTAGAAGATATAATCGATCTTATTACAATTGGAGGATAATCATGAAAATATTGGTTGTAGATGATGAAGCCCTGCTGGTAAAGGGCATACGCTTTAATTTACAGAACGAAGGCTACGATGTGATCACCGGCAGCGACGGACTGGAGGCTGTCCGGGCTGTGCAGGAGCAATCTCCGGATCTTGTTGTTCTGGATGTCATGATGCCCAATATGGATGGCCTGACTGCCTGCGCAAAAATTCGTGAATTTTCCGAAGTTCCCATCATTATGCTTACAGCCAAAAGCGACGATATGGATAAGCTGATCGGTTTTGACCACGGCGCAGATGATTACCTGACAAAGCCCTTCAATATTCTGGAACTAAAAGCCCGCATCCGTGCACTTTTGCGTCGTGCAGGCTCTGTGGAGAAGAAGACTCCCGGGAATATGCTGACCATTGGCTCCATTTCTCTGGATCTGGATGCACGCAATGCCTATCGCAGCGGCCAAGTCGCCGATCTGACCGCAAAGGAATTTGATGTGATCGAATTTCTGATGCGCAATCCGAACCGCGTCTATTCCCGGGAAGCGCTGCTGGATACCATATGGGCCTATGAATACCGGAGCGATATCCGGACAGTAGATGTTCACATCCGCCGTTTGCGGGAAAAGCTGGAAGAAAATCCGGCTGAACCAAAATATATCTTAACAAAGTGGGGCGTTGGCTATTACTTCCGAAAGTAAACAGACCACCTACCGTGGTTATGGAAAAACACAATTCCGCTACGCGATGACCTATGTTGTCATCACGCTTGTTGTGCTGCTTTTTTTAAATATTTATTGTTCCATCACCTGCCAGCAGCTGTTTTATCAAAGCAAAAAGGATGCCATGATTGAAAAATGCCTGCTGGTCTCAGACGAGATCGCTACGCTTGACGTTTTGAATCATACATCTGTTTCCGGAATCGTCAATCAGATGGACAGCTTAAAGGCCACCAGACTTGTTGTCACCGATCAATCCTGCCGACTGCTCTATGATACCGCAGGCGGTCAAATCGGAAACTACGTTTTTTATCCGGAAATTTTGGAAGCACTGGCCGGAAACGATGTCTGCTCTTGGAACTACTTCAACGGCACCACCAATTCCCGTTCTGCCACTCCCATCGTGTATTTCGGTACCATTGTGGGCTGCGTATATATGACGGAATACGAAACTACACAGGGTGCCATGATCTTATCGCTTCAGAACACGGTCATGCGGATCACCTTCTTTTTGGAGTTTGTTCTGATCCTCTTCTCCATCGCATTTTCCACCACGTTCTCCCGGCGCTTGAACCAGATCATGGATTCCATGCGCATCATTCAGGAGGGTGATTATTCTCACAAGGTCAACATGGGAGGCAACGACGAGCTGACGATCCTCGGAAACGAATTTAACGACTTGACAGAGCGTCTGCAGACCTCAGAGCAGAAACGAAGCCGCTTTGTTTCCGATGCCTCCCACGAGCTGAAAACGCCTCTTGCTTCTATCAAGCTCCTATCGGATTCCATTTTGCAATACGACATGGATCAGGAAACTGTTCGGGAATTTGTCGGTGATATCGGTGACGAGGCAGAGCGGTTAAACCGCATGACAGCCAAATTATTATCTCTGACAAAGGCAGAGGGTCTTCCCAATGAGGAATGTGAGATCATCCCCATGATCCCCACCATTCGCCGGGTCGCCAGAATGCTGCGTCCCAACGCCCTGCAGGCCAACATTTCCTTCCAGCTCCATTTGGATGAGGATATTCCCGTTCTGATCCTCGAAGATGATCTATACCAAATCGTATTCAACTTAATAGAGAACGGCATTAAATATAACCAGCCCGGCGGAACGCTGTCGGTTAGACTGCGCCGGGAGGAGGATAATGCCATTCTGGAAGTATCGGATACCGGTATGGGTATTCCGGAGGATGCCATCGATCACATCTTTGAACGCTTCTACCGTGTGGATAAAGCACGCTCCCGTGCAACCGGCGGCAGTGGTCTTGGCCTTTCTATTGTTCGGACAATTGTGAACCGAAACCGTGGCGAAATTTCTGTTTCCAGCACACCGGGACAGGGCACCACATTCACAGTTGTTTTCCCCGCATTTGATACGGAGGTGGACCCAGCATGAAACGTGCCTTCTGTGTTTTTCTTTTCTTCTGCATGATGTTGTCCGCTTGCGGTAATTTTGGAGAACGAATCAAGCAGCCTGTCACCTTCTACTACGTTCGCTCCCAGAGCCAGTATTTCACAAATGACGGCGTTATTGTCTCCGAGGAACGAGAAGCCTCCGGTCACCGCAACGATCTATCCTATCTTCTCGCCATTTATCTGATGGGCCCTATTCAGGAGGATCACCGTTCCCCTCTCCCTGCGGGAACAAAGCTCTATACCGTTAGCCCCGGTGCAGAAACAACAGAAATTCGTCTGTCTGATCTAGACGACCTTCTGTCAGATGCAGACTACGCACTGGCCTGCGCCTGTCTGGCGAAAACCTGTTTCGGGCTTACGGAAACAGAAGAAGTCACTATTTTCAGCGGTGAACGCTCTCTGAGCTTAACCGCGGATTCCATTTATGAATTTGATAATATCCCTGAAGCAACGGAGGAAGCATCATGAAGCTGATCTCATGGAATGTAAATGGATTGAGGGCCTGTGTTACCAAGGGCTTTTCTGATTTTTTCAATCAAATCGACGCGGATTTTTTCTGCTTGCAGGAAACCAAGCTGCAAGCTGGACAAATCGACCTTCCCATCCCCGGGTATGAGCAGTTTTGGAACTATGCTCAGAAAAAAGGCTATTCAGGCACTGCCATTTTTGCAAAGCAGGCTCCCATGTCTGTTGCCTACGGTGTCGGCATTGAGGAGTTGGATACCGAGGGCCGTATGATCACTTTGGAATATCCCGAGTTTTATCTCGTTACCTGCTATACTCCCAACGCGCAGCAGGGATTGGCGCGGATCGATCACCGCCTGAAATGGGACGAGGCTTTCCGCCATTATTTGCAGGAGCTGGATAGGAAAAAGCCTGTCATCGCCTGCGGAGATTTGAATGTTGCCCATCAGGAGATCGACCTAAAAAATCCTGCCTCCAATCGGGGCAATGCCGGCTTCTCTGATGAGGAACGGGAAAGCTTCGGAAAGCTGCTGGAGGCTGGCTTTACCGACACCTTCCGCCATCTTTATCCCGAAGCCACCGGAATGTACAGCTGGTGGAGTTACCGCTTCAATGCCCGGAAGAACAACGCAGGCTGGCGTATCGACTATTTTATCATGTCAAACCGCATCAAGGACAGCATCACAGCTGCACCCATTTATAGTGAGGTGTTTGGCTCTGACCATTGCCCTGTCGGCTTGGAAATTGATTTGTAATATCCTATGCGAAAAAACTGCTGCCCCAAAGGGCAGCAGTTCACTTTTTTACCTTAAAATCAATTCTTGATTATGACCTCTCCCGGTTTTCTAGTAATGCCAGCGCTTCTTCTTCGCTTGCGGCCGGACCAACGATGACGCATCGCTTACTGTCCTGCTCCGGGAGTAGCTTCTTCAACTCTGTTTCTGCAAATACCCTTTCCAAGTCCCGGCGGATCCGGCAATTCGTCGGATAGTTTTCACCATATGCGTAATGAGCATCCGAGCCGTCAAAGGAAACGATCGCCAATCGGGTCCCGTTCACATAGGCAGTTACGTCTCCTGCATATCGGTAGTTGTTTCTCCTGCGGACAAAATTCTTTACCGGATATTCTGTTGCCTGTCCTGTCAGACGAACCTCGCAGGGATAGCTTTCACCATTCTCTACGAGAATATAGCCATCCATTGTTTTATCTACATCTTCCAAAAATCCTATGTTATATACAAAGAGTAAAATTATCACCAGAATGCCGTAAATTAGGATTCCCTTTCGCAGGCCCAGCACGATCTTTGCTGACCTCTTTTCCCATACCTGTGCATCAGAGTCCATATGGTTTCCTCCTTTGTTTCTATTTATAATAATTATAACATATATCTCAAAGGTTGTGTTTTAAGAAAACCTTAAATTTTACCATTTAATACAATGCCAACCTGTCCGTCCTTTCGGCTTAAGTAAGCTTCCTTTAAGCGCGCAATATAGGCAAAGGGCTCCTCTGGACAAATGGGAATAAATCTTTCCGCTTTCTTCTCATGCTTTGGCAGCAGCAGAAATTCCATATTTCCCTCTCCCAGCCGCTTTACAGGCAATTTTGTTTCCAATCCGAAGGTACCCTCCATCGGTACCACGATCCCTAGATTTTCACACTTGTCCCCACAGGTAACCTGTAATCGGCAAAGGACATCGCCTGCAAGCTTGCAGCGGCAAACAAATCGATAATACAATCCCTGTCTAACTACCTGAACGCCTCCGACCTTCTCATTTCCAAAATACACATAAAAATGTTCCATCAAAAAATAACGCCCCCTTGCTGCATCCTATGCCGCAAATGGAGGCGTTATTTCTATTCTTTCAACTTGGTCTGCTTCCTCCGGGAAGGCCGAAACTAACGGCTATGGCATCGTCTACCTGTGCCATCTGTTCTTCGTCCAAATGTCCCATGTGTTCACGCAGCCTGCGTTTATCAATCGTTCTGATCTGTTCCAGCAGTATGATCGAGTCCTTACTGAGGCCTACACTGCCTCCGGCTATGTTGATATGGGTAGGCAGTCGGGCTTTTCCTGTTTGACTGGTAATGGCTGCGGCGATCACTGTAGGGGAATGTCGGTTTCCTGTATCATTTTGAACGATCAGAACAGGCCGTGTCCCCCCCTGCTCACTGCCCACTACCGGCGACAGGTCGGCATAAAATATGTCGCCGCGTTTTACTGATGCTTCGCTCATTGTCTTCACGCTCCGTGCAAATGCTTGCGCGCTACCGTATGTGGCCATATGTAACGCGGTAAGGGTATTCTCCCACGTATCTATGGATTTTATACGGTGCAGCGTTTAAAATATCCTATGCACGGCTTCTTCAAAATGCTACAGGATTCTAAAATCCGTGACATTCAACGACAAGATCCGTCTTCCATCATACAATATCTCCGCACATTCAGGCATGTCTTGCGCATCCAGCCAGATATCCACTTGCAGCGCATCCTCTTCATAGCTGTCATCTATTGTCAGGCGAAGCCTTCCCTCATCCATACCGGCAGATGTCAGATATCCACTGCGCAGTGTTTTCAGCAATATCCATGGTGCACTGATGGGACTTAGCTGGTCATCCGTCAACAAAGAAAAGAATAGAGCCTGCTGATCAAATGTCAGAAAACCATTCTCTTCAGTTATTTTCCCTGTAATCCCGGCAATGCTTTCCGGCTCTGACACAGTAAAGGTCATGTTTCCATCCGCATCCCCTTGACACTCCATTGCAAATGTATACAGAAATTCTCCATAATCCGCTGTAATTTCCGCATGAAAGGAACAGGAGGATGCCTGCAGCAGCTTCCTGCGCAGCGTCATCCCCCGTTCTATTTCCTCTGTTTGATTGGTACATCCGGACAAAAGCAGTAACACGAAGGCAAGCAGTCCAGCCTTTTTCATAAGATTCCGCCTTATTTCAAAAGTCGTGGAAGACGCTGCAGCATGTCTGTCGGCAGCATGCCATACTGGCCAATTTCCTGCGCACAAAGGTCTCCGGCAGCGCCATGGAGCCATGCGGCGCAAGCAGCTGCTTCCAACGGAGCAATGCCCTGTCCCAGCAGACTGACAATGATCCCTGCCAAAACATCTCCGCTGCCACCTACTGCCATACCGGGGTTTCCCGTCAGGTTTCGGTAAGCGCCGAAGCCGTCGGTAATGCAAGTGCGGCGGCCCTTCAGCAAAAGGATACTGTTCCACTCCCGGGCAAAATATGCTGCGGATGCCATCCGGTCCTCCCCAATGGTTCCGCCAAAGCGAATAAATTCACCATCATGGGGCGTTAAGATCGTGGGTGCAGTTCTTCTACGCAATATATCCTTATGCCCAGACAGGACGTTTATGCCATCTGCATCCACAACCACCGGACAACTGGCGTTTTCCAACACGAATTTCACAACAGCCAATGTCCCGCTGGATTGGCCCAGTCCACAACCGACCAGAACGGCATCCATCTGCGGAAGACGCTTCTCGATTTCTGCAATCGCCATGATACTCAGCTTTCCATCTGTATCAGGAAGCGGAAATACCACCGGTTCATTCAGCTTTACCGCTTCAATGGCATAGATAGATTCCGGAACACCTAAAAAAGTCAGTCCGGCTCCGCTGCGCAGGGCGCCCATGGCTGCAAGGTACGCTGCTCCGGTAAAGCCCCTGCTGCCGCAAAGCAGCAGAAGCTTTCCAAAATTTCCCTTATGGCCCCATGGATCACGGTCAGGAAGCAGAGATAGGACCTTTTCGTGACAAAGTTCTCTAATTTCCATGGCAGCCGTTTTAGAGATCGTACAGCTTACTATACTTTTCCGTCAAATAATCCGTAAAGTATTTAGCATCAAATCTACCGCAGACGGATTCAAACAGCTCTGTGGGTTTCTTAAAACTTGCATACCGGTGGATTTTCTCTCTGAGCCATGCCGTGACTCTGCTCAGATCGCCCTTTGCAACATCCTTATAAATATCGCCCAGTTCTTCCTCCATCTTGCGCAGCATCTGCGGGCCATAAGCACTGCCGATTGCATAGGAGGGGAAGTAGCCAATAGAACCGCCGCTCCAGTGGCTATCCTGCAGGCAGCCCTTGGCATTGTTGGGCACATCTACCCCCAAGTATTCCTTATACAAACGGTTCCACTCAGCAGGAATATCCTTTACAGCCAAGGTACCTGCGATCAACTGCTTTTCCACCTCGTAGCGCACCATAATATGCAGCGGATAGGTCAGCTCATCCGCCTCAATGCGGATCAGGGACGGTTCACTGCGGTTAATGGCACGGTAAAACATCATTTCATCCACATCCTTCAGCTGCTCCGGGAACAATTCCTTCAGCTTCGGGAAGACAGCATGTACAAAAGCCTCACTTCTTCCGATAATATTTTCGTAGAAGCGGCTTTGGCTTTCATGGATGCCCATAGATACACCACCGGTCAGGGCAGTGTAATTATAGCAGTCGTCTGCCCCCAGCTCATACAAGGCATGACCGCCCTCGTGAACCACTGAGAACATGGAGCTTACCAAATTATTCTCGTAGTAATGGGTCGTAATACGAACATCCTTATTATTGAAATTCATAGTGTAAGGATGTTCTGTCTCTCCCAGGGCGCAGTGTGTCTTATCGATCCCCATAAGATCCATCAGGTATTCAGAGAAGACACGCTGCTGTGCAGCAGGGTATGTTTTGAACAAAAAAGCATTGTCGATCTGCTTTGCTTCCCGAATCTTTGCGATCAGGGGAACAATGGTCTCCTGAAGCTGGGCAAAGAACGCATCCAGCGTTTCCATGGTAAGGCCTTCTTCATATTCGTTTAGGAGTGCATCGTAAGGAAGCATATCCGGCTGGTAGTATCCGGCAAACTTTCTGTTAAAGTCCACGATCTTCTCCAAGACTGGTGCAAAGAGTTCAAAATTATCGTCTGTCTTAGCTTTTTGCCAAACACCCTGCGCCTCGTTCAGCAGGACGCTGTATGCAACGTATTCCTCAGCAGGGATCCGGTGGATCTGGTCATAACCTTTGCGCAGCACCTCTACCTCTCTACGGGTCTGAGCATCCAGCTGATCTGCATTTGCTTCAAGATAGGAAAGCAATTCAGCATTTTCTGGTTTGGTCATTTGCTCATATGTTACCTGTGTCAGGATCTCCATGGTCTTTCCCCGGCCCTCCCAAGAATCACTGGGCGCAGTCGTGGATGCATCGTGATAGAGCATACTGATCGCATGGTTATAGGCATACTGGGTCTGCTGGAAATTTTTCAGCATTTCTATCGCCTGTGCTACAGATTCAAATTTCATAACGGGATCATCCTCCTTCTTGTTTCCTAAATCATACCACGGACCCATTTTTTCGTCAAGAAACAGAAAATCTTCTTGCATATTTTTAATGAATATGTTAGTATAGCAAAGATATGTAAATGCAATGATCGGGTTGCCTTGTATTGGTTTGCGTTTTAGCGAGAGCGGGATGGTGGAAGCCGCTTGCGTGCAGTATCGGGCTTTCCCCCGGGAGCTGCCGCCTGAAAACTAAGTAGGGACGGACGCGTGACTGCGTTATCGGTCTTGGATGTGTCTGCATCCGAAAAAGCTGCGCTTAAGATAAGCGAATTGCGGGTGGTACCGCGGAAGGATTGCCTTTCGTCCCGATCATGGGATGGAAGGTCTTTTTATTTGTAGTAAACCTTTTAGGAGGATAAAACATGAGAGAACAATTAGAGCAAATCAAAGGAAATGCTCTGGCAGCGCTGGAAGCTGCCGCTACCCCTGCCGCTCTGGAGGAGCTTCGCGTCAAGCTGCTTGGCAAAAAGGGTGAGCTGACTGCTGTTCTGAAGCAGATGGGTAAGCTCTCCCCCGAAGAGCGTCCTATTATGGGCCAGATGGCCAACGCCGTCCGCGCTGAAATCGAAGCCAAGCTTGAGGAGCGCAAGGCTGCGATCCATGCTGCCGTTCTGGAAGCCAAGCTGGCTGCAGAAGCCATCGACGTTACCATTCCCGGTGAGACTGTGGCTGTCGGTCATCAGCATCCCATGAATCAGGTTCTTCAGGAGATCAAGGATATCTTCGTGGGTATGGGATATACCGTTGTTGACGGTCCCGAGGTGGAGTTTGCCAGCTACAACTTTACCCGTCTGAATATCGAAGAAGGCCATCCCTCCCGTGACCGCTCCGATACCTTCTATTTCGACGATAATGACGAAGTTCTGCTGCGGACCCAGACCAGCTCCATGCAGATCCGGTACATGGAGACACACAAGCCTCCTTTCTGCATGCTGGCTCCCGGCCGTGTGTTCCGTAAGGATGAGGCAGATGCTACCCACTCTCCCATGTTCCATCAGATCGAAGGTCTGGTAGTCGGTGAGAACATTACCATGGGCGATCTGAAAGGTGCTCTCATCACCATCATGAACAAGATCTACGGCCACGATGCACAGGTCCGTTTCCGCCCCCACCACTTCCCCTTTACTGAACCCAGCTGCGAAATGGACATGCAGTGCCACAAGTGCCACGGTACCGGCGAGATCGACGGCAATGTCTGCTCTACCTGCCACGGTGAGGGCTGGATTGAGCTGCTGGGTGCCGGCATGGTGCATCCCAAGGTTCTGGAGAACTGCGGCATTGATTCCGAAAAGTATTCCGGTTTTGCCTTCGGCATCGGTCTGGAGCGTACCGCTATGGGCCGCATGAAGATCAATGACCTGCGTCTGATCTTCGACAACGATATGCGGTTCCTGAACCAGTTCTAAAAGGAGGGACAGAAAAATGAAACTGAACAGAAAATGGCTGCACGAGGAATTTGTGGATCTGTCCCACGTTTCCGATAAAGAATATGTGGAAACCCTGACCGTCTTCGGTCAGAAGGTGGAAACCTATGAGCGAATGGACGCTGAAATCAAAAATGTCGTGGTTGGTAAGGTAGTTTCCATCGTTCGTCACACCAATTCCGATCATATGTGGGTCTGTCAGGTGGATGTGGGACAGGAAGAGCCTGTCCAGATCGTCACCGGTGCCCAGAACGTCAAAGAAGGCGATCTGGTTCCCGCCGCACTGCACAACTCTTGGCTTCCCGGCGGCATCCACATCACCAAGGGCAAGCTGCGCGGTGAAAAGTCCAACGGTATGCTCTGCTCCTTTGCGGAGCTGGGCCTGACCCAGAACGATCTGCCCGGTGCCTATGCAGACGGCATCTGGATCCTCAACGACGAAGACTGCAAGCCCGGCGATGACATCAATCTGGTCATCGGCAATGACGATACCGTTGTGGAATTTGAAATCACCAACAACCGTCCCGATTGCTACTCTATCATCGGTCTGGCAAGAGAATCTGCCGCCGCTTTCGGTATGCAGATGAAGCACCACGAGCCTGTGGTCAAGGGCAGCGATTCAGGTTCTATCTACGAACATCTGGATGTGGAGGTTCCCGCTACCGAGCTGTGCAACCGCTATTCCTCCCGTATGGTAGCCAATGTAAAAATTGGGCCCTCTCCCAAGTGGCTGCGTCACCGCCTGCGTGCCAACGGTGTCCGCCCCATCAACAATATTGTGGATATCACCAACTATGTCATGTTGGAGTACGGCCAGCCCATGCACGCGTTTGATTATCGGTACGTTTCCTCCGGTAAGATTGTGGTCCGCGAAGCAGTTGATGGCGAAACCCTGACCACGCTGGATGGCAATGTTCGTAACCTGAAGGCCGGTATGCTGGTCATTGCTGACGATGATAAGGCCATTGGTCTGGCTGGTATTATGGGCGGCGAAAATTCTGAAATCATGGATGATACCACCATGGTCGTTTTCGAGTCCGCAAACTTTAACGGCACCTCTATCCGTCAGACTGCGCTGGCTCTGGGCATGCGCACCGAAGCCTCTGGTAAGTTTGAGAAGAATCTGGATCCCATGATGACCATTCCCGCTGTTCAGCGTGCCTGTGAACTGGTAGAAATGCTGGAGTGTGGCGAAGTGCTGGATGGTACCATTGACGTTATCAATTATGTCCCCGAGCCAAAAACACTTCCTCTGGAGCCTGAAAAGATCAACCGTCTGCTTGGCACTGACATTTCTAAGGATGATATGGTCAAATATCTGAACCTGCTGGAAATCCCCGTAGAGGACGATACCATTCAGGTGCCCTCCTTCCGCCCTGACCTGAACCTGATGGCCGATGTAGCTGAGGAGGTTGGCCGTTCCCACGGTTACAACGAGATCCCCACTACTGCTTTCCGCACCTCTACACAGGGTGGCTACTCCCCCGAGATGAAGTTGGAAGCCAAGGCCGGTCAGCTGTGCCGCGGCTTGGGCTACAGCGAGATCATCACCTATTCCTTTGTTTCTCCCGCCATCTTCGATCAGATCCGCATCAGCGCAGATTCTCCCCTGCGTAATGCTATGCGTATCCAGAATCCTTTGGGTGAAGATACCTCCATCATGCGTACCATTGCCCTCCCCTCCATGATGGACATTCTGTCCCGTAACTACGCTTACCACAACAAAGCTGTTAAGCTGTACGAAGTCGCAAAGATCTATCTTCCCGTTGATGGCCAGAAGCTGCCTGAAGAGCCCAAGATGCTCTTGCTGGGTACCTATGGTGCAAATGAGACCTTCTTTACCTTGAAGGGCGAGCTGGAAGCCGTTTTTGCCGGTCTGCGTCTGAAAAAGGCCAGCTATACCGCTGTTAAGGATAATCCCAGCTATCATCCCGGCCGCTGCGCTAAGGTTACGATTGATGGTATGGATGTGGGCTTCCTTGGTCAGGTCCATCCTCTGGTTGCTAAGAATTACGGCATGGATGCCGATGTTTACTGCGCTGAGATCAGCTTCACCAAGCTGCTGCAGTGCCAGCTGCCTGACGCGACCTACACTCCCCTGCCCAAATATCCTTCTGTTACCCGCGACCTCTCTCTGATCTGTGATGAAGCAGTAACGGTTGCGCAGGTTGAGGATGTCATCACTGCCGCTGCCGGTAAGCTTCTGCGCGGTGTTAAGCTCTTCGATATCTACCGTGGTGTCGGTGTTCCCGAGGGTAAGAAGTCCATGGCCTTCTCTCTGGAGCTGCGTGCTGATGACCGCACGCTGACTGATACAGATTCTGAAGCAGTTGTTTCCAAGGTTCTTTCTGCATTGAAAGAAAAGCTGGATGCCAGCCTGAGATAATGGATACAAAAAACAGGGCAGTTCATTCTGCCCTGTTTTTAAAAGAATCCTAAGGAAAAATTAACAAATATTTCTGATCTTAGGACTTTACAGTCTCTTGTTTTTCGGTTATAATTACTATAAACTTTTACTAAGGAGGCTTAAGTACCATGACCGGAAAGGAAACCCTGAAATTCACAGTACCCAGCGACGACAAAGAGAATATGCGCCGGATTCTCCGGAGTGTGTACGAGGCCTTGACAGAAAAAGGCTATAACCCCATCAACCAGATCGTTGGATATCTTTTGACAGAAGACCCCACATACATCACCAACTACAACAATGCCCGCAGCATGATTTGCAAGATCGACCGGGATGAATTGATGCAGGTTCTGGTTCGCGAGTACCTGTTTGAACAGGATTGATCCAAAGCCAAGAGGCTTTTGCACAGGCAAAGGCCTCTTGTTTTGTACCTTGAAAAATTCATACTACCCCTCCGTCTTACTCTAATTTCTTCTCTATTCGTATCATGTTACGTTAATCTCTCTTTCCCGGACTTATCGTAACTTTATCTTGACTGTTTTGTAGCAATATGTTACAATTTGATTACAACTTGCAGGAGGTGCCTTTTATGGCTGACGAAAAAGCAGTTTTAATGTATAAAGGTCGTCCGCTGATGCGGAAAGACAATATTGTGTATTACGGTTCTATGGCAGACAGCCACATTGTTATGCTTCAGGTTCTGGAGAGCAAAAAGGTTGGCGATATGGATGTCGCATCCCGGGTTTCTGTTCAGCTCCAGCTGACGGATCCTGCCGCAAAAAGCCGGGACAGAATCGTAAAAAAGAGCGAAAAAGACGGCTTCTACACTGCTCTGGATCTGGGCTGTGTCTGGCTGGAACGCGCATTGGCGGGAAAATAATCCCGCCTTTTTTCGGAATTTTCTGTAACTCCTCAGAAGGATTCCCACAAAAGACGGAGGACAAAGTATGAATTTCGCAAAAAAGATCACTTGTCTGATTTTGGTATGGATACTTCTGACCTGTAATTTTGTCATCTCTGCATCTGCCGCCAGCGATCTTACCTATGGAATCGGGTTTGTAAACGTAGCTTCCCTATGCCTTTATAAAGAACCAAATACGGACGCTTCCATTCTGGATACGGCGTGTCTGGATGAATGTGTCGTTATCTTAAGCAAATCCGAAGGATGGTACAAGGTTAACTTTAATCTGCAAATCGGCTACATGCAATCCGATTCTCTGGATGCCTCTGTAACAGAAAATGCAGAATTGGGGTATGGCAGGATCGCAGGCAGTGATGTAAATGTGCGAAGCGGCCCTTCTATATCTGCCGGTGTAATCACAGTTTCCTCTAAATCGGATATATGCTATATCATAGGCATCAACGAAGGCTGGTACAAGGTCATCTACAAAAACGAAATCGGCTATATTCGCAGTGATTATGTAGAACTGACAGAAATTCCTTACGAAAATAAGGCTTCGGTCAATTCTCCTAAATTTTTTCGCCGCGGAAAATCTACCGGTGTTGCCCCCAGTGGTTCGGCCCTTAATGGGAATCCCTCTGATACCTCTACGCCTTCCACAAACCCCGGCAATGTCGGCACGTTACCCAGTGGAGCTGGCACTGATATTCTGCTGGAAGCGCAGAAATATTTAGGTACACCCTATGTTAGCGGCGGTGCATCCCCCAGCGGCTTTGACTGTTCAGGATTTGTCTATTACGTTCTGAAGCAGCTCGGATACGCCCCCTACCGCACCCCACCATCCCAGTACACTATGGGAACTTATGTGGAAAAGAAAAATCTGCAGCCCGGTGACATTGTATTCTTTGCGGGCACCGGTGCAAACAGACTGTCTCATGTGGGCATTTATGCAGGCGATGGACAATTTATTCATGCACCAAATTCCCGGTCTACGGTTTCTTATTCCGATTTGACCAGTGGTTATTGGTCCGTACATTATTTCGGCGCTCGCCGGGTATATTAAAAAATAACAGGTGGCATTCCTTACAGAGTGCCACCTGATTTTTATTCTGTCAGCAGATCATAAGCAATTCTGGGAGAGCCATCTGCTATGTAAATGATTCCACGTTTTTGAAAGCCTTCCTTTGCCACTGCATGCTGCATCACGTGATTATCTTCGTGTGTATCGATCCGAATATGGAAAATCTGCTGTTTTGCAAAAGCAACTGCTGTCTTCAGGATGCCACCGGAGCCATCGCCGGCGATCCTATGGATCGTACCATAATCAGAATCACTGCGCCAGCAGCCTCCATCGATCCTCCCGTAGGTTGGGTCCTCTCCAATAAAGAAATAGAAGACACCGTGAATGATGCCATTCCGGCAAATGACATACAGATCTCTGTTCTGAACATCCTCCTGCAGTTGTTCCAAGGGCGGATGATTGTTGCTCCACTGGTTTGGATTCCCCGTTTTTCTCATGAATGCTCTGGCATAGGCATATATCTCCTGAACCCGTTCCAAATCTTCCATGAATGCATTTCTAACCTGATATTCCATCTTATCTCCCCTTTCTTGAATATTATAAAGCATCCGAATGGAACTTGCAACTATTACGCATACTATCGGAAAATGGAAAGGATGGTACCTCTATGGCAGTTCATAAACGGGGACGGCAAAGCTTCGTATTGGAAAATCCACCCATCATTACCGCTTGGGCCAGTATCGCGGGAAAAAAAGAAGTGGAAGGTCCTCTGTCACACACCTTTGATGTGAAATGCCGGGACACGTATTTTGGGCAGAAAACATGGGAACAGGCTGAAAAACGTATGCAGCAGCTTGCAATAGAAAAATTGGCATCCAAAGCAGGACTATTGCAAGCAGACTTTGATCTTGTGTTTTCCGGAGACCTCTTAAACCAGTGTATCGGTTCCTCCTTCTCTCTATGCAATACCGGTATTCCTCATTTGGGATTATACGGAGCTTGCTCTACTATGGCAGAAAGTCTTCTGATGGCCTCCATGACAGTAGGTGGAGGCTTTGCAGACCGGGTAGTGGCAATGACCTCCTCTCATTTTGCCTCCTCTGAACGCCAGTATCGCTTTCCTCTAGGCTATGGCGGTCAGCGAACCCCTACCTCTCAATGGACTGTCACCGGCTCCGGCGCTGCACTGGTCTGTTCCCGTGGTAAGGGCCCAAAAATAACGGCATGTACCATCGGAACCGTTACAGATCTGGGTATCAAGGATGCCAATAACATGGGCGCAGCCATGGCGCCTGCAGCGGCAGAAACGATAAAAGCCCATTTTCGGGATCTAAATACAGGCCCCAAAGATTTCGATTTGATCGTCACCGGAGATTTGGGGCAGCTTGGAAAAGAAGTATTACTGGAATTGATGAGAAAAGACGGCATCTCCATAGGCGGAAAAATATCCGATTGTGGAACACTAATTTTTGATAACACTACGCAAGACGTACACGCTGGAGGATCCGGTTGCGGCTGCAGTGCCATAACATTATGCGGTTATCTGCTGGAGCAGCTGAACTCCGGGAAGCTGAAAAAGATCCTATTCTGCGGAACCGGCGCGCTGCTCTCCCCTACCTCCACCCAGCAGGGTCTCCCCATTCCCGGTGTCTGTCATGCAGTAAGCATTGCAGGAGGACGATAAGATGGATTATATCAAAGCGTTTTTCGTAGGAGGAAGCCTCTGCCTGATTGGTCAGCTTTTGATCGATAAAACAAAGCTTACTCCGGCAAGGATTCTTGTCAGCTATGTTGTGATCGGTGTTCTTTTAGGTGCTATTGGTCTATATCCGAAGCTTGTAGATTTTGCCGCAGCTGGAGCAACCGTTCCTCTGACAGGCTTCGGAAACACACTTGCAAAGGGTGTAAAAGAAGCTGTCCAAAAAGATGGCTTTCTGGGAATCTTCTCCGGAGGATTAAAGGCTTCTGCCGGTGGAATCACAGCTGCCATTTTAGCTGGCTTAGTTGCAGGTGTCTTATTTAAAGCCAAGGATAAATCCTGAAATTTGGGGCAAACTAGGATAGCGGGTAAAACCGCAAGAAAAAGCAAGGAGTTTTATCTATGAATAACCAGAACAAGAACAGCAATCAGAACAACAACCAGAACAGCCGTAACCAGAACAGCAACCAGAACAACCAGAATCAGAACAGCAACCAGAACCGTCGCTAACAAAATGGGCATCCTCTTTCGGAAGGATGCCCATTTTAATTAAATCTTTACAAACTGATCCAGCTGGAAGAAATAAAGGTATTTTGCTTTGACCGGCATTTCAAAAATTCGGCTCATTGCTTCTGCGTAAGTTTCCAACTGATCGCGATAACGTTCTGCTGCACTTTGAAGTGTCGCATTCGTAACATGATCTGTCTTAAAATCTATAATCGTAATTCCATCCGGTTCCACCAGCGCACAGTCAACAACACCTTGCAAAAGCACCTGCTCTCCTTCAAGATTCTCTCCATAACGGTTTCCCTCGTCTAGAATCGAGAATTTAAACTCACGAAGATGTGGCACATCCTTTTGGAGCTTCCCGCCAATTTCTGAGGCAAAGAATTTCGCAATATCTTCGGCATTGACCATATTTCCTTGTTCTTCAGAGAGAAAACCATTATCGATCAGACGTTGGATCTCCAAAGAAACATCAGCGGGAGCGCTACAGTTTTTATAGCAAATGTATTGCATCGCAGCATGTACCGCATTACCATAGGCCTTTCCATCTATTTGCTTAGATAAGAAGGCGGGCTTTCTCCATAGTCGGTTCACTGTCTGCGGTTCAGGAGCACGCTCTGCAGCCTCCATGTCTTTGATTCGCCCTTTACGGTCTGTTGCAGTACGCTTGGAGGGGGTCCTTGTCGCTGATTCATGAGCATACCGGAAGGAAAGGGCGCGGCGAAGACGATTTTCCATATCATCCGGCATCCTCGGCGCAACGGCTTGCAGCTCTGCCGTGGCCATTTGTACAGGAGCCTCTACCACTTGGATCTTCCAAGGGAATGCACCGATCTGCGTCTGATCCGGTTTCCCACCGAGGACATGGAGCGTTCCCGCTTCTGTCCGTCGAAGCGCTGCTAAGAGGACCCAATCGCCCATGCATAACGCTTCCGTACATAGAAGCGCACCATCATCAAAGTCTTGACGAAGCGCCAACTCTTCCAGATCCTTTTGCAGCGTCTGGGATGCATAGGTCATGATAAGCCGGTCTCTCGCCCGCGTCATTGCCACATAGAGTACCCGCATTTCCTCCGAAATGCTCTCGGATATCATTTTTGCCCCAATGGCACGCTTGGCTAGGGACGGATAGCGAACGCGATTGACAGTGTCTGCAACCGATAAACCAAGGCCTAATTCCTTATCGCACAAAATCTGTGCGCGAGCACTCTCCAAATTAAACTTTCTAGAAAGATTACATAGGAAAACTACAGGAAACTCCAGGCCTTTTGACTTATGGATGCTCATAATTGTAATACATCCAGCATTCGCAGTCTCCGTGCCGACCAATCCCCGCTCCTCCAGCGCATCCAGATGGTCTAAAAACTGGGAAAGGTCCCGAAGGTTTCCCTTTTCAAAATCGGAGGCTAACCGGAAGAAGGTCTGTAGGTTCCCACTTTTTGTTTCTCCGTCCGACATCGCACTATAAATGCTGTCTAAGCGTGTCAGCGTAAGACATTGCTCCAATAGATTTGTCAATGTATCCATTCTGGCGCATGCCCTCAATTGATCCAAAGTACGCAAAAATGCTGTAGCTTTCGGATGCTCACTCGCTGTCAACGCATCATAGATAAATCCTTTTTTCTTCCTGCTGCGAATCACTGCAATATCTTCGGCTGTAAAACCAAAAACAGGACTTGCCAACGTGCTAAGCAGAGGAATATCCTGTCTCGGATTCATAATCGTTTTTAAAAGCGCCCGGAACGTACTGATTTCCTCCGTCTTCAAAAGATCTGTTCCGCTTCCGGATGCACAGCGGATTCCTCTGGCTTCTAAAGCGCTTTGAAAATACATAGCCGCACTGCCCGGAGAACGAAGTAAGATCACAATATCCTCCGGTTTTACCGGCTGCATTCCTCCATTTTTGCGAACCAGAACACCCTCCGACAGCATTTGATGAATCCGTTCTGCAACAAACGCAGCTTCCTCCGGGTAGGTTTCCTCCTGCACATCCACGCCATACAGCTCTACAGCAGTATCCTTCAGCACTTCATGTGCAACACCCTCTCGCAAGGCTTCTGCGTCCCCATAATATAATCCACCCACTTCAGGACGCATGCAGGCAGAAAATACGTGATTGACCGCATCGATGACTTCCGGTCCGGAGCGGAAATTATGACTTAGCAGTACTTTTCGGCCCTGTCCCGCAGCTGCATCCTCCGCAGATACATACTGGTGGTACTTTTGCAAAAAGATTCCCGGATCTGCCAACCGGAACTGATAAATGGATTGCTTTACATCTCCAACAAGGAAACAATTCTGTCTTTCCCAAGTCAGCGCTTCAAAAATCTTATCCTGCACACCGTTGGAATCCTGATACTCATCTACAAGGATCTCACGATACCGCTGTCCAATTTCATTCGCTGCCACTGTAGGATGACTGCGGTTCTTACCCAGCAGCAAGTCAAGGGTCTTATGCTCCAAATCGCTGAAATCCAGCATTCTTCGGCTGCGTTTGGCGGCAGAATAATCCCTATCAAACTGATGTACCAACAAAATCAGTCCGCGTACCCCGGCTGCAGACTGCATAAGGTCCTGCAAAACAGAGGACGATTTGTCCGTAAAGCCGCTAAGTTTCTTTGAAAGACCTTCTTTACAGCTATTTCTTGCCATTTTGACTCGGTCGCAAAGTTCCGCATCTCCGGTTTTCTTGGGAAACGTCAAACGGCCATAGTCTATCGACCTTTTTTGAACGATCTCATCCCATGTCTGTGCCGTCTGAAGTTCCTTCAGCTGTGCAATGGTTGCTCGGATATTCATTGCAGGCTTTTCCAACCCGTCACTTCGTTCCAAAGCACCGGCGCATTGCTCCAGAATGCGTATGTGTTGTTCCAAATATGCCTGCAGATCCTCCATCAAATAGCGGCCCCAGACAGTTTCTGACACATCTTGGACATGTTCTACCTGCGCCGCTTCAAGGCAGCTTTGCAGCCAAGCCTCTGGATCCAGATGACACCGCGCACTGTCATAAACTTTTTCTATGATTTGCGGCACCAGCCGATCATCCCGGCCAAGTCCCTGTGTATCCACAAAGGCGTGAAAATCTTCAGCATGCTCCTGCTCATAGGCCCGATCCAAAAGGTCGGACAATACGGTGTCCCGAATTTCTCTGCATTCGCTCTCATCGCCGATTCGGAAATCTACAGGGATGTTCAGCTGGTATGCATATTCCCGCAGCAGATCACCGCAGAAGCCATGGACTGTAGATATTTTTGTCAGGAACAGCCTTTGCATCTGCTTCTGAAGATGCATATTTTCCGGTACTGCCGCGATCCGTTCAGACAATTTGGCTGCGATTTTTCCGCGAAGCTCTGATGCCGCTGCTTTTGTATAAGTAATGATAAGAAACTCATCCAGATTTGCAGGATTTATCGGATCTGTCAGGTAAGTTAGCAGTCGGTCAACCAGAACCTTCGTTTTACCGGAACCGGCAGCCGCGGAGACAAGAAGATTCCCCCCACGGTTGAATACCGCCTGCTCCTGCTGGGGTGTTAATTTATCAGCCATGACGCGACATCTCCTTTTCAATCTCCTCCCAGAATCGCTCCGCCTTCATTGCCTTA
This sequence comes from Oscillospiraceae bacterium, assembly GCA_017436785.1. Lineage (GTDB taxonomy): Bacteria > Bacillota > Clostridia > Oscillospirales > Oscillospiraceae > Faecousia. Next base: position 67,014 of record JAFSCK010000023.1, on the reverse strand, counting down.
TAATTTCGCCGTCCCGAAACGTTTTCCTTATGACAGATACTTCCATAAGGACAAAAAGCACAGGCATTATGACTGCTTCCTCTGGTATAAGGGTTTGGCTCCACATTGCCGGAGGCAATATCCTCCACCAGCTCCGATAAAATATGGAAAACATATTTTTCCAGCAGCTTCAGCTGTTCTCTGTCTGCCAAGTCTCCGCTTAAGGAACCGTCCTTTTTCACGGAATAGCACATTCTGCGGGGCGTTTCACCCGGCTCCATTGCCTGTAGCACTGCTTCATCTCGAAGAAGCAATCCGCGCCGCTTCCATTGAGCATTGCGTTCCTTATCAGCCTGTATCTCATCCAGTTTACCATCTGCTGATACATAGGGAACCCGGGCCGGGAAATACTGGACACCAGCCGGAATTGGACGCGGCCCCAACATTTCATCACCGCTGCTGCGCAGAGCAAACATATACAGCAGCATTTGCAGACCTACGCCGTTAAAAACATCGCAGTAATCAAAGTCCTTCTTACCCGTCTTGTAATCTACCACGCGATAGTAGCTGCTTCCGGAAGTGTTCCATATATCCACCCGGTCTACAAATCCCCGAAGAATTGCGTTGATACTGTTATTGGGAATTGCGATCGGCGGCAGCCCTTCCCCTGTGCCAAAGCCCACTTCAAAATCAATCGGTGCAAATAGGGAGTCTTTTAATTCTGTCCAAAGTTCCTGTACGACCATATCTAATTCCCGCATATTTCTGTGGAAAAGATAGGTCATCCGTTGGGAATCCAATTGGCTGAAGCGTTCTGCAGCGTATTCCTCACTAAATCTGTGGGCAATTTCTAACGTTTCTTCCAGCGATACCTTGGAAAAACCACCCATATCCCGTATGCAACGGGCTGTATTTTCCAGAACTGCATGAACATAAGTACCAAATTCTGCCGGATCGACCTGCGCTTCCTTTCGCTCCTGTGCCCGAAGTCCGTATTTTAAGAAGTAGGACAGACGACACTCTGCCTGTCGGTCGATTTGTGATGCAGATAAATTCAGTGTTTTTCCATACAGCTTTTGAATGGTATCTGCATTCACCTTTCCCAGGGTGTATTCTGATCGTGACCGGATATCATTGTACACATCCCCCAACCCAAGTGTCTGCGCAAGCTCTTCGTTTTTCCAATGCGCCAGATATGCACCAGCCTCAAAAGGATCTGCACAGGCAAGCTGCGTCGCATCAGCTACCGTTGCTTCTCCTCCCGCCAGCTGTGCAAGACGGCGGCACACAAAGGATGGCTGCTCTCCTGAATAAAAGACACTGACCGTTTCTGTTGCTCCGCAGAAAACACCATATATTTCCGCAAATTCTGCCTGAATACCTTCCATTGCGCCGCCTGTCAGAGGAACACCCAATTCTCTCAGCTCGACCCGCTCCTGATCTGTCAAAACACCTGCTGAACCGGTATAGCCGGGTAGCTTTCCCTCTTCGGCCCCCAATACGATCAGATGCTTTTCCTGATGACAGCGCATTGCAGAAATTGGACCCATCTGCACCGCATCTAACACCGGTGGTATGGTTCCTACATCATACTGGCTCAACAGCAAGCGGAATAATCTGGAGAAATGCTCATCCTCCCAGTAGGATTCTCCCAGCACATCGTACATCTGCTCCAACGCAGATAATAAAATCTCCCAAAGCTGATTTAAAATCTGCGCACTGCGATTATCTCCAGCGAGATCCATCTTACTCGCCAGATCTGCCAGTCTCTGCTCCATTTGGATCTCTTCCAGAAAGCGGTATAATGCAGCAACTTGACCGCACAGATTCTTTGCGTCCCGGAAACCCTTTTGCAGATTATGAAGCGGCGTCAGGGCCTGCAGTCTCGCCTGTTCGATTTGGGCGATACGCAAACAGGCGTTTTCATCCCATTGCCCACTAAGGCCATCCGGATGATTTTCCCAGCTATTGACCCACTTTTGACCGCGGATCCCCCAGATAATTGCATAATTCTCGACTAAATCACAATCGTCCGGGGCCAGAGGTGACAGCGCAGAACGCAAATAGCGAAGCACATTTTTCTGTTCAAACCCACTGAGTGCAGCATCCAGTGCCGTTAAAACTGTGCTGATTACACTCTTTTGCAGAATTTCTTCTGTTCCGGATTGATACACCGGAATACGAAACCTGTGAAAAACCAGATTGACCAAAGGCTGGTAAACCGTCATATCCGTACATACCAGTGTGATATCCCGGTAACGAAAGCCAGCTTCCACCAATTTCTGCACATGCTGCGCTGCCGCCAAGCACTCCTGATGGGGAGAATTTGCACGAAATACATGCACTGCATCAAAAGAAGAGCCTTTTTCCAAATAGCCTTGAAACAACTTCTCCCGCATGGTGGTCAATTTCGTTTTGATAGGCTGGATATATTCGATTTCCACCTCCACATCCGCGGTTCTGGCAAGCTGAATGATTTCTTTCGCAGTAGCTCCCGCTTTTTCAAAAGACAGGAGGGTAGAATCTACGCGGTCACAGTTTAAGCTCACAGTTATCTCAGGAGAGACCCGAATCAAATGGGCAATTACCGCTAAATTCTGTCTTGTAAAATCAGGAAATCCATCTATGTAAAAAACATGTTCTTCGCCAAATGTACCTTCTTCCAATTGTTCCAGCAACCATGTCATCTGATCTCTGGGATCTCTCTTTCCGCGGCTGCAGAGACTGTCATAACCTTCCATCAAAAGGGAGAGCTCTTCCAGTTTTTGCGCAAGACTGCCTTGTGTTTCCTTGGAGGCATTGCTTAGGTCCTGCGCACTGATGCAGCACCGTTTAAATTCATCAATTCCATCGATCAGGCCTGTCAAAAATTCCGGCTTCGTTTCTACCGCAGCATAGGCTTTTAATCTGCTGGTAAGCTGCCGGGCGGCAGCTGCCATAGCTACGACCCGACCACCATTATCCAAGCATTCCATAGCCGCGCTGCCTACTGCATCGGAAACCCGGCGTGCCAGCCGCGTAAAAGAAAGGACCTCCGCATACCGGCTGGCAGTATCCCCAGCCGATGCACACAGTCTGCGTTCTGTTTCGTGGCTGATAAGTTCCGGGACGATAAGAACACGGTTCCCTTTTCGATGCCGCACATCATCTGATATCCGTTCTAAAATTACATTCCGATTGGCCGTCCAATCCGTTCCCAGCAGCAAGTGCAGCATAATATGATCTCCCTCTTTATTTTTCTCACTTTTTCTCAATAATACCACAAAAACAGTCCAAAGCATAGGGTATAATTTATTCCAACAATCGATTTTCTATTTTACCCAGCAAATCTAAAAGAAAGAACCGTATCTCATATCCGGATTCTCCTGATAACGTGTTGCTAAGTTCCTTCGACATGCCGGATTCCATTGCCTGCTCCGAAAAGGCCTCTGCTGTAGCAGGTATACACAACGATGGAAACGCGACACACCACCAGTTCTTCCCTTCTCCCTCTCCGATTACAATCTTTAAGGACTCATAAACACCTGCTGGAAGCGTAAAGGTCTCATAGTATCGAATCGGAAATGCCTCTTCGCATAAGCTAACTACGGACGTTCCATCAAAGCCAGCTGCATGTAGCGCGTCATTTGCCATCTTCTCAATTTTAGACAAGTTCTCCTGCAAATACTGCTTTGCTGTATCCACATTCGTAAGCTGTTCTAAGTCCTTCTGGATACCATGCAGAACTGCGTCCCGCACCTGAAGCTTTATGTCCTGATCCTGCTTACTGTCAGAGTTTGCAATCACATGCATGCGGATCAGCTGATTCCTTAAAATACAATGGTCCATGATCAGCCCACATGCCCAGAAAAAGCACCATAGGATACCGCATATGGCAATTCTTTTTACGATTTTCTTCATAAAAAACACCGTCCATACCGAAATACTTCCAGTATGGACGGAAACAGGTATTATTATACAGGTTTTGCAATATAAACCTGCGGATAATTCTCTTTCAGCATATTGCAAACTACAGCTGCATACTCAAAGCTTGGCATAATGGCATACACGGCCGAGCCGGAGCCTGTCATCTGGAATGCAACTGCGCCGTAACTGTTAAAAATGGATTTGATGTAATTCATTTCCAAATGCTCAGCCGTCACCACAGGATCAAATACATTCCAAATATTCTCTGCAACTTTTCCCAAATCTCCCGCCAGCAGTGCGCTCTCCATTGCACGGTTGTCCGGATGTTTGGCAATGGAAACCGTATCCAGTTTCCGATACAGCTCCGGTGTGGAAACAGAGAACTCCGGCTTGCAGACCACAAAGACGCAGTCAGGCATATCCGGCAGCTTTCTCAACCGTTCTCCGCGTCCTTCAACCATAGCCGTTCCGCACAACGTACAGAAGGGCACGTCACTGCCTACCTGTGCACCTAACTCTGCCAAGGCAAAAATAGAAAGCGGATCGCCATAATAGCGGTTCAAAGCACGAAGCACTGCTGCCGCATCTGCACTCCCGCCGCCCATGCCTGCTTCAGAGGGAATCCGCTTCGTGATCCGGATCTCAATACCGTTGGGGTCTTTTCCCATGGCCTCACAATATACCTTTGCAGCCTTCCATGCCAGATTCCGCTCATCTGTAGGAATCCCCTCCACGGAACACAGCAGTTTCCAAGGCTTTCCGGTGCCGATGTCAATTTCCACATCATCCCGAATAGAAATGGTCTGCATCACACTCTGCAGATCGTGATATCCATCGTCACGCTTTCCTAAAACGTCTAAGGTTAGATTTATTTTTGCAAACGCACCTTCATACAGTGTTGTCATACACGATACCTTCCTTTTCAGCAATATCGATATTATAGCGAATCAAAAAAGATTTTGCAATCTCTATCCTGATAAAATTACAAAAGATGCACATCCTATCTCTATCCGTATAGGAAATGGAGGTTAAATTATGGATCGTATTGCACTGCTCCTGTCCATCGTCGGCTGTCTGAACTGGGGCCTTGTGGGTATCTTCGGTTTTGATCTGGTCGCGTGGCTATTTGGTGGCTCAGGCTCCCTGTTCAGCCGTCTGGTCTATACCGTCGTAGCATTATCAGGACTCTGGTGCGTTTCCTTCCTGTTTCGGCGAAATGCTGTCACCGACGGAGAATGAAAAGAGGCAGCTCCATAATGGAGCTGCCAACTTTTATCTCAATACCAACCGCAGCGAACCTTACAGCGAACTTCCTGATCGCCATACTTGACGATAATGTCCGTAACGCCTTCCTTCAGAGCAGTCACAACGCCCTTCTCATCGACCTTTGCGATATGCGGATGTTCAGAGCTCCACTGCACCTGAGAGGGATCCAGCTCACAATCGAGCTGCAACGTGTGATAATAATATACACCCAGTTTAAAATCGTACACCTTGAGCTTCAGCTCAACATCGGGGTCTGCAGGTGCAACTTCAGACTTGGTCTCCTCGGGAGTTTCCTCAGCAGGAGTGGTTGCTTCCAGATTTTCTTCTGCCGAATCTGTTGCCTCAGCCGCAGGCACTGTTTCTGCTACAAACTTAACAACTACAGGCAGATCAATCTTCTGCTTACCACAGGTGATGTGGATAAAGGTTTCACCCTCAGAAATGGCGGTGATCTTGCCGTCCTCGGTAACGACCGCAATGCTCTCATCCGCAGAACTGAATACCACCTGATCCGTGGTGTTGTCAGGCTTCGTCTGAACATTCAGAAGGAACTGCTGACCATATTCAGACAGCTCGGCAGTAGAGGGATTGCTCATGATGATGTTCTCGCAGGGAACCGTTGCTTCGGTTGCCTCTGTTGTCTGAACCACTTCCACTGCCTCTGTGGTGGGAATCGTCTCCTCTGCACCCATATTAGGCAAGAAATACCGGACAAAAATGAAGCCAGCTGCTGCCAGCAGGCAGGCGATGAGAATCGTCAGAAGGATCACAGCAAAGGTGTTGGGACGGGGCTCATCCTCGTCTTCTTCTTCATCGTAGTCTTCGTCATCCTCGTCGTCTTCATCCTCGTCATCATCTTCTAAATCCTTGCGGGCAGTGTTTACCTCATCAAAGTCAAAGATCTCCTTTTTCTTAGGAAGGCGACCGGTCACAGCAAGCGTTTCCTCCGCATTTTCTTCCAGCAGAGCATCCTCAGCTGTCAGTTTTTCCGCATCGGTCTGAGAACAGCCGCAAATGGGGCAGCATTCTGCTGTCTCAGGATAGCTTGTTCCGCAAATCTCGCAAATGATTTTACTCATTATGATTCCTCCAGTACATAGTACATATACTATACCATTATCATTTCGACATTATATCACGTATTTCCAAAGAATACAACTACAAAAGTGTTGCTTTTTTTACTTTTTTATTTTATGATATGGTTGTAAAAGGAGGCGATCAGCTTGTCTGAGGTAAAACTAATCTCTCCTTTGCTGGACGGTTTCTCTGTTGGAAATCCCATCAGCGAGCATCATGGTGTTCGCTGCTGTCCTGCGATAAAGGAAAACACCGATAAAAAGTACATATTGAAAATCATTTCTGTTCCGGCAACTCAGACGCAGATGGATGCGCTGCTGTTAACCGGTGCATATAAGGATCCAGCTGCTGCTATGGATTATTTCCGGAAAACCGGAGAAGAGATTATGGCCGAAGCTGGTCTTCTGAAAAAGCTGTCAAAGCTCGACGGTTTTCTTCCCTACGAAGGCTGGCAGATGGAACCCATCACCCGCCGGCGTCTGGGCTATGAGGTTTACCTACTGGGCAGCTACAAGCGTTCACTGGACAAATTCTGTAAGAAGCACCCTATGACCCATAAAGAGGCAATGGATCTGGCTATGGATCTCTGCGCTGCATTATCCGTCTGCCGGGACTCCGGTGCCTTATATGTTGCGTTAAAGCCTTCCAATGTTTTTGTTTCCGAAAAGAAGGAGTATCGGATCGGTGATATTGGTTTTGTGGACCTGAACGCCCTTGGCTACACTGTCCTGCCGGAAAAATACCACAGCGCCTATACCCCTCCGGAATTATTCGATCCTATGGCTTCCATGAATCTGACGATCGATACCTATGCTGTTGGTATGATCTTATATCAGCTGTATAACGACGGACAGCTTCCCTTTAAGGGACTGCGCGATCCCGAGGCTGAGCTTCCCACACCGGTCAATGCTGATTATGAGCTTGCCGAAATCATCATGAAGGCCATCCATACAGACCATACCCAGCGCTGGGATGATCCGAAGGTTATGGGAAAAGCACTGGCTGCATATATGCAGAAGAATGCAGTAAATGATGTTCCTATCACGCCCCATACGCCTCTGGATATCAAGCCGGAAGATATCACTTCCCTTGACAAGGAACAGGCAGAATCCGAAACAATACCTTCTGTGAAGCAAGCACCTGACGCGGATGCACTAACTCAAGCAGCGGAACTTATCCCAGATTCTGAAGAAGCAGGGGTTTCTCCAGAACAACCTGCAGAAAACAATGCTGCCCTGCTGGAGCCCCCGGCAGAGGTCACGCCTTCCATAGAGGAAGCTTTTGCAGACCAATCTGAGGATGCTACGGAGGAAGATACCTCCACGGAAAACGGAGTTTCTCAAGTAGATATCATTGATGATCACGAAGTTTCCAATGATACGCCCTGTGAAGGTGATTCTGAGGAAATTCCCATTGAAGAAGCACCCATGGAAGAAGTGATTCCTGCGCCTGTCCTTTCTTCCGAGGAAGCTCTTATTGATGAGGTCAGCCATGAAAAGGTTGATGCATTCTCCGAAGAATTAAACCGCATGTTGGCCAAGGCCGATGACTTGATCGCCTATGAGCCGCCTGCAGAGCTTACATCTCCTGTAGCTGTCACTATGGAAGATCCTTTCTCTTTTGTAGAAGAGGATGCAGAAATAATTGATGATTCCTTTGTACCAGAAGAGCCGGATGTTTACAATGACGAAGCATCTCTGGCAGAACCGGAAACAAAGAAAAAAAGAAAAAAAGCTGAAAAATCTTTTGCAGATCCCAAGTATAAACGAAGGAGAAAGCGCATTGCTTCCTTCTTTATCACATTACTGCTGTTTGCAGCAATTGGTGCTGGCGGATTCTGGTATTATCAGAATTATTATCTGCAAACCATTCATGCTATCTCCATCGAAGGTACGCAGGATCAAATCACCGTTACGGTGGATTCCAACGTGCAGGAATCCATGCTGTTGGTTCGCTGCCTTGACCAGTACGGAAAGGCAGACACCAAGATCGTAACAAACGGTAAAGTCACCTTTACCAATCTTCTTCCCAATACCATGTACACCATCCAGCTTGAGGTTGATGGCTTCCATAAGCTTGTGGGTAAAACTTCTGATGTATACACCACGGATGCAACCACCAAGATCCTCAGCTTCACCTCTGCAGCCGGTGCAGAGGACGGCTCCGTAGTGCTGAGCTTTACCATGGACGGAGAAGAACCTAAGGATTGGACTGTATACTACAGTGCTGAGGGTACAGAAGAAGTACGGCAAACCTTCACCGGGCACAGCGTTACAATCAACGATTTGGATATTGGCAAAACCTATACCTTCCGCTTGGATCCCGGCGAGAACATTGCTCTTGGCGGCCAAACCACCTTGGAATACATGGCATCCCGATTGATTCTGGCCGAAGATTTAGCCGTTTCCTCCACTACCGGAACTGATATCACCGTTACATGGGATGTCCCCGGCGACATTGTGGTAGACAGCTGGGATGTACGCTGCTATAATGACGCGGGCTATGACGAGGAAGTAACCGTAGAAAAGACACAGGTCCAGTTCTTCGGCATTGATCCCGCTTCCAGCTATACCATTGAGGTCACAGCCTCCGGTATGACGGAAGCTTCCCGCATCGGCATCAGTGCAAATCCATTGACAGTTACAGATTTGACTGTAGAGGAAACCAAGGCCAACAAACTAACCGTTAATTGGACCTTTAACGGTCAGGCCCCCAAGGATGGCTGGCTTTTGATCTACAGTCTGGCCGGCGGAGAAAAGCATGTTGTAAAATGCCCTAAGGCCACCGGAGAGATTACGCCCTGCGTACCCGGAGCAAAATATGACCTTCTCATCCAATCCACGGATGGCTCCACTGTTTTTAATGCAGCACACAGCTATACTGCTGCTGCCGCTGAAAGCTTCAATAAAAACGGCCTTACTGCGGATATGCTAAGTGTTAAGCTGCTGAGCACTCCTGCTGAGCAGAATTGGCGTGTGGAAAAACTCGCTCCCGAAGCATTCAAGAACAGCTTCACTTCCGGTGAGAGAATCTCCATTGCATTGGAAAGCTCTGGAACCTTTTACCTTCCCGGTTCTGAGACTAAGCTCCTGTATGTCATCCATGATTCCTATGGTAATCTTCTTTCTGATCTGGTTGCCGAAGAAACCTTCTACTGGAAGAATTTGTGGAACGGCGGCGATGTAAAACTGGGCGAGCTGAACCTACCGCAAGCACCCACTGCGTCTGGAAGTTATACACTTAGCCTTTACTTTGATGGAATGCTGGCAGGACAGGCAGACTTTACCATTTCCAACTAAGTATAAAGCAGCCCCAACATGGGGCTGCTTTGTTATTATTACCAACGAAAACTATATCTTCAATCATAAGATTTATGATTTTTCCTGAATTTTATAGATGTTCACACATTTTCACGCTGAATATGTTATGATATTCCCAGAAATCACGAAAGGGGCAATTAAATGCGGGGAAAGAGCCATCAGTGTCTGGGGTCTTATTTGGCAGAGCATTATATGCAGGATATTCCAAGTCTTTATATAAAAGCATTTCAGCTGGGTTGCATTGAACCCGATCGGAATCCCATCACATACCTCAAAGGTTCCCTTCGCTTTCAATGGCTTCGTGGGCACAATTACCGCAACGCCCGCCGCTTCATGCGAAAAATCTCTTTCCGCTTAGAGCATAAAAGCAAGCTGAATCTGTATGATTACTATACGTTGGGAAAACTCATCCATTATACCACCGATGCTTTTACTTATGCTCACAACATGGAGTTCCCCACCGCGCTGAGTGACCATAAGCAATACGAAGATGCCTTACAGGAGCATTTTCTGGAATTTATGGCGCAGGATCCCAAAGTGGACACCATGATCGCCCGTTCCATTATGGGGGCGATATGCAGCTATCATCGAGATTACGAGCAGGTTGAATCCAATATCCATAATGATTCCCATTTTGCTCTGTCTGCCTGCTGCTGCGTGCTTGCAATTCTTTTTGTGAAACCAATTTTATAATACTATTTCTTGATAAAGTGGTCTAAAACCTTTTATCGTATGATTAGCATTATACGCCGCCAAAGACGGCAAGAGCTGTAGTATATGGACAATGTATTTTGCGCCGCAGGTTTGAACTGCGGCGCATTTTTTATAGTTCTGCCAGTTTGACGGAGGGACCGAAGGTTCTGGGTGTCGCCATAGCATCAAACTGAACAATCACGCCTTCCTGCCCTCTGGGGATACCAATGATAACACCTTCTCCAAATACAGGATGTACCACATGCTTTCCAATTTTTTCATCGGTATTTACCAGCCTTGTATCGTATTTTTCCGTTTGGTTAACCCGATCCAAGGTCCGTTCCTCCAGTTCTGGGTCTAAAGGGACTACGTATTCTACATTCTCCTTTTCCGCATTAAACAGGAACCGGCTGGGATAACGGAAGGAACCGTCGTAATTGGTACCTGCCGCATCGGAAAGAAACAGTCGATCCTTTGCACGTGTGAATGCCACATAACACAGCCGTCGCTCTTCTTCTAGTTTTTCACGGGTATTGGCCCGTTTCCCGGGAAAAATTCCTTCCGACAGTCCACACAAAAATACGACCGGAAATTCCAATCCTTTTGCTGCATGGATGGTCATAAGCTTCACCGCCTGTGCTTTCTCCGTCTGGTCCATATTCGTAAATAGAGCCGCGTGATCCAAATAATTTCCCAGTGTGACCTCCTCACCAGCTTTGCGCTGGAAATCATAAATCGCCTGCTTTAGTTCCGCCAGATTATCTAAGCGCTCCTCTTCTCCGGAAGTGCGAAGCATATCCTCATATCCACTTTCACTCAACACACCAGCTAACAGGTCAGTAAGATCCATACCACCAAAGATTGCTTTGTATTTTTCGATCATTCTCACATATTCCCTAGCTCTGCTTCTGCGAAACAGGTCTGCTTCCAGATTTGCCATGAGTGCTTCATATAGGCTGCATCTATTAAGTTCAGAATATGTTTTCAAAAAATGTAAGCGTGTACGCCCTATCCCCCTACGGGGTTCATTGACCGTTCTCAAAAAGCTGATATCGTCACCGCTATAGATCATGCGAAGGTAGCATAGAACGTCCTTAATTTCCTTACGTTTATAAAACTCGACGCCGGAGTACAGCACATAGGGTATTTTGTTCCGGATCAAGGATTCTTCAATCGCACGGGATACATAGTGTGCACGGTATAACACCCCCATCTGCGAGTAAGTCATCCCACCATCATGTAGAGCCCGCATATTTGCTGTGATCCAGTCCGCTTCCAGCTGGTTCGTTTTCGCATGAAAATAAAGAGGCTTACGGCTATCCGATCTTACTGAATGCAGTTGTTTTTTTAATCTGTCACGGTTTTTTTCAATCAAGGCATTGGAGGCTGATAAGATTTGGGGAACAGAGCGGTAATTTGTGTTCAAGTAGATGGTCTTCACATTTTCATGGCGGCTATCAAATTCCAATATGAATTTTACATCTGCTCCCCTCCATGTATAGATCGTCTGATCAGGATCTCCCACCACAAACAGATTTTTATGATAACCGGATAGAATATCTGCTAGGGCATATTGGTCCTTATCTATGTCCTGAAATTCATCTATCATGATGTACTCCAGCCGAGACTGCCATTTTTCGCGGACATTGCGGTCCTGCTCTAGAATATATAATGCAAAATAAACAAGATCATCAAAGTCCAATCCGTAGCATTTCCGCTGCTCATAAAAATATCGGTACAGCACCTTATCTTTCAAAGTAGTGGCTTTCTCAGACAGTGTTCGCAGTTTTTCCGTATCTCCGATCAAGGTCTTTACATATCCCCTGCCGCCTTTTCTCCAGCCGATATGATCGATCGCTTCCTTAATCGTCATCTCCCGGCTGGTGATTCCCAGATCCTCAAATACCTGCCGTAATATCCCCTCCTTATCTTCCTCATCCAAAATAATAAAGGTCGTAGGATATTGTATGACATGACAATCTTCCTTTAGTAAGCCAACACAGAAGCCATGAAAGGTAGTGATTCTTCCCAGATCCTGATCCGGGAGCTGTCTTCGTATCCGTTTTTTCATCTCAGCCGCAGCTTTATTTGTAAATGTCACACACAGAATATTGGCTGTAGATATTCCCAATTGCTCCACCAGATACAAATAACGGGCCGAAAGTGTTTTTGTTTTACCGGAACCTGCTCCCGCAACCACCCGCACATAGCCCTCCGTAGTTGTCGCTGCCTCCAGCTGCTCCGGATTCAATTGCTTTAAATAATCCATCCTATCCCTCCCGTGGATTTGTATGTAGAATCTAGCATATTTTCTGTCCAATAAACCGGGTAAGACAAAGCTATAAGAGGCACTCCCCCATTCGCAAAAATTCTCTGATTTTTTTGATTTTCTCTTGCATAATTCCACCCCTCGTGGTATAATGTCCGCAGCTACTGGACTTGGAGGATCATTCCATGACAAATCGCCATCATGCAGCTTTCTTCTATTTTGGCTACTATTACTTTTTTGCCTACAAAAAGTAATAGCGATTTGTGCTGCAATGTTTTTTCAGGAGCCTACCAAATCATTTGAAGCGCCGCACGAATTGCCCGTGCGGCGTTATTTTTATTAGGAGATGTTATTTATGATTGCTGTTCTGAAATCCGGTACTACACTGGCCCAAAGGAACCATCTGGTGGACTGGTTGAAGGCAATGCATTTGGATGTCCATATTTCCGAAGGTGCAGAGGTCACAATTTTGGGTCTTGTGGGCGATACCAGCCGCATTGATATGGATCTGTTGAAAAGTCTGGAAATGGTAGAGACTGTTAAGAGAGTCTCTGAGCCATACAAGCAGGCAAACCGTAAATTCCATCCGAAGGATACCATTGTAGAAATCGGAGATGTTAAAATTGGCGGCGGTCATTTTGCCATGATCGCAGGCCCCTGCTCCGTGGAATCAGAAGAACAGATCATTGAAGTTGCACAAGCCGTCAAGGCCTCGGGTGCCAACATTCTTCGAGGCGGCGCTTTTAAGCCCCGGACCTCTCCTTATGCATTTCAGGGCATGAAAGGAGAAGGAATCCAGCTTCTTTTAAAAGCCAAGGAAGCAACCGGACTTCCCATCGTTACAGAAATCATGAACATTTCCACCTTGGATCTGTTTACTGACGTTGATATTATTCAGGTCGGTGCCAGAAATATGCAGAACTTTGATCTACTGAAGGAGCTCGGCAAGACAAACAAGCCTATTCTCTTAAAGCGCGGATTGGCAAACACCCTTCAGGAACTTCTCATGAGTGCAGAATATATCATGAGCGAAGGTAATGAACAGGTTATTCTCTGTGAACGGGGAATCCGGACTTTTGAAACCGCTACCCGGAATACTTTGGATCTCTCGGCAGTTCCGATTTTGCATACTATGACCCATCTTCCTGTTGTAGTCGATCCCAGCCATGCAACCGGCAAAGCCGGTTTGGTGGCACCCATGGCCGCTGCAGCCGCAGCCTGCGGTGCGGATGCCATCATGATCGAAGTCCACAATAACCCCTCCTGCGCCCTCTGCGACGGCGCACAGTCCCTGACTCCTACCCAGTTTGATTCCCTGTGTAAGCAAGTTCAAGCGATCCGCGAGGTAGTTTTATGAAGGTTGGCATATTAGGTCTTGGCTTGATTGGCGGTTCTCTCGCCAGAGCCTACGCCTTGGAGGGGCATACCGTTTACGCAATCCAAAGAAATGAAAGCATGCTCTCCTTTGCCATGCTGGCAGGAGCCGTTCATGGCCGTTTAAACGAAGAAACGATTCCTCAATGCGATCTGATCCTATTGGCCATCTACCCAGACGGAAGCGCTTCGTGGCTGGGACAGAATGCGCACCTGATCTCTCCTGAGGCATTGGTACTGGACTGCTGCGGCACCAAGGTGGAAATCTGCCGCAGATGCTTCCCTCTGGCAAAGCAATATGGATTCACCTTTGTGGGTGGACATCCCATGGCTGGTTCCCAGTTCTCCGGGTTTAAGTATAGCCGCTCAGGCCTATTCAAAGGGGCACCCATGGTGCTGGTTCCCCCTGTTTTTGATGACATGCAGCTTCTTGACCGGATAAAGCAAGCCTTAAAACCCTGTAATTTCGGTTTCTTTTCCGTCACCACCGCGGAAGAACATGACAAAATGATCGCATTCACATCTCAAATGCCCCATATTTTGAGCAATGCCTTCATCAAATCCCCCACTGCATTGAATCACAAGGGATTTTCCGCAGGCAGTTATCGGGATCTGACCCGCGTTGCATGGCTGAACCCTCAGATGTGGGCAGAGCTTTTCATGGAAAATAAGAAAAACGTACTATTTGAGCTGGATTTTTATATTAAGAGCTTGAATGAATACAAACACGCCATAGAATCAGATGATATGGAAACGTTGATTTCTCTTCTCGATGAGGGAAAAAGAAGAAAGGAGCAGGTTGACGGATGACTTCCGTAATTGTGAATGCGTCAAAAACCTATGAAATTAAAATCGGGACAGGCCTGCTTCATACCATTGGCACCGAAGTAAAAAAACTGGAACGTGCGCAAAAAATCTGCATTGTCAGTGAGAGTACCGTTTGGCCTTTGTATGGAGAAACCGTTTCTGACAGTCTCGAAGCAGAGGGTTTTGGGGTGTGTACTTTCCTGTTTCCTGCCGGAGAGGAAAGCAAAAACGGAAAAACATTTTTTGACCTTGTCAATTTCCTTGCCGAACATAAGCTCACCCGCTCTGATCTGATCATTGCACTGGGCGGCGGTGTTGTAGGAGACTTAGCAGGCTTCGCTGCTGCAAGTTTTCTGAGAGGAATCCGTTTCATTCAAGTCCCCACCACCCTGCTGGCTGCTGTGGATTCTTCCGTAGGTGGAAAAACTGCCATTGATCTACCTGCCGGAAAAAACCTGTGCGGCGCATTTTGGCAGCCCAGTCTGGTCCTTTGTGACACAGATGTACTCCATTCCCTTCCATCCCCTATTTTCCGGGCAGGGTGTGCAGAGGTTATCAAATATGGTATTCTGTATGATCCGAATCTTTTTTCCCATTTAGAGGAAAACGGTCTTGCCTTCGATCTGGAAGCCGTCATCGCTCGTTGTGTGGAATTAAAGCGTAACGTGGTAATGGAGGATGAATTTGATACGGGGGCACGGATGAAGCTGAATCTTGGTCATACCATCGGACATGGTGTAGAAGCCAGAAGCAATTTCCAGCTTTCTCACGGTGAGGCCGTTGCCATCGGTATTGCCATTGTCTGCCGCGCCTCCCATTGTGTAGATTCTGACCGTATCCTCTCACTTCTGGAGCAATTCGGCCTGCCCATAACAGCAGCCTACCCAGTGGAGGATATTTATGCCTATACCCTGTCAGACAAAAAGCGGAGCGGCGGGATCGTAAAACTCATTATCCCCAACGCAATTGGAAACTGTTCCATCGTTCCGACGAAAGTATCCGATCTCAAATCCTTCATCGAGGCAGGTCTTTGATATGGATATATTGATTCATCCCCAAAAGCTAAATGGACTGATCGAGGCGATTCCTTCCAAATCTCAAGCACACCGCCTGCTGATCTGTGCCGCTTTTGCAGATAAGCCTACTGTGTTGAAATGCTCCGAAACCAACCGGGATATCGAAGCCACTGTTGACTGTCTGAATGCATTGGGTTCTGAAATTCTACGGACCTCTTATGGATACTCTATAGAGCCTATCCATACTGTTCCTAACAGCGCTCATTTAAATTGCTGTGAAAGCGGCTCGACATTGCGTTTCCTTTTGCCGATTGTGGGTGCGCTGGGCGTGGATGCTACCTTCCACATGGAAGGCAGATTGCCGCAGCGTCCGCTCTCTCCCCTCTGGGAAGAAATGGAACGAATGGGGTGCAGTCTTAGCAGGTCGACAGCAACCACAATACGGTGTCAAGGCAGGCTCACTCCCGGAGAATATGTTATTCCCGGTAATATTTCAAGCCAATATATAACAGGGTTGTTGCTGGCCTTACCCCATTTAAACGACAGCAGCCAGATCAAAATCGTTGGTACGCTGGAATCCAAGCCTTATGTGGACCTTACCCAGCAAGTAATCCGAAAATTCAGAGTATACTCCGTTCCCGAAAACATACCCGGACAACAGAAGTTCCGTTCTCCGGAAATGGTGATCGTGGAAGGTGATTGGAGCAACGCCGCATTTTTCCTTGCTGCAAAGGAATTGGGAAATCAAGTGCATACCACCGGATTGTTCTATGATTCTGCGCAGGGCGACCGGGTTGTCAATTCCCTGCTTCCTCAGTTAAAGGAATCCATCACCATTTCTGCTGCAGATATTCCCGATCTGGTTCCCATTTTATCCATTGTTGCAGCATGTCGGAAGGGAGCTGTCTTCACGGACATCCAGCGGCTCCGGCTGAAGGAATCTGACCGTGTTGCATCTGTCATTGCCATGCTGGAAGCCCTTGGCGGAAAAGCGAAGGCAGACGAGAATACCTTAACTGTCTATGGAACAGGTTTGACTGGTGGAACTGTAGACAGTGCAAACGACCACCGCATCGCCATGTCTGCCGCAATTGCAGCAACCGTGTGCAGCGAACCTGTCGTGATTCTTGGCGCGGAATGTGTCAAGAAATCTTATCCCCACTTTTTTGAAGAATACCGCCGTCTAGGAGGAACATATGAGCAGTACCTACGGTGAAAATTTAAAACTGTCAATTTTTGGCCAATCTCACGGGCCTGCTATCGGCATGACGCTGGACGGCATACCTGCAGGACTTCCCGTTGATCTGGATATTCTGCAAAGCTTTTTAAATCGTCGGGCCCCCGGTCAAAACGACTGGTCCACGCCCCGTCGAGAAGAAGACCGTCCGGAATTTCTGGCAGGTATTCTCGATGGCTTTACCTGCGGTGCCCCAATCGCAGCCGTCATCCATAACCGCAATACCCGTTCCGGCGATTATAACAACTTGAAAGACTGTCCTCGTCCCGGTCATGCGGATTACACCGCACAGGTCAAGTATGGCGGTTTTCAGGATGCCGCAGGCGGCGGCCATTTCTCCGGGCGGTTGACGGCCCCGCTGTGTATTGCAGGCGGTTTATGCATTCAGTGGCTTGCAGAAAACGGCATCCGTTTGGGTGCCCGCATCGTTTCCATTGGCGGTGAACATGATGATTCTGACGTAAATCGCCTTGCTCCCCAGTTGGACCTTATCCAAAAAGATTTCCCTGTTTTCTCTGCTGATGCCGGTATACGGATGCGGAAAAAGATCGCAGAAGCCCGCGCGGATGGAGACAGTCTCGGCGGTATGATCGAGTGCTATATTACAGGTCTTCCTGCCGGACTGGGTGAGCCTATGTTTGGCGGCGTAGAAAGCCGTATCGCACAAATCGTCTATGGCATTCCCGCTGTGAAATCTGTCAGCTTCGGTGCCGGATATTTGGCCGGATCTATGCGTGGAAGTCAGTGCAATGATGCATATGTTTTAGAAAATGGCACCGTTCGTACCCTTTCCAACCATGCTGGCGGAATTTTGGGTGGTATTACCAACGGAATGCCCGTAATTTTCCAGACAGTTATAAAGCCCACACCATCCATCTCCCGCTCACAACAGAGCATTTCGCTGGCCAAGGGAGATACTCAGGGGCTTATCATAACGGGCCGTCACGATCCCTGTATCGTTCCCAGAGCAGTTCCCGTGATAGAAGCTGCAGCTGCAATTACAATCTATGATCTGATTCTGGGAAACACACAAACAAGCAGGAGGAAATAAGCCATGGACTTAACCGAACTCCGTCAGGAAATCGATGAACTCGACAAGGAATTGGTCAAGCTCTTCACAGCCAGAATGGCAGTATCTGCGAAAGTAGCAGACTACAAACGGGAGCACAATCTTCCCATCTTCCACCCCGGGAGGGAACGCGCTATCTTACAGAAGGTTGCCGAAATGGCAGGCCCGGAAATGGGGAACTACACCCGTGTTCTATACTCCATGCTGTTTGAATTGAGCCGCAGCTATCAAAACAAGCGCAACGACGCTTTGAGCCCTCTGTATCAGAAGATTTCCCAATCCATAGAACACACACCAAAGCTGTTTCCACAGGCCCCCGTCGTTGCCTGTCAGGGTGTTGAGGGTGCCTATTCTCAAATCGCCTGCGAAAAGATTTTCAAAAGTCCCTTTATTATGTATTTTAAGAACTTTGAAGCTGTGTTTACCGCCATCGAACAGGGTATGTGTCAGTACGGCATCCTCCCCATTGAAAATTCTACTGCCGGTTCCGTCACCAAGGTTTATGATTTGATGATCCGGCACAATTTTTCCATAGTGCGTACCTTCCGATTAAAGGTCGATCATAACCTTCTGGCAAATCCGGGAACATCTCTATCTGATATTAAAACGATCTACTCCCATGAGCAGGCCATCAATCAGTGCGGCGATTTTCTCCATTCTCTTTCCGGTGTGAATGTGATCCCGGTGGCAAATACAGCCCTCGCCTCGGAAATGGTGGCAAAATCCGGTCAAAAAGATGTGGCTGCGCTTTCCAGCCGATCCTGTGCAGAGCTGTATGGACTGACATGCCTTGCTTCCTCCGTGCAGGATAAGGGCAACAACCGTACCCGGTTTATTTGCATTAGTAAAAATTTGGAAATCTACCCCGGTTCTGACAAAACCAGTATCATGATGATTCTGCCCCATAAGCCCGGCGCACTCTACAAAGTCCTCGCTCGGCTATATACACTGGGCATCAATGTCACAAAGCTGGAATCCCGCCCCATTCCTGACCGGGAGTTTGAATTTATGTTCTATTTTGATTTAGAAACCTCGATTTATTCCGAGGAGTTTATCCAATTGATGTGTGAGCTGGATGATCTTTGTGAGGAATTTAAATACTTAGGAAGCTATACCGAGGTGGTTTGATGAAATGCGGTTTACTGGGCAGAAAGCTGGGACACAGTTACTCACCTCAGATTCATGCCCTGATAGGGAGCTATTCCTATGACCTGTTCGAAAAAGAGGCGGAAGAAATAGAGAACTTTCTCCTTCACGGAGATTTCTCCGGGATCAATGTCACCATTCCCTATAAAAAAGACGTGATTCCTTTTCTGGATGAACTCTCCCCTATGGCAGTCCGAATGGAAGCAGTTAATACCATTATCCGTAGAGAGGATGGCAGTCTTTTCGGACACAACACGGATTACTTTGGTTTTTCCTCGATGGTAAAACGAAGTGGTATTGATGTCTCTCATAAGAAAGTATTGGTTCTGGGCAGCGGAGGAGCTTCCAACACAGCGGTCAGGGTTTTGGAAGACATGCAGGCCCATGTTATCATCATCTCCCGCTCCGGACCTGACAACTATACCAATCTCCAACGTCACTATGATGCCTCTGTTATCGTCAACACCACGCCTGTGGGTATGTACCCTCATACCGGAGCTGCGCCCTTGGATCTCAAGGATTTCCCGCACTTGGAAGGCGTTCTGGATATGATCTACAACCCTGCCAGAACTCAGCTTTTATTGGATGCAGAAGCGCTGGGTTTGCCCTATGAAAACGGATTGTGGATGCTGGTTGCACAGGCCAAGGAAGCTGCAGAATATTTCGGCGGTAAGCCTTTGGAAGATACCGTCATCGAAAAAGTCTACAAGACACTTTCTGCACAGATGCAAAATCTGGTTCTAATCGGAATGCCCGGCTGTGGAAAAAGCACCATTGGTGCGCTTCTCTCTGAAAAGACAGGTCGTAAATTTGTAGATGCAGACAGGCTGGTGGAGGAGCTTGTCGGAAAGCCTATCCCTGACATTTTCTCGCAGGATGGCGAAGAAATCTTCCGTCAATGGGAAACCAAAGTCCTTGAGGAACTTGGTAAACAATCCGGTCTGATTATCGCCACAGGAGGCGGCTGCGTTACCAAAGCATATAACTATCCCCTGCTGCACCAAAACAGCCGCATCATCTGGCTGAAGCGGGACTTGCATCTACTGCCTACCGATGGGCGTCCTCTATCTCAGAGCAATACACTGGAAGCTCTTTACAACGTACGAAAGCCACTGTATGAAGCCTTTGCAGATTCAATTATAGAGAACCACACCTCACCTGCTGAAACCGTTTGCCGCATCTTAGAAGAATTGGAGGCATGATATGAAAATTCTTGTCATCAACGGACCCAATCTGAATATGCTTGGTATTCGGGAGCCGGGAATTTATGGAAAAAGCAGCTTTGCTGACCTGCTTCTCCTTCTAGATACCACCGCAAAAGAACTGGGCGTCGAAATCGAGCAGTATCAAAGCAATCATGAGGGAAATCTAGTGGATAAGATCCAGTGGGCATATGGTAAGATGGACGGTATCGTCATCAATCCTGCCGCCTATACTCACACCTCTGTTGCAATACTGGATGCACTGAAAGCCGTTTCCATTCCCACAGTAGAAGTCCACATCTCTGATGTGGACTCCAGAGAGCCCTTCCGGCAAATCTCTTACGCTGGAATCGCCTGCTGTAAAACCATTAAAGGACATGGACTGGATGGATACCGGGAAGCAATTGAATATCTGGTAAATATGCTGGACAAATCTGCCGATGCATAACAAAACTGCCGTATGGTTCTATCCATACGGCAGTTTTTTAAATATTTATCACTTTTTTCGGAAAACGATCAGCTTGCTGAAGACATAATTTAAAATGACCACCAAAACACTGGTGACAAGCTTCCAGATATTTCCGTTCCATCCCAGAAGATCAACCGTCAGAAAAAGAATTGCGGTTTCCATCGCACCAGATGCAACACGGCAGCTAACAAACTTACTCAGTTCCGGAATGACGGTTTTCAAAGACCAGTCATAGCTTTTAAACACAAAAGGCTTATTGGTTACATAGGCAAACGCAACTGCCGCAGCCCATGCGATTACATTGCTCAGCGCCGCAGAGAAATGCAGAATGTTCAGCAACGGAAGATAAACAATGTAGTTTACCACTGTCGTCAAAACACCAAAAATCAAGTAACTCACAATATCCCAGTACTCATTGACAAAATTCTTTAGCTTATTCACAGTTTCAGCCCTCCTATGTCCTTTCCACTATACCATACAACCATATTCCGCGCAAGAATTTTTTCCATTTCGCTGGATAAAATACTATTGACAAGCTCTGCATTTACCGATATAATATTATCGATACAAAAAGGAGGGATGAATATGAGACTTGCTTTTTTTGATACGAAGCCTTATGATATTGCCGGATTTGAGCGCTATGCCATTCCTGCCGGGATTGAAATCAAGTATTATGAGCCCAACTTAACTCCCGATACCGTTTCTCTGGCTGCAGGATATGATGCTGTATGTGTCTTTGTAAATGATATTGTCAATGCTGAGGTAATTCAAAAATTATATGAATCAGGTGTAAAAGCCATTGTACTTCGCTGTGCGGGCTTCAATAATGTGGATATTAAGGCCTGTCAGAGAAAGCTTCGGGTATTTCGTGTTCCCGCCTATTCCCCTCACGCCGTTGCTGAACATGCCATGGCTCTTCTGCTTACGGTAAACCGTCATACCCACAAAGCCCATAACCGTACTCGGGAATTTAACTTCAGTCTTCAGGGCCTCACAGGCTTTGATCTTTATGGAAAAACCGTGGGTATTATTGGAACGGGAAAAATCGGCCGGGTCTTTGCAAATATCTGTCGGGGATTCGGCATGAGGATTTTGGCTTACGATAAGTATCCCGATCCGGATACCGGGTTGGACTATGGGGAGCTGGATGAATTGTTTGCCCAGTCCGATATCATCTCCCTGCACTGCCCTCTGACGGAGGAAACCAACCATCTGATCAACGCTGATACCATTTCTCAAATGAAGGATGGTGTCGTGATCGTCAACACCTCCCGCGGCGGCCTTGTAGACACGGAAGACCTCATTCAGGGAATCAAAACCGGAAAAGTCGGCGCTGCCTGTCTGGATGTTTACGAAGAAGAGGGTGATCTGTTCTACGAGGACTTCTCCGGAGATATTGTTCAGGATGATAAACTGGTACGTTTGATCGCAATGCCCAATGTCATCGTTACCTCCCATCAAGCGTTCCTGACCAAAGAGGCTCTGGATAATATTGCTTCTACCACTGTAAATAATCTGGTAAGCTTCTTTTCCGGGAATCCCGACCTAAATACAGAGGTTACTTTCCAAAGATGATTTCCCCAGCAAAAAACCTTCGTATGATTGCCATACGAAGGTTTTTTCACTTTATACCTTACACCAACTCTGCTTCAAAGCAGTTAGATATGGTAAACACATCATACTTTTTTGCTACCAATTTACAGACCCAGTTCCTCGCCTACAATCACAAACTTGATCCGTCCGGCGGGTTTACAGTTACGGGTAATGAGGATTTGGTTGCAGATACAGCCATCACTCTTGCAGTCAGCACAGGTGCCTGTTACTTCACAAGGTGTCTGCACGGCAAACCGCTGCTTATTACTGGGTGCAGCCACAGTTCTAGCACGGCGAAGTGCATCGTCCAAGGAATCCACGACTTTGTTCATACCGGCAACAATAACCACACTGTCCGGTCCGTAGACAATTGCCGCTACGCGGTTTCCGTTTCCATCGATACTGACCATCTGTCCGTCAATACTCAGGGCATTTGCACCCGCAACAAACACATCTGCCATCAGACACTGCTTCATGGCCTTCTCCCGTTCTGCAGGTGTAGTTGCCTTATCCCGGTCAATGGTATTGTAGTTTCCTGCATTCAATGAAGCGATCAAACCGATTTGTTCTGCAGACATGGCACCGCCCCAGCCCACGGTAGCACCTTCAGGAATCAGTTCCAGCGCTTTTTCCAGTGCCTGTGCAGCAGTTTCACAGTAATAGGCTTCAAAATGGCGATTGTGGAGATTCTTCAGCAGAAGCTGTGCCCGTTTTTCGTAATACTTTTTTTTCGGTTCTACCATGTAAAATCCCTCCTGTTAACGAAATGTATTATGTAAGGTACCAATACCTTCAATGCTGACTTCCACGCTGTCGCCGGGCTTCAGCCAATTCTTCTGATCCTTGGGATAGCCGTGCATAACACCCTGCGGAGTACCTGTAAAGATCAGATCGCCGGGCTGCAAGGTAAAATGTCTGGATAGATCCGCAATGATTTCCGCCACAGAGAAGATCATATCCGAGGTTCTGGAATTTTGCCGCTGTTCTCCATTTACCATAGAAGAAATTCCCAAGTCATTGGGATCAATTGCATCCGCTGTCACAACACAGGGACCAACAGGTGCAAATCCATCAAAGGTCTTAGACAGAAGCCACTGATTGCTGCGGGCAAATTGCAAATCTCTGGTAGACAGGTCATTGCCGCAGGTATATCCAAAGACATAATCCAGAGCGTCTTCTTTGCTGACATTTCTGGCAGGCTTACCAATGATCGCTACCAGCTCTGCTTCGTAGTCGTATTCGATATAGGCAGGATCCAAATACACGCATTCCTGATCCGCAGCCAATGCATTGGAAAACTTATTAAAGAGGACAGGTGCCGGCGGCAATGGCAGATTGCATTCCTTCGCGTGACGACGATAGTTCAGACCAATGCACAGAATCTTATCGCAGCCTGTCACCGCCGGAGCAGGCATGCCTTCCACGAAACACTGTGCATTCTCAGACAGGTCTTTTAGCAAAGAAACGCCTTCTTCGCCCGCCTGAATGGCTTCCAGCATCGTTGCAGACGCTGTCAAGCCCCGCTTTGCAGCCTCAGCAACTACATCGACATTTCCCTTTGCCGTTTCAATCGCCAGAATAATTTTATCTTCCTTGTACAACTGTTTTAATTTCACGCAGATCCCTCCTTTTCTGATAATTTGAGTGTATCATAGATTTTTAAAATTACAACAAAAAGTTTATTCTCTTTTTGAGTTGCATTTCTCCTATTTCCATGTTAAAGTTTACCCATCGAAAAAAAGAGAGGATCCTTTCCATGAAAAACATGCATTTCAACAGAAAACTTCCCATCCCAAAGGAGATCAAGGAGCAGTACCCGCTGACCGCATCCCTTTCAAAAATCAAGGAAGCTCGAGACTTGGAGATTGCCGATATTTTCACCGGAAAAAGCGACAAAATGGTTTTAATCATTGGACCTTGCTCCGCTGACCGTGAGGATGCCGTGATAGATTATTGCGAGCGGCTCGCTGCGCTTCAGGAGAAGGTATCGGATAAGCTGCTGTTGATCCCCCGTGTCTATACCAATAAGCCCCGTACTACCGGAGAAGGCTATAAAGGACTTCTTCACCAACCAGATCCTGAACGAAAAGAGGATATGCTGGAGGGCGTGATCGCTATTCGCCGCCTGCATACCAATGTTCTCGCCAACACCGGTCTGTCTACCGCAGATGAAATGCTGTATCCCGATAATTACCGCTATCTGTCGGACTTGTTGGCTTATGTTGCTGTTGGTGCCAGAAGTGTAGAAAATCAGGAGCATCGGCTTACTTCCTCCGGCATTGCGGTTCCTGTTGGTATGAAAAATCCTACCAGCGGAGACATTTCCGTCATGCTTAACTCCATCTTGGCCGCCCAAAAAGCTCACACCTTTATCTATCGCGGCTGGGAAGTGGAAACCACCGGAAATCCCTTGTCCCATGCCATTATGCGTGGTTATGTAAATAAACACGGCGAGGCCATTCCCAATTACCACTTCGAGGATCTGGAGCATCTATACACCGCCTATGCAGCTAAGGGCCTGCAAAATATGGCACTGATCGTAGATGCAAACCACTCAAATTCTGCTAAAAAATACGATCAGCAGCCGAGAATCTGCAAGGATGTGCTTTATACCTGCCGTCATAACCGCCATATCAAGGATATGGTCAAGGGCTTCATGATCGAAAGCTATTTGGAAAGCGGCAGCCAAAAAATTGGCGAACATGTCTATGGAAAATCCATCACCGATCCCTGCATTGGCTGGAAGGAGACGGAGCGTCTGATTCAGGACATCGCAGAGCTGCAATAACGCCCCTTTTCCACTGGTGGTTCTTTTTCGCATAATGTTTCCCCAATTGCATATCCTGTAATTGGGTGATACGAACATGAAACTGCGTACATGGAAACCATATTTACTATGGATTTTGCTGGCAGAGGCCGTAGGCGGATTATCCGGCTGGCTGAGCAGAGAGGGTATCCAGCTCTATAATGAAACTGTGATCCAGCCGCCGCTGTCACCATCTATGTGGGTATTCCCTGTTGTCTGGGGAATTTTATATGCCCTCATGGGAATCGGTGCCGCCAGAATCAGTATGATGCCTTCCTCTGCCGAACGAAGCCGTGGATTAAATCTCTTCGTGATCCAGTTGGCGCTGAACTTCTGCTGGAGCCTGATCTTTTTTAATTTGCAGGCCTTCTCCATTGCGTTTTTCTGGCTTCTTTGCCTGTTGGCTATTGTTCTGTGGATGTTCTTTACTTTCAAACAAATCGATCCTCTTGCCGCCAATCTGCAAATCCCCTACCTGCTGTGGCTGTCCTTTGCTGCATATTTAAACGCTGGTGTCTGGTATCTTAACAAATGATCCAAGCCCCCTGATGCACATTTAAACTGCATCAGGGGGCTTTTCTTTTATTCCGAAAGGAAGCGACTTTCTGAAAGAGAAAGTATATCTCCAGAAATATCAAAAATGTTGCAAAATTCCACAGTCCTTCCATCTTCCAACTGTATTACTTCTTCATAAGGGTCTACACTTTTCACAGCGCCGGAGATCGTTTCGTAGCTTCCACCGCTTTTCTTTTCATCAGACACAAAATATGTGATGGAAACCATCGGCCTTTTTTCATGCAGCTGGAACAGCAGCTGCAGCTTTTCATCCAGCGCTAGTTTAGCGTCGATCCCCAGCTCCTTTTCCCCATCTGTCAAGCGGGCAGCTTCCAGAATCTTTGCATCATAGCCTGTCAGCGCCGCAAAGGGACTAAACTGCGCCCCACGTTCTGCCATAGAAATCCGCTTTGACCTTTTTGAACCGTTATAAGGCAAATGAATAATATCTTCATAATTATGTTTCACGCCTTGTGGCCTCCGATCTGTCCATTTCTTGCTCTGGTAGTAGCCCCCTCCTGATAGTTCATACCCTTTAAAATGGCGTTTTTTCCATATTTTCGCCGAATATCCAGAACCGCCTTTTGCTGATTTTTTTCCCGCATCAGAATTTTCTCCCGTTCCTCTGCCTCTTCATTGTTTATAAATAGGTCCATTTGAACATTCTCTTCAGCCGGGAGAGAGACTTCTGGCTGGATGTGGTTGGCTACCAAATTGATTCTCCGCACCAGAAGCTTCGGATCAATAATACGGTCGTATAATTCCATAACCGCATCGGTAATTACCCTCGTGGAAGACATCCACCGATCCAGACAAATGCTTCCATGGGCATGTTTGGGGATCCTTCGGCCATAGTGGTCCAGAACCACTTCTCCATGGTAGCTTGCAGCAATTTCCGGATTCAACAGGCTTTCTCTGTCATAACCAATGGTAAGCACCAGCTGGTCTGTCACCAAGCCTTTATCCACCAGCTCCAAGGTCAGCAAATCCGTCATTTCCCGAACGATCAATTTCGCCTTCCTTGCATCATAAGGACTGCATAAAACCTGTCCGGACCCCAAACTGCTGCTCTGAGGCTTATAGGCTTTGATATCTGCAATGGTGCAGGGCTCCCAACCCCAAGCATGGTCGATCAGCAGTTCTGCATTTACCCCAAATAGCTTATATAGAAGCTGCTCGTGCTGTACGGAGCAGCGGGCAATATCTCCCATGGTAAACAGGCCATGTGCTTCCAGCTTTTTTTCATAACCACGTCCAACCCGCCAAAAGTCCGTCAATGGACGGTGGTCCCACAGAAGCCGCCGGTAGCTTTCTTCGTCCAGCTGCGCAATGCGGACTCCGCAAGAATCCGGCTCCGTACGTTTTGCCATGATATCCATAGCCACCTTGCATAAATATAAATTTGTTCCAATTCCAGCTGCGGCAGTGATCCCTGTGGTATCCATCACCTCATAAACCAGCTTTCTGGCCAATTCATAGGCCGATAGACCATAGGTTTTTAAATAAGGGGTCGCGTCAATGAACACTTCATCAATGGAGTATACATGGATATCCTCCGGTGCAATGTATTTCAGATAAATCTCATAGATCCTTGTGCTGCATTCCATATAGTGTGCCATCCGGGGCGGTGCCGCTATGAAATCGATTTCTAAGGAAGGATCTTTCTGAAGCTGTTCTGCATCGCAGGATTTTCCCGTAAATACCCTTCCCGGTGCTTTGCTAATCCGCAAAGCATTTGCTTCCTTTACTTTTTGCACCGCCTCAAAAAGTCTGGCTCTTCCGGGTATTCCCAATGCCTTTAAGGATGGTGATACCGCAAGGCAGATCGTTTTCTCCGTCCGGCTAGAATCCGCTACAACAAGGTTGGTTTTCATTGGGTCCAAGCCTCTGGCAATACACTCCTGAGAGGCATAAAATGATTTTAAATCAATGGCAATATAATACTTCTGTACCATTTCCATGCCTCCTTTTTGTTCATATGTTTGTATATTATCATAATCACTTTCGATATGCAAGTATGTTGTCCCTTTTATCGAATCGGATTTTTGAACCATTGTGATACACATATGCGCCTCCCTAGTGCAGAAATAAGCGGAGCTGCTCCAGCACCGTCCATTATCGTGTAATTTTCATCGAATGGTAGCTTTTTTTATTTTGGGGTGATATAATGAATTTATCATTCTGCAAAGGAGTGTTTTCTATGCAAGTTGCCATTATTGGAGCGGGACTGGGCGGTCTTACCTTCGGTGCTTTTGCTGCTAAGGAAGGGCATCAGGTACATATTTTCGATAAGAACCTTGCTCCCGGTGGTGTTGCTGCGTTGCTGGATCATGAAGGCTATCGGTTTGAGCAGGGCCCCTTGCTGATCGGCGATATGCTGCCCGGAGAAAGTCTGTACGAGCTTCTGAAAGAATTGGGAATCGAGCTGGAAACCCAGCGTGCAGACCGGGATATCGTCATGCCGGATTATGATATGGTCAAGCCAGTGGAGTTTGGAGGCAAGTACTGGCGGCGGGAAAAGCTGAAAAAACTTTTCCCTGAAGATGCAGAAGGCATCGACGAATATTACCGGGTATATGACCATGTGATGCATCTGCGGTGGCTGAGCCGTCAGCCCCAGACCCTAGGCATCAAGATCCGAACAGCCCTTGCCATGCTGAAACTGAGAAAATTCGCATCGATGAATGCTGACGAATTTACAAAGCATTTCTTCAAAAGTGAGAAAATCTGTACTCTGTTTACCGGTATTTTTGCCGACTTTTGCGCTGACCCCAAGGAAGTGCAGGGACTCGGCGTGATCTTCATGAACTTTGAAAGTGCCTTCGATATGCGGATCCCTGTTGAGGAAGGACAGCACTATTATGGCGGCTATGTCTATTTCACTGGCGGCTGCCAGAAGCTGCCGGAGGCTTTGGCTGCATACATCGAAGAACACGGAGGCAGCATCACTTACGGCACAGTCGTGGACAAGGTCCTCATAGAAAACGGAACCGCTAAGGGGATTCTTCTCTCCGATGGCACGCAGGTCGCTGCCGATATGGTAGTGGGCTGTGGTGCGGGAAAGGATTTCTTTGAAAATTGTGTTGGATTGGAGCACCTCAGCGAAGAATATCGGAAAATCCTTACAAGCTACCGTCCTATGGAAGCTGTATTCATGGTTCATTTAGGTGTGGACTATGATCCCATGGAATACCTACGCTCTCCCCTGACCTACTGCTATGGAATGTATGATCTTAGTTCCGCCACGGAAAAGCTGAGAAACCATGTGTATCACGGCGGTGATGACGGCTATCTCATCTACGTTCCCAGCCATCATGCCCCAGACTTTGCGCCTGAAGGAAAGCACTGTGTTACCATCTACACCGTCTGCCCGGACACCCTGTCAGAAGGAGACTGGGAGGATGTAAAGGAGCGTTACGCTGACCGTCTGGTGACACTGGCAGAAGCCCATCTGCCGGAGCTGCGCCGCCATACCGTGACACGTAAAATCATGACTGCGGCAGATTACCGCCAGTATACGCACATGAAAAAGAGCAGCTTCGGCGGTGTGGTGCCTATTATGGGACAAAAGAATCCCCCTCACAAAACCGATGTAAAGGGCCTCTATTTTGTGGGGCAGCAAAGTGAAAACGGCGGCGGCGTAGGCGCTGTGATGCTGGGTGCAAAAACAGCTTGGGAAAAGGCGAAGAAATAACCGATAGGAGGATCTGAGTGTATGTATGACGTTGTGATCGTAGGTGCCTGCACGGCAGGAACCTACTTCGCGGGATTGCTGGCAAAGCGGGGGCTAAAGGTACTTGTCATTGACCGGGACACAGAAGAATCCCTCGCCAAACGGCTGGATATTATCCACTTCACACGAGATTCCTTCAAGGAATTTGGCGTGGAGCCCAGCGGCGAGGGTGACGAGGAATTTGTCCGTGATTTTCATGTATGCTACGGCAAATCCGCTTTGAATAACCATCTGAAAACCAATTATATCAATGTCGCCGTGCTTCATCTGCCCCTGTTTATCAAGCGGCTGAGAAAAACTGCTGTAGAGGCAGGTGCCCAGTTCCGGTTCCGTACCGCATTTCAGGAACTGCGTTACGAAAACGGGCGCATTGCCGGCATTATCACAACCGAAAGAGAAGAGATCCCAGCTCGGCTGGTGGTGGATGCCAGCGGAATTTCTGCTGTGGTCCGCCGCACCATAGACGATCCCTATATGGAAAGCTTTGAAACCGGACCCCGGGATAGATTCTATGTTCTGCTGAAGTATGTAAAGTTAAAGGATCCCTGTATTTCCGTCGTGGACAGCACCAGCTGGCCTTATTACAAGGGCTGGATCGCACCTCAGCATACTCCCGGTGGGGCCATCATTGGTGTGGGAGCAAACCTGAGTTTTGACTACGCTCGAAAGTGCATGGCAAAATTTGAAGCTGCCATCCCCTTGCCGGAATATGAGCTGCAATACGAAGAAATGGCCTGCACCCCCTACCGGAGGCCTCCCTTCTCCTTCGTCACAGATGGTTTTCTTGTAATCGGCGATGCGGCATGTCTGACCAAACCTATCAATGGTGAGGGCATCCCCTCCGCGTGGGTACAGTGTACACCGGCCGCGGATGTCGTTGCGGAAGCCATGAAAGACGGTGGATACCCCACAAAGGAAAAGCTATGGGAGATCAACCGTATCTATCAGACCGGCGAGGGTGCTGCCTATGCCGGAGAGCGTGCCATGCTGATCGGTGCCGTTAATATGACGGAAGCAGACAATGACTATCTGTATAAAAAAGGCATTGTATTTAAGAGCGATGATGAGCCGGAGGTAGAAAACCTGCTGGGTGCACTTATTCAGGGTGTTCTTTCAGGTGCCTTCAGTCTAAAAGCGCTGATTTCGCTGGCTTCCTCCACGCAAAAGGGAGAGGCCCTGAAAAAGCATTATCAGGCTTATCCCGACACACCCAATGGATATCCGGTCTGGGAAAAGAAAGCGCTAAAGCTGTGGAAAAAAGTCGGCAGCATGGCAGATACCGTAAAAGATGCTTAAAAAGGAGAGAAATCTATGAAAACCAAAGAACACAATCGCAGCTTCTGGGCCATTGTGTGGGGCATGGGTCTGGCTGGTCAGCTGTGCTGGAACATGGAAAACCAATGGTTCAATACCTTCGTTTATGCAAAGATCAGTGGTGATGTGAATATTGTCACATGGATGGTCATTGTATCGGCGTTGGTCACCACCGTTTCCACCTTTGTCTTCGGTACTTGGTCCGATCGACTGGGTAAGAGAAGAATATTCGTAAGCTGCGGCTACATCATCTGGGGCTTTACTACCATTTTGTTCGGCCTGACAGAGTATGCCCGGGACAGTGGGATCAGTGCCCTTGTAGCCCTCAGCGGTGCATTGGTGGTGGCGACCGATGCCATTATGAGTTTCTTCGGTTCCATGGCCTATGACTCCGGCTACAGCGTCTGGCTCAATGACCACACCAACGAAGGCAACGGCGGTCAGGTCGGTGCAGCACTGGCCGTTCTTCCCATTCTTTCTACCGTCATCGGCACCGTGGTGGGCGGCATGCTTATCAACATCGGAAATCCCACTGTGGGCACTGACCACTATGACCCCAGTCAGGACAACTATCAGCTGCTTTTCTGGACCATGGGTCTGTTTGTTATCCTTGTAGGCATTGCCTCCCTCTTCTTTATGAAGGATCACCCCGATGTTAAGCCCCACAAAAAGGGAACCTTCCTGCAGCAGCTGATTTCCGTATTTCAGCTGGAAACTCTGAATAAAAATCCCCATCTGAAGGAAATGCTGCTGGCTTGTACCGTCAACTGCGTCTTCTTTATCCCCTTTAATTTTTACTTTACTCATCTGGGTAACTGGTTGATCTACGATATTGGCCTGACTACCGGTGATATGGGTCTGGTAGAGGGCATTGCCCTGCTGCTGGCAGCCCTTGTGACAATTCCCTTTGCCAAGATCATCAACTCCGGCAAAATCCCTCAGGTCTGCTTTGCCAGCGTTCTGATCAATGCTGTGGGTCTGTTCGGCATCAGCAAGTTTGTGACCGGTCCTGACAGCATCAACACCGCCAATCTGTTCAGTCTTGACAATCTGCACTTGTTCTGTTTCGTATTTCTGGTGGGTGTCGGCTATGTGCTCATCAGTCAGGCTGCCACCATATGGGTCAAGATGCTCTTCCCTGAGGAGAGCCGGGGTGCTTTGGAGGGTGTGAAAGTCATCTTCTTTACGCTGATCCCTATGTTCGTAGGTACCCTCATCGGCAATTTCATTATCAAGCTTACCCCCCAGCCGGTTCCCGTCTATGATGTCTACGGCCACCTCATCGATGTTCCTCAGGAAAATCTCTTCGGCATCGCAGGCGTTATGGTACTGCTGACACTGGTCCCGCTGTATTTTGGTGGAAAAGAGTATCGTAAGCGTGTTGGAAAGTAACCCAGCATAAAAACGAGAGAACCCTGCACAGGGCTGATATGCTCCGTGCAGGGTATTTCTGCTTCTGTTATAGCTGACTCACCAAAATTATAATGTAAAACACGTTTTACAGTGCAAATCTATTCCTTGTCAAAAGCCTTTGATTGCGAAAAAAGATACTTCACAGTAGGATAACCTCAGGAGGGATGCCAAATGGAAATCGGCAAACAAATCAGGAAACACAGGCTGGATGCACAGCTCTCTCAGGAGGAATTGGCGGATAAAATCTATGTAACCCGCCAGACAATTTCAAACTGGGAGAATGACCGAAACTATCCAGACATCCGTAGCTTGGTGCTGCTGAGTTCTGTGTTTGGCGTTTCCCTGGATATTCTTGTCAAAGGAGATGTACAAACAATGAAAGAACAAATCGATGCAGAAGATATTCGTGTTTTCAAAAATGATCAGAGAGTTTATCTTATCATGCTCATTGGAATGGTGATTTTGCCAATGCCTCTCGTGCGGTATCTCAAAGTATGGGGAATCCTTCTCTGGCTTGCATGGGCAGCAGTAAGCATTTGGTGGTCTTTGCGGATTGAAAAACGTAAAAAAGCACATAACATTCATACCTATAAGGAGATTATCGCCTTTCTGGAAGGAAGGCGGTTAGATGAGTTGGAGAAGCAGCAGGAAATCGGCAAGCGCCATTATCAGCATTTTCTAATAGAACTGGTCGTGGCATTGGTAGGGCTTGTTGTCGTTTTGCTCCTTAGGCGGCTGCTATTTGGATTTTAAAGTAATACAAAACTGGCAGGTCTTCTTGACCTGCCAGTTTTATCTATTTCATTATCGCATATCTTGATAGTGGTTTTATTTCTTTTCTTCCTTGATCTGTGCCTGCAAATGAACCGAAAGAACGGCCAGACTGGTAGCCATATTCTCATTCTGTACCAGAATATTGGAAGGTACATCCAGATGGGTGGGGGCAAAATTCCAGATTGCCTTGATGCCGCCGGCAATCAGCTGGTCGGCCACCTCCTGCGCAGACTCGGCAGGAACCGTAATGATGCCCATCAGCACCTTATGGGTACGGCAAAACTGTTCCAGCTTGGTAATATTATAGACCGGCTTTCCCTCATCGGTTTTTTCCATTTGCGGACTGCGGTCAAAGGCTGCCATAATGTTCAGACCATATTCATCAAAGCCCTTATACGCCATCAGAGCCTGACCCAGCTTGCCTGCACCAATGAGGACCGCGTCCGTAGTATTGTCATAGCCCAAAAACTGTTCGATATCATCGATCAAAGATTCCCGCAGGTAGCCGATCTTAGGCCGACCGCCATCAGAGACCATTGCAAGGTCCTTTCGCACCTGCACTTCACCCATTCCCAGCGCATTGGCCAAGGCGGTCGCAGAGATATGAGGAGGGGCAGAATCAGGCATGCTCTTCAAATAGGACAGATATCCCGGCAAACGCTTCAGGACGGATTTGGAAATTTTTTTCGGTTCCATACTTACCTCTTTTGCAATGTTCGTTATAATTCTATCGATAAAAAATCATATCGATTATAGCATACTGATTTTGAAAAATCAAGCGCAGGTTGTCTGTCGAATGAATTCTTTTTTCAGTCTTTGCATGATTCGTTTCTCCAGTCGGGATATATAGGATTGGGAGATGCCCATTTTTTGTGCGACTTCCTTCTGCGTCAGTTCCTTTCTTCCCTCTAATCCAAAACGCATAAAGATCAGTTCCCGCTCCCGTTCCGGGAGTTCCCGCAGGGACTGGCGCAATACACACAGGTCTACATCATTTTCCAAGGGCCGAAGGATCATATCTTCGTCCGTTCCCAGAATATCCGAAAGCAGCAATTCATTTCCATCGCAATCCATATTGATGGGTTCATCCAGAGAAACCTCTGTTTTTTGATTGGCGGTCTTTCGGATATACATCAAGATCTCATTTTCGATACAGCGGGAAGCATAGGTTGCCAGTTTGATTTTTTTATCCAGACGATAGGTCGAGATGGCTTTGATCAGCCCGATGGTGCCAATTGAAATCAGATCCTCCAAGGGGATACCGGTATTTTCAAACCGGCGGGAAATATACACTACCAGCCGAAGATTATGCTCAACTAAGGTCTGCCGTGCAGCTTCATCTCCCCGCTCCAATGCCTCCAATGCAGACAACTCCTCTGCTCCCTTTAGTGGAGGGGGCAGAACATCGCTTCCGCCTATGTAATATAGCCCCTGTGGCCGCAGTGACAGCATCTTTTTGAGTATGGTGAACCACTTCATATTGCCCCTCCCGTCAACGCCTGATACATTTCCCCGCTTCCCAAGCCTTCTGCCGCAAAAGCCACCACAACGCTTTGCCTTCGATTTCCGATCTGTACATTGGACAATCGCATTCCCAGCAGCATGCCGCCCTCCTGCCCCACTGACCGGTAAGGGATCAGACGCAGGCCCGGCAAAGGCCGCTGCGAAAGGGTCTCCAGAGGATTTCTTAGCTGCTGGCGTGTCAACCCTGTCAGCTTCTGGGCAGCATGCCCGGACAATACCAGCACCGCCTCTCCGGTAATGGGATCACGCAGGGTATTTCCGGAATCTCGAAGAGCGATCACGCTGACAGAGTGTCCTCCATAGTGCAGTGTAACAGGTACATATGCCTTACCGACACCTCCCCTGCCGAAACCAACACAGCACAGCGCCCAGACCCCGCCAGCAGACAGCAGCAGACCCGGCATATTGCCTTTCCCAATGCTGAGGGATAAGCCACCCATCGCCATGCTAAGCAGTAGAAAGACTCCGCCTCGTTTTCCTGCGCTTAAACTACATCCAAAGGACAGCACAGCAATCCCCATCAGGCAAGCACTCCGCCAAAGCAGGTTTCCCAGAAATCGAAAGCCCGGGATCAAACATGCACCGCCATAGATCCCGCCCAGCAGCGCGCCCAGACTACACCTTCCCGGCTGCGCTGGGAAACCACAGAGGCGGTTTGTCCCCAGCAGCAGCAAAAAGTCCACCAGAAAATTGAGCAATATTACCAGATCCAGATAAACCGACAAGCCTTCACCTCCATGGTATTGTGGCTACAGTATACCGCCCAGAAACGAAAAAGTCGGTCGCTTTGGAAAGGCTCTGTCTGCGCAAGTTCCTGCAAGGCACGATAGAAACGGCCTCCAAAGCTCTGTAATCTGCGGCATTTCATAGAAAAAGCAGGATGGGCATACAGCTGTGCTCCATCCTGCTTCTGGTT
The DNA here is from genome assembly GCA_017436785.1 of Oscillospiraceae bacterium. GTDB lineage: Bacteria > Bacillota > Clostridia > Oscillospirales > Oscillospiraceae > Faecousia. The sequence continues at coordinate 31,556 of JAFSCK010000023.1, read as the reverse complement.
CGTCAGGCTTCTTCTGTTGGGATGGCCCGTTCTATCGAGCGGATATTCTTTTCCGCTTTAAAACGAGGGGTCATCAGTTCATGGCCGCAGCCCAAGCAGCGCAAGCGAAAATCGGCTCCGGTACGTAGCACCAGCCAACGCTTCTCCCCACAGGGATGGGGCTTTTTCATCACCAGAATGTCATTTAGTCGAACATCCATTCTTCTTTATCTCCTATCTTCTGTAGGACAGAATGCCCTACAAAAACAATTAGCGCTTGACCATGTCCCAGTATGCTTTCGCTGCCTGCTCAAGCTTATTGGGGCCGTATTCATAATAGGTAGTTCCCACTAGATCATCCGGCAGATATTGCTGACGGACCCAATGGTTCGGAAAATCATGGGGATATACATAACCCTGCTCCCGCTCCATGGTATAAGAATCGGCATGGACATTCTGCAAATGCCTAGGAAAGCCGCCTCCCTTACCACGGCGCACGTCCTCCAGCGCCATATCCAGCGCAATGTGACCTGAGTTGGACTTGGGAGAGGTCGCCATAAGCACCGCCGCATCTCCCAGAGGGATCCGCGCTTCCGGCATGCCCAGCTTAAAGGCCATATCCACACAGGCGTTAACAATGGGGATGATCTGTGGAAAGGCCAAACCCACATCTTCTGCTGCAATGACCATCAGACGGCGGCATGCGGATTGCATCTGTCCTGCTTCCAGAAGCCTCGCCAAATAGTGACAAGCAGCATCAGGATCGGAACCACGAATGGATTTTTGCAGAGCAGACAGCAAATCATAGTGATTGTCTCCATCCCGGTCTGCCCGCAAGGCACTTTTTTGAGTAACTGCTTTGGCATCTACCAGCGTCAAAGAGAGCCTGTCCCCTTCTGGAACTCCGGCGGAGAACATGACCTCTACCGCATTCATTGCCTTCCGCAGGTCGCCGCCGCAGCTCTGGGCAATGTATTCCAACGCACCGGCTTCTGGAACAGCTTTCAGCGCAGTACGCTGCTCCATAAAGGCTACCGCCCGGTTCACTGCCTGCAGTGCAGCCGCAGAATCGATCTGCTTAAATTCAAAGACCGTGGCCCGGCTCAAAATTGCATTGAAGACATAAAAGTAGGGATTCTCCGTAGTCGAAGCGATAAGCGTGATCTTCCCGTTCTCTATATGCTCCAGAAGAGATTGCTGCTGCTTTTTGTTAAAGGACTGAATCTCGTCCAGGTAAAGCAGCACACCATTGGGGGCCATAAAGGTATCCAACTGGGCCACGATCTCTTTGATATCCGCTGTGGAGGCCGTGGTGGCATTTAATTTGTAGAGGGTCCGGTTTGTCTGTTTTGCAATAATATTGGCAACAGTGGTCTTTCCGGTGCCGCTGGGACCATAAAAGACCATGTTGGGTATCTTTCCGAAATCAATGAGCCGCCGCAATACAGCATTTTTTCCCAGAATGTGCTCCTGACCAAAGACCTCATCCAGCGTCTGGGGCCGCAGCAGATCTGCTAGGGGTTGATACATAGTGTTCCCTCCCGGGAATTTTTTCTATACTATACCACAAACCTCGGAAAAATGCATCAATTATTTTACGAATTTTTGTTCGTTAACCTAATTTTCCTCCGGCAATCTGCATTTGTTCCTTTGTCGCCTCCCAGCTAAATTTGATTTCCACAAACCGATCGGGATAGCACAGGAAATAATGGTTGGATTCCCAGTCGACACCATCATTAACTACATAATAGGCTTTCTCCGCTCCCCAGAGGGTGGGGTCCGTAGGTTCCAGACGGTCCCGGTATTCAACAGGAATGTTCAGCCGGTTTGCCTGCGTCAGATCTTTCACCATTTGCCGTTTGCAGGTCTCGTAGAGAAAGGGCATTTTCACATAGATAATGGTATACTCCATATTGGGACCCACGCTGTGGTGGGGTTCATCAAAGTGCGGCATCTGTGTGATGTTTATCTGCTTCAAGAAAATGGACTCGGAATCACTGAGAGGAGTTATGTAGGTTCCTTCCACCTCTATCAGGTCTTCCATATGCAGTGGGACTTCTGTCAGTGTTACCTTCTCGCCTCGGTCTAGGATCCCCTGCTCCCGGAGTTCCATAGCAGAAAACGTAACGGTCATACTCATGGCCCACGATAGGATAAATACCAGTACAAAAGTCACAGTCCGGTTGACATTCCGGGATAATTTCAGCCTTTTCCCCAACCGCTTGATGCCCTCTGCCAGAATAAACAGCAGCACCATATACACCGTCATGCCAGCCATGATGAATTGCAGAAGCTGATCCGAGGAGCCCACAATATTGAGCACCAGATACAGCACACCCACCCCAAGGATGCCCATGGCCGTCCAGTGGACTTTCGATGTATCCGGGGTATCCAGAAATTGTCCGTTTTCCGCAGCCTCCTCTGCTCGTTTATGCCAGCGGAAATACATTGTGATTTCCAAAAGGGAAAGCCAAAACACCATGGACCAGCAGCAGACAGTGAACACGCTCATGGGGTCCGCCAAAAAAGCAATGGGATTTCCAACCAGTCTCAGCGCTGCGATCCAGCCAAAGAGCAACCCCATGACCAAAAGGGTGATCTGGGCGGGCAGGAAGGATTTTTTAATGGCGGCATGGATGGTCTCCACTTCCAATGCCGGGTCCGTTTCAATGGGAACAGGGTCTTCCTGTTCATTGTAGAACACCTGCATTTGAGCGGTGGTACAGGCAAGCATCCAGCCAGTATGGGCACAAAACTCATGGAATGTTTTCTGCCCCTCGCTGGGCTCCGGATCAAATTCCGATGCCTTGGGATAATAGCTGATAGCAAAGTGGATATCCTTTGGCTCGATCCTGCGGTAAACCCACCCCAGCGAGGATATACGGTGGATCAGCCATCCCTTTCTCGCCATTTTCTCAAAGTGTCTGGTCAGTCCGGTATGATTGTAGAAAGTGAACACTTCCAACCGGCGCTTTGTATTTCTTATCATGCCCCCTCCTCTCCAAAAACGGCTTGGTAATCTTTTGCCTGTGCCTGAATGCGCAGATATTCCTTTTTCAGCATTTCCCTGCCCTTTTCCGTGAGCAGGTAGCTTCTGCGTCGTCCTTCCACTTTTGTTTCCTGAATGAAACCTGCTTCCAGAAACTGTTCCAGAAGATTATATAGCGTGCCGGAACCCACATTTACTCGCCCGCCAGTCATCTGAGGAACCTTATCAAGAATATCCAGACCATAGCATTCCTGCCTCAAACACAGAAGGATATAAAACATCTGCTCTGTTAAGGTTTGAAATTTTGCACGTGGCATGGCTTCCACCTCCTATTCTCGAATATCGAGCATTCTAGTTATATTATATTCTCGATATTCGAGAATGTCAACAAAAATTTTTTATGATATAATTGACCAAATGCTGTTTTTCATCGTGTTATGGGTGAAAGGAGGTAAGACAAATGTCAATTGAACGAATCTTGGATGCTTATGGCGACCGGCTATACAGGATGTGCTTTGTCATGCTGGGAAATGAAGCCGACGCAGAGGATGCGGTGCAGGAAACCCTGATCCGATATTTCCAGAAAGCCCCGCCCTTTTCTGATGCCGAACATGAGAAAGCATGGCTTCTGCGGGTAGCTGCCAACCAGTGCCGGGATATTCTTCGGCTGAAAACACGGCACAACCATGCTGATGTGGACTCTCTCAGCATCGCTGCACCAGCAGCCCCAGATCAACAAATCCTAGAAGCGTTGATGGCCCTGCCGGAAAAATATCGGCTGGTGATGATGCTTCACTATGTGGAAGAATACCGGGTAGAAGACATCGCAAAAATCATCGAAAAAACACCCTCAGCTATCAAAATGCGGCTTCAAAAGGGACGCAAGCTATTAGGAGATATCTATCGAAGGGAGTATCTGTAATGGATTTTTATGGAATTAAAGAAAATGTGGAATCAATTCATATGTCGGAGCATACGCGCCGCCGAATCATCCAAAATCTGGAACATAGAAAGGAACATCCCGTTATGAAAAAGCACTATCGAAAGTCTCTTACCATTGCCGCTGCCTTGGCATTGTGCTTGGCACTCCCTCTCGGGGTAGGTGCCGCTGGGAAACATGGATATTTCCGGGATATTCTTGGATGGAACAGGGCAATTGTGGGTATAGCCTATGAAAATGCCACGGATGAGATCAGCGTTACCGCAAGGACCGAAAACGGCAGCCTACTGGTAACCGCTCGTTTTCTCATGCCGGAGAGTTTACCCTACCGGGAGGAAGAGGCACTGGCACTTGGCCGCTATTACTTTACAGATGCCGCCGGAAACCGAATTGCAGATTTTGTTGGATCTGATCCTGTTCCCTTTTCGGGAAATTCCGCCACTTTCCAAATGAAACTGGTAGAGGGCGCTCACACTCTGCATATCGAAAGCTTCGTTGGATCCAAGAAAGCGGATCAGGACCTGACCATTTCCGGTAACTGGGAAATCATTCTCCCATAATGAAACAGTGCGGGAGCAAAGTATGCTCCCGCACTTTCTATTTTTCAAAACGTACAGACATCCGGCACAGCGGGTTCTGCGTCCTTATCCACCCGAATGGCAGTCAGGACAGGGCCCATGTCGCCTTTGTACAGCTTATGCCTTTCCGCGGTGATCTTGGCCGTCACCATGACCCAGCTCCGAGATTCCAACTCGGAAGCCCGGTCATAACGGCAGGGAATGCCGCAGAACTGAATGTCATCCACACAGCAGGTCATAACGAACCGTCCGGGGGCAAACATGCCGTTCTTATCCCGGCGGAGCATAGCTACCTGCGCCTTAAAGCAGACGGTCTTGCCATTATACTTTTCCGGCTCCTCGGTGCAGTCCCGGTACCACAGGGCATAATCATCGTCATTGACGCAGATGACGGGTGCGTTGATATCAAAGGGCAGCGGGTCCTCGATCTCATCAAATTCCGTACTTCCATCGGTGTAATCGTAGAGGATATCGATGCGACGGGAGGCAGCACGGGCCAGCTTATGGAAGGGCATAATGTCTGCACCCTTTTCCAGACGGTTGAAAACCACCATCTGAGCACCCACCAGCTTATCCATGACCAGATTGCGCATATTGGCGTTATAGGCCATGATGGTGGTGGCATCTGCAAACATGACCTCCTGGGCCACAACCCAAGCCTCCGGGAACCGCATATACAGATCTCCGACCTGCTGCATGCCGTTCAGCTCGCACACCACCCGCTCAGCCTTGTACTTTTTCTGCAGAGCTGTCAACTGCTTGGTGGTAACGGTCTGCTGGTCCAGCACCTCGATGAAAACGTTCTTATGCGGATAGGTGGACAGGTCATATTCCTCCTCACCCTCCTCAAACAGCAGCACCAGCGTACGCTCGCCTGCGTTGAAGCGCTCATCCTCCAAAGTCTCCTGGATAAATTTGGTCTTGCCGGAATCCAGAAATCCGGTGAAAGAATAAACAGGAATCTGCTGCATGGCTTACACCCCAAACAGGGCGGCAACGCCCTTCTCGTCCAGCTGGGAGCCAATGACACAGAGCTTGCCCGTGATATCAGCAGAACCCTCGCGTACATTATACTCTTCGGGCACATAGTCAAAATGGATCCAAGTGCCGTCATTTGCCATCAGGATACCTTTGGCTCTCAGCACCATGCCATACAGACCGGAATCCAGCTGCTGCAGTGCCAACTCCACCTGCTTGCGGTCAAACTTCTTGGCAGTTTCCACGCCCCAAGAAGTAAAGACCTCGTCGGCATGATGATGGTGATGATGGTCATGGTCGTGGCAGCCGCAGGTGCAGTGCTCGTCATGGTCAAGATGGTGGTGATGCTCGTGGTCATGGTGGCCGCAGCAGCATTCGCCGTCCTCGTGGTGATGATGGTGCTCATGGTACTGGGCACAATGCTCCTCTTCTACATGGCCATGGTGGTGCTCATGGCAGCCCTCATCGCCGTGGTGATGACCGCAGCAATGTTCTTCTTCGTGGTGGTGATGGTGCTCATAGTTATGATGACCGCATCCGCATTCACCATCTTCATGATGATGGTGGTGTTCATGATCGTGGTGGTCGCAGCAGCATTCGCCATCCTCGTGATGGTGGTGATGATGCTCGTGCTCTTCATGGTCATGGCAGCCGCAGGTGCAGTGCTCGTCATGCTCATGGTGATGGTGCTCGTGCTCCTGCTGCAGCTTTGCCAACTCTGCTGCCAGTGTAGCCTTTCCTTCCATAGCGTGCAGCAGCTGGGCACCGGTGAGCTGGCCCCAAGGGGTAGTTACGATGGTAGCCGCGGCATTATGCTCTCGCAGCATTGCCACAGCAGTATCCAGCTTGGCCTGAGAGATAGAATCTGTACGGGACAGGATGATGGTCGAGGCAGTTTCGATCTGGTTGTTATAGAACTCACCAAAGTTTTTCATATAGACCTTTACCTTGCCGGCGTCTGCCACAGCAACGGTATAACCCAAGGCAACTTCCTCGGAGGTGACTTTCTTTACAGCGCCGATCACATCGGACAGCTTGCCTACACCGGAGGGCTCAATGAGGATCCGGTCAGGATGATACTGCTCAATGACCTGCGTCAAAGCCTTGCCGAAATCGCCCACCAGAGAGCAGCAGATGCATCCAGAGTTCATCTCGGTGATGTTGATGCCGGCATCCTGCAAGAAGCCGCCGTCAATGCCGATCTCACCAAATTCATTTTCAATCAGCACCAACTTTTGGCCTGCATAGGCCTCTTGAATCATCTTCTTGATCAAGGTAGTCTTGCCGGCACCAAGGAAGCCGGAATAAATATCAATTTTGGTCATAATTGTCTTTTCCCTTCCAAAAGTTAGTTTTTTATATGTTATTTATATTTTTCTTTTTTATGTTGTAGGTCTACACATCCCTGCGCATTCTCAGAAGGCAAAGAAGGTGTACGCGGAGTTTTCGTAATACTTTTAGAAAACTGCCTCAAAGTATAATAACATAGATGCAGATTAATTGCAACGTTTTTTCAGAATTTCCATGTTTTCATACACCTTATCCATTACATTGTCCGTATAAATGTTCAGCGTTGTCTGGCATCCTAACGGATCATCCGGTACTGTGCCAACTTCAACTCCATATTCTGTGCGATTATTTGTAATTTACTACGTGATATTGTCACAGAAATCAGGAAGGTTTTTCCTTATACTATAGCCAAGATAAAAAATAAAACAAGGAGGCGCTTTTATGAATTACAGTGCATTGATCCAGAACAGAAAATCCTTCCGGGAATTCACCGATAAGCAGGTTCCCTTCTCCACGCTGGAAACCATCAAGAACTATTATTATAATACCGTACGCCGTCTGATTCCGGAATTGAAAACTCAGCTCTATTTCTTCGGAACCGATGCCCGGGCCGCACTGGAAGGTGCTGCAGGATATCACCAGTTCCTAGTGGGCGCACCGCAGTATCTGGTGCTGGTGTCTGAGAAGCATGATCTGGCTCATGTAAATGGCGGTTATGTGATGCAGGATCTTCTACTGAAGCTGGCAGATCTTGAGCTTGACAGCTGCTGGCTCACCTTCACCGACAGCGTGGAAGTGAAGGATGTGCTTGGGATCGAAAGCAACATGGACGTTGTAGCCATTGCAGCCTTCGGTTATGGCAAGAAATCTGTCAAGCGGCTGCGGCTGAATTTCCGCAGTATGTCCGATGTAGATATCAAAGCCAAATACCGCTATATGGAGCCCAAACGCAGCGTTAATGATCTCGCTTTTGTGGAGACTTGGGGCAATAGCCACAATCTGGACCGCTATATCGGCTTCTTTGACGACATGCTGTGGGAAGCCCTGTATGCGGCGTCTCTCGCCCCCAGCTATCTGAACCGTCAGGCTTACGGTTTCCTACTCCACGATGGCAGTGTCAGCCTTGTGGCAAGGCCTGATGCCTACAATACCAAGATCGACGGTGATCTGAGTTTAGGCATTGTTCTGCTCCACTTCACCGCCGTGGCGGAGAATTGGGCAGGAAAGCTCCACTGGGATTTCGCTCCTGTTGCAGATGGTTTGCAGATCCCGAAGGATCATAAGATCATCGCAACCACGGCTCTATAACCAGACCCAAAAACAAGATATTTGAATCTACTTAGAAAAACGGCATGTCGGGAGCTTTCTCCCGACATGCTGTTTTTTGTGATGTAATCACAGAAGGTATCTGCAAAATCGCATATAATACAGTTACAAATAAGAACAAGGAGGTACTCATATGAGACTGAAGAATAAAGTTGCGATCATCACCGGTGGAAGCCGTGGCATTGGGTTTGCCACCGCAGATAAGTTTCTGAAGGAAGGCGCTACCGTCATCTTGACTGCCAGCTCTCAAGCCTCTGCTGATAAGGCAGTTGCGCAGCTGAAAGAGAAACACCCCGATGCAACTGTCGCCGGAATCAGCCCTGACCTTTCCAGTTTGGAATCTGTTAGAGCTGCCTTTCGAGAGGCAACAGGCAAATACGGTTGTGTGGATATTCTGGTGAACAATGCAGGCGTATCGGAAAGCACACCCTTTATGAGTTACACCGAGGAAACCTACGATAAGGTCATGGACTTGAATGTAAAGGGTGTATTCAATGCCACCCGGGCAGCCGCAGAATGCATGACGGCAAGAGGCTCCGGTGTAATCCTCTCTACTTCCTCCATGGTCAGCATTTCCGGTCAGCCCAGCGGTTTTGCATACCCTGCATCCAAGTTTGCAGTCAATGGCCTGACCATATCTCTGGCAAGAGAGTTAGGTCCCAAGGGGATCCGGGTCAACGCGGTGGCCCCCGGTATCACGGAGACGGATATGATGAAGGCGGTTCCCAAAGAAGTAATTGACCCCATGATTGCCAAAATCCCCCTGCGTCGTCTGGGACAGCCCGAAGATATTGCCAATGCCTTTGTGTTTTTGGCCTCTGATGAAGCGTCCTATATCACCGGTGTGGTATTAAGCGTGGATGGCATGGCCCGCAGTTAAAGGGGGCATGGCTATGAAAAACATTCTGCCAATTCTCCTGGCAATTTTCCTTCTAGCAGGGTGTGCAGCTCCTGCAGAAGAAATCAGCTACCGCCAAATCAGCATGACGGATGCTGTTGCCATGATGGCGGAAGAAAACGGATACATTATTCTGGATGTACGAACACCGGAGGAATTTGCAGCTCAGCACATTCCGGGAGCCATCAATGTTCCAAATGAGGCCATCGGCATGGAAGATATTTCCGAATTACCGGACAAGAATCAGTTAATTTTCGTATATTGCCGCAGCGGCAACCGCAGTAAGCAAGCATCCGAAAAGCTGGTGACTCTGGGGTACACGAATATCATGGAATTTGGCGGTATCAACGATTGGCCGGGAGAAACCGTAACCGAATAACAAAGGAATCTGCCGGATAAAGGGTCCGGCAGATTTTTTCGTATTCTTTTGGTGATATCATCACGGAAATCAGCGGTTTCAGCAGCTATAATGAAGATACAAAAAAAGAAACAAGGAGGACTAACCTATGGCAGCTATCAATATCAATAACAATAACTTTCACAAGGAAGTCATGAACTCCGAAAAGAAGGTCCTGCTGGACTTCTGGGCACCGTGGTGCGGTCCTTGCCGTATGGTTGTTCCTCTGGTAGAGGAGATCGCCAAGGAGCGTCCTGATATCAAGGTGGGCAAAATTAACGTGGACGAAAATCCGGAGCTGGCACAACGTTTTGGTGTTATGAGTATTCCTACCTTAGTGGTGATGGAAAACGGAAATGTCCTTAGACAGGAACGAGGCGCAAGACCCAAGAGGGCAATTCTATCTATGCTGTAAGGAGGTGCGGGTATGGGCTTCTTCGATTTTTTCAAACAGCCTGATATCAACCAGGGCGTAAAAGAGTATCGGCAGCAGGAGGGCGCTGTACTGCTGGATGTGCGTACCCCGCAGGAATACCGGGATGGACATATCTCCGGAAGCAAGAATATTCCTCTGCAAACCATTGACAAAGTGGCTGACCTTTTGGAAAATAAAGATACAGCCCTGTATGTCTACTGCCACTCCGGTGCCCGGAGCCGTCAAGCAGTCAGCTATTTGCAGCATATGGGATATAGGAAAGTAAACAACATCGGCGGTATTGCCGCTTATCGTGGAAAGGTGGAGTCTATATGAAAGTTGTGATCGTAGGTGGCGTGGCAGGTGGAGCTACGGCTGCGGCAAGGATCCGCAGACTGGACGAAAAAGCTGAGATCGTCGTTTTCGAGCGTTCCGGATACATTTCCTACGCCAACTGCGGTCTGCCGTACTACATCGGCGGGGTTATTGAAGATCCGGAGGATCTGACCCTGCAGACTCCGGAGAGCTTCTTTTCCAGATTCCGGATCCACATGAATGTACATCACGAAGTAACCGCCATTCATCCCGACAGAAAGACGGTTTCCGTGAAAAATCTGCAAACCGGTGAAGTTTTTGAGGAGAATTACGATAAGTTGCTGCTTTCTCCCGGTGCAAAGCCAGTCTGGCCCGACCTGCCCGGTATGGACAGTGATAAGCTGTTCACTCTGCGTACCGTGGAGGATACCTTCCGGATCAAGGAATTTATCCATCAGAATAACCCGAAGTCCGCTGTTATGGTGGGCGGTGGTTTTATCGGTCTGGAAGTGGCGGAGAATCTTCGGGAACTGGGGCTGGATGTGACCATTGTCCAGCGGCCTAAGCAGTTGATGAATCCCTTTGATGCGGACATGGCTTCTTTTATCCACGCAGAAATGCGTAAACATGGTGTAAAGCTGGCTTTGGGCTATAGTGTGGAAGGGTTCGCAGAGAAGGACGGCGGCTTGGATGTGCTGCTGAAAGGCCAGCCCTCCCTCCATGCGGATATGGTGGTGCTAGCCATTGGTGTCACCCCGGAAGCCTCCCTTGCCAAAGAGGCTGGTCTGGCTCTCGGCATGAAGGGCAGCATTCTGGTGAATGACCGGATGGAAACCTCCATTCCTGACATCTACGCTGTGGGCGATGCAGTACAGGTGAAGCATTATGTTACCGGAGAGGGTGCCTTGATCGCACTGGCAGGTCCTGCCAACAAGCAGGGGCGGATCGCAGCGGACAATATCTGCGGAGGCGACAGCCGGTACTTAGGTTCTCAGGGCAGCAGCGTTATCAAGGTCTTTGACATGAGTGCAGCTACCACCGGCATCAACGAGACCAATGCCCGGAAATCCGGGTTGGATGTGGATACGGTGATCCTATCCCCCATGAGCCATGCAGGCTACTATCCCGGCGGCAAGCTCATGACCATGAAGGTGGTTTTTGAAAAGGAAACCTACCGTCTTCTGGGTGCCCAAATCGTGGGTTACGATGGCGTAGACAAGCGCATCGATGTGCTCTCTACCGCTATCCATGCTAAGATGAAAGCAACTGATCTGAAGGATCTGGACCTTGCCTATGCACCTCCCTATTCCTCCGCCAAGGATCCTGTGAATATGGCAGGTTTTATGATCGACAATATTTCCAGAGGCTTAAAGCAGTGGCATCTGGCCGATGCTTCCAAACTACCTAGGGACGGCAGTGTTACCCTGCTGGATACCCGGACTGTGGGCGAATACAGCCGCGGACACATTGACGGGTTCATGAATATTCCGGTAGATGAACTGCGGGAACGGATCGGCGAGATCGAAATCGGAAAACCTGTCTATGTGATCTGCCAGAGCGGCCTGCGCAGCTACATCGCCACCCGGATTCTGGAAGGCTATGGCTTTAACGCCTACAATTTTGCCGGTGGTTTCCGGTTCTACGATGCAGTCATGAATGACCGGGCGCTGGTCGAAGCCGCAATGCACTGCGGTATGGACAAGTAAATTGTGAAGCAACCGACCTGTTTTTGACGAAAGAAAAAGGCTTCCACTAAAGCTTCTTTTCCGGTATCCTTAGGGTCCTCTTTTGCGCAAAAATGCGGCAGCCTATTTTCAGGCTGCCGCATTTCTATTCCATTATGGACAGCTCAGCACACCCTCTGCCCATAGGCAGCCGCCGCAGGCGGGATGGGTGTTGCCGATGCAATCCTCCTTGTTTTCAGAAAACAGCTCGCAGTGTCCACAGTAAAGACAGGCGGCGAAGTCAAAATCGTCAAACTTTCTTCGGAAGGTTTTGTATTCTGTGCTATCCCAAATCTCCGCCAAAGGCTGTTCCTTGATAGAACCAAAGGAACAGTGGGTAATCTTTCGGCGGACATTGCTCATATAGGTATAGCCATTGTGCAGCAGTGCCATACAAGGGCTTACCTTTCCATCCGCTCGGACAAAGGTCATGCCCTCCCGGACAAATTTGCAGTAGCCAGTCTTCCGCAGCACCGGCTGGTCATTAAAATAGAGATTAAAATTCTGCTTGCGCATTAGGCTACGGATGCCGTCAGCGGCCTCCTGAATGTTCATGTCGAAATATGGCAGCCGGACTGCTGGCAGGACACTGCCTTTGCCGGGACCGGTATACATATTCACAAGGCCGGTATACAGAAGTTCCTGCTGTGATGTTTCATCAGTGGGCGAAATGTTGGAAACATTTACTTCGTCCACAAGATGCTGGGCGATAAAAAAGGGCAGCTTGGAAAGCTGATGGACATTACTCTTCATAGCAACGAATGTAATACCCAGAGAAATGGTGCTTAAGGACTTCTGGCGGATCTTATTGAGCATGCGAATATTGCTGAGAACCTTTCCAGAATGATTATGGCCGGAATGATCCAACTCGCCGCCATCGGACGCCGCATTGATGGAAGAATCCGTTTCCAGATCATCGATGGAGATCCACAACCGGGATAGACCTGCATCCAAGATCCCATAGATCATGGTTTCCGTCAGCAGAGTGCCATTGGTCAGCAGTTCCACTTCCCTTCCCGTCTGCGCTGCCAAACGAATCATTTCCAGAATATCCTTGTGGAAAAGCGGTTCTCCCATACCACCGAAGAAAATCGTTTCCACGGACTTCGGCATCGTTTTCAGCACATGCTGATAGTCTTCCAAAGACAAATCACAGATGGGTTCGTCGAACCAAGTATGGCGGAAGCACATTTTACAATTCAGATTACATTTTGTAGTAGGCTCGATATAAAGCTTTCTCAGCATAGGGCGCCTCCGCTACACGCCGTAAAATTCAAGAAACTGCTTTGTTTCCGGCTTTTCCGGTATATAAAGCAGCTGTTTTTTTGAGCCTGCCTCCAAAAGCTTTCCTTTATGGAAATACCACACTTCATCCGCGATCCGTCTGGCCTGCTGCAGGCTGTGGGTCACTAAAATCAGGGAACAATTCGTCTCACGAACGTAGTTTACAATGATGGTTTCTGACAAAAGAGTGGTTTCCATATCCATGGCAGCAGTGGGTTCGTCCAGAAGCACCAAATCATACCGCTTCATCATCAGCCGCACCAGTGCCATTCGGGCTGTTTCACCACCGGAAAGCCTGTCTGCCCGCTTATTCTCCAGATGACGGAGCTGGATGGCATCCATCAGGTGTTCTGCCCGGGTAAAATCCTTACCATTCAGCAAAATGTTTTCCTTTGTACTCATACGGAATGCGTAGTTCTTCTGAGGCATATAGCCGATGTCTCCACCGGAAAGAAGCTGCCCCTTCTGATCTGCAGGCAAAATGCCAGCCAGAATTTTAGCAAAGGTAGACTTTCCACTGCCGTTGGCACCAATAATGGCGTAAATCTTCCCGGGCTGCAGCTCCATGCCGGGAAAATCCAAGACCTCTCTTCCCTCATAGGTTTTGGAGAAGGGTGTTAGCTTCATCGGCTCAGCCTCCTTTGTAAAACTGAAATGATAATATTCACGATCAGAGAGAGAGTCAGCAGGATCATGCCCAGTGCAACACCCAGAGAAAAATTACCCCGGTTTGTATACTGCATGATGGCGGTAGTCATGACATTGGTCTTCCAGCTGATAGCGCCGCCTACCATGGACACCGCGCCTACCTCAGCGATGGACCGGGCAAATGCCAGCAGGTAAGCGGAAATGATTTGATAGATGCATTCATTGCACAAAAGAATAAAGGTTTTGATCCCTCCGAGCCCCAGTCCCCGGGCTGTTTCCCGCACAGCAGGGGCCACACCGGAAACATAAGTCTCCATGGTCCCTACCACAATGGGTGTGATCAGCACCACCTGTGCCAAGATCATAATGTCAACCGTGAATAAAAGCTTCAGGTGCCGCAAGGGTCCAACACCGGAAAAAAGCATATAAAACAGCAAGCCACAGACCACCGGAGGCATGCCCTGCAGGGTTCGGTTTCCAATCAGGACTACATTTCTTCCGGGAAACTTGCAGGCTCCCAGCCAGATACCGATGGGAAGTCCGAGCAAAAGGGCTATGACAGAGCTTTGCAGGCTCATTTTTGCGGTGACGCTTAAGATATTGATCAGCTCCGCATCCCTTGACAGGATCAACGCCAGAGCCTTCATCAGCGCTGTTTTCATATATTGTCTCCCTTTGTGAAAAATCCCGTGGGTCGCCCCACGGGATTTATTTTACAGTATTTTTTCAGGAAATGCAATCCTTACATAACACCGTCGTTGGCAACGAAGGTCAGGAAAGTAGCCTTATCGGTCAGGATATAAGCGCCCATTTCCTCAGCCATGACCAAGCAGGCACCCATGCCGGTGTTGGCAGAAACATACCAGTCAGCGTAGGCAGCAAAGCTCTCAGCTTCCTTGGCAATACCCAGCTCAGCGGGCCACAGCTGCAGCTCCTTGGTGTGCGTGCCGGAGCTGTCACCGCGGGAAATGAAGGCATGCTTGCCGTCAGCAATGGCTGCGAAGGCATCCAGAACGGAAGCAGCGGCTGCAACACCAGCGGGGTCAGCGGAAGGACCGCACAGGACGAAGTAGTTGTAAATGAAGGATACGCGCTCAGCCTCGAAGCCATCCACAATACGGCCGAAACCGTCAGCAACGAAGGTCTCCTCCTGGCTCTTGGAGTGAACCAGAATCAGGTCAGCATTGCCAGCCTTGGCTGCAGCAATAGCCTTACCGGTACCGGCAGACTGCACTTCCACAGTGTAGCCGTAAGCATCCTCAAAAGCGGGCAGCAGGTAACCCAGCAGACCAGAGTCCTTCACGGAGGTGGTGGTGGAGAGACGGATGGTCTTGGTCTCCTCGGTAGCAGCAGCGATCTCGCCGGTGTAGGTGGGAACGTTCTCCAGAACGTAGAACAGATACTCGCCATACTCGGCAACACCGTACTCACCAGCCATGGTCAGAGCATCTTCGCTCAGCAGCCACTGGATCAGAGCATCGGCGCCGGCAGTGTTCACATAGACATCGGAAACTGCATTGCCATCAGCATCCACAAAGGGTGCATCAGCATTGACAGCGATGGCAGAATAGGTGTTCAGCATCTTGTCATCGGCTTCCTTCAGGATCATAGTATCCACAACCAGAGCAGCCTCAGTTTCGGGTGCTTCCGTTGCGGGAGCGGGAGCTTCGGTAACAACAGGGGCCTCAGTGGGTGCCTGTGTCTCAGCGGGCTTAGAAGCACCGCAGGCTACCAGACCCAGCATCATGGCCAGAACCAGCAGCAAAGATACGATCTTCTTCATTTTTGTTCCTCCAATATGTTTCAAAAATAAAAAATGACGAACCCATCCAATGCAAAAAGGGCGCAATTACTGCGTAACCTGATCTGCTTTTGGAAAGAGGCTCGTCCACCAACTTTGCAAAACGCTATGCCGCCCCGCATCTGGGGTCCTTCATTCTTACCGGGTAAGTATATCACAAGAAAACATCAATTTCAATAGTTTTGCATCTTTCTTTTTGCTGTTATTTGCTGTATGATAAAGATGAGGTGATTACAATGACCAAAGACGAAACTTGGAGCGTATCCATTCAGCGTGCCCGCAGCTTTTTCCGGGAGCAGGAGGATGTGACTGAAGAAAGCAGCAACTGCTATCGATATGGTTCCTGCCGCATAACCCTGACGGAATTAAAGCCCAAGGGCATGGGTGTATGGGCAGCCAAACGCATCCGCGTTCTTATGGAGGGCGAGGATGCTGATATAGAAGCGATCTATCACCGCTATTTTATCCAATTTCTCTCAACAGGAGGCTAATATATGTCTAAACCCATTCCTTCTATCGATGCATGGCTGAAAGAAGCCAAAGCGCATGAATCTGCGCCGAAAATCGGCATGTATCTGACCCACAATGGAACTGTCCGTCAAACTGCCAAGGCCAAAGTCCGCTATGGCGCGGAGGATACCAAAGCCGTTACCGGTATGGTCTTCTCTTACGACGAAGAAAAGGTCAACGCCGTAATCTCCGATACCTATAAACTGGAAGGTATCTATTACATAAAGGTCTGGCTCAATGAAGGCCGGCTTTCCACGGGTGACGACATTATGTACGTTCTCATTGGTGGCGATATCCGTCCCCGGGTTGTGGATGCCCTGAATTATCTGGTAGGCCGCGTCAAAAATGAATGTGTGGTAGAAACGGAGCTGAACTGACTATGACCCTTTGGGAAAAATGCGTAGACTTTCACGGACACCACTGCGGCGGACTGCGAATCGGCTATGCCGCCGCAGAATATGCCATGAAGCTGCTGGACATCACCTTCTCCGATAATGAACAGGTGCTCTGTATTTCCGAAAACGATGCCTGCGGCGTGGATGCCATCCAAGTCATGCTGGGCTGCAGCATTGGCAAAGGCAATCTGCTGTTTCATATGACCGGAAAGCAGGCCTTTTCCTTCTATAATCGGGCCACTGGAGAATCTGTTCGGCTGGTGCTGAAGCCAAAGCCTTTGAACATGACTCCGGAGGAATCCAAGGGCTATTATTTCGACCGCAGCTATGAAGAACTCTTTGATGTCATGTCTACCCGCATCCCCTTACCTACCCCTGCAAAGATTTTCGATAGCTACTACTGCGAATGCTGCGGCGAAAAAACCGGTGCCAACTGGATCCGAATCGCAGGAGGCAAAAAGCTGTGTCTTGATTGCTATGAAAGCTATAACCGGTTCGATGTGTAAAAAAATGACCACTGTCCAAAAGGCAGTGGTCATTCTTACTTTTATAAGGGAAATACAGAGTCCCGGAGGATATCCCGCATGGAACGGCAGCTGCCGCTGTATTTGGCTGCCAGCACTTCTGCCATAATGGATACAGCGATTTCTACAGGTTTTTCGCCGCCAATATCTAAGCCGATGGGAGCATGGATCTGCTTCAAAACCTCCTCGGAATAGCCGTTTTCCTTCAGTTTTGTAAACAAAGCCCGGATCTTGGGCTTGCCGCCCAGCATACCAACATAGGAAGGTTCTTTGCTGAGGATCACATTCAGAATATCTCCATCAGTTTTGTGGGAGAAGGAGCAAACGATGAAAGCAGAGCCAGGAATAAAGTTCAACTGTCCGATCTGGTCAAAGCTTTCCAGAATGTGCAGCTCATCCGCAGGCGCTAAGGCCTCCTCATAGCCGGAAATATCCCGGGCATCGATGGCCACCACATAATATCCCAAAGCCTTTGCCAAAGGCAGCACTGCCTGCGCCACATGACCGCAGCCGCACAGATACAGGTAAGGCAGCCGCTCCCCAGACTCAATGAAAATGGTCATATTGTTGCCGCAGACCATCCCCTTCTCCACCACCTCCTGTGAAATGGCAGAATAGGTTTTCATCAGATTTTGCCCGCTGTTCATGGCAGCCAGACAATCTGCAATCGTCTGCTCCTCAACAATACCGCCGCCAACGCTGCCAACAATGCTGCCATCCGCAAACACCAGCATTTTTGCACCGGGCTTGCGGGGGGTGTTCCCTTCTGTCTTCACGACAGTGGCAGTCGCGTAGACTTTATTCTCTTTTTTAGCCTTCAATACCTGCTCATAAAATTCCATGGGCTCTCCTCCTGAAAATCAAATTGTAAACTGGGGTGCAGCGCATACCTCTCTTCCCAATTGTTCTTCATAAAACAGTTTCAGTTCGGTACCATATAGCTCCGTGAGATTCTGCTCTTTCAAAACATCGGTGCTCAGGCCTGTGGACAAAACACCATTCCGGTCAAGAATCGCCACCTGATCCTGCAGCAGCAATGCATGATCAGGATTGTGGGTAGTCAGGATCACACCGTAGCCCTCTTCCTTCAAGCTGCGGACGGTCTTTAGCACCTTGATCTGATTGCCATAATCCAAGTGCGCGGTGGGTTCATCCATCAGGATAAAGGCAGGACGCTGGGCCAGCGCACGGGCAATGGACACCTGCTGCCGCTCACCGCCGGAGATCTGGCTGTAGGAGCGGTTCCACAGCTTTTCGATGCCCATGCGTTTGATGGCATCCATAGCAATATCGTAATGCTCCTGCTTAGGGCGGGACAGGGTGCCCATATGAGGTGCGCAGCCGGTGACTACATATTCCAGAACGGAAAAATCGAAGCTGGGAACAATGATCTGAGGCACATAGCCGATGACCTTTGCCACCTCCCGAGGGGGAATCTTTCGGATATTCTTATCATCGATGAAAATCTCACCTTTGTCAAGAGGAACCAGATTGGCAAGGCAGTTTAAGAAGGTGGTCTTTCCTGCACCGTTAGGACCAAGGATGGAAACGATCTCTCCGCTTTTAAAGCGGAAGGAAATATCCTTCAGGATCATTCGGTCCCGGGTGTAGGAATAAAACAGATTGTGACCTGTCAATTGTACCATCTTACATCACCCTCGCTTTCTGCTTCCACAGAAGCCATGCATAGATCGGTGCACCGATGAGGCCTGTCAAGATCGACAGCGGGACCTCCAGCGATGTTACCGTACGGGCAATGGTATCCATCACCAGCAGGAACAATCCGCCCATCAGCATGGCGCAGGGGATCATCTTTGTATTGTCGGAACCCACACATAACCGTCCTAGATGGGGAATGATCAGACCGATCCAGCCGATGGTGCCGCTGATACTGACAGCAGAGGCAGTCAGCATGCTGGAAATCACGATGGTAATGCCGCGAAGCATTTTCAGATTCACACCCAAGGTCTTTGCTTCGTTTTCACCGAAAGATAGGATGTTCAGCTGCCAGCTGAGCAGCACAAGGATCACCGCACCAGCAATAAAGATAGGAGCAACATAGACAAGGGTATCCATTTTCACGGACTGGACGCTGCCCATTTGCCAGTAGATGATGGAGGAAAGTTCTGTATCTTCCTCCGCAATGAATTTCAGCACTCCCAGTACCGAACACATAAAGCCGCCCACAATGGTGCCGGAAAGCACCAGCATCAGGTTGGAATTGTTTTTCAGCATCTTGGGGATGGCCGTAGACAGCAGCACTGCCAGAAGGCCCACAGCAAAAGCCATCAGCTGCATGGACAGAAGGCTTCCACCCAGCAGGATCTCAGTTGCGGCACCGACGCTGGCGCCGGAGGATACACCCAGAATATCTGGGGAGACCAGAGGATTTTTAAACACGCTCTGATACACCGCACCAGACAGGCTCAGCGCCGCACCAATCACGATGGCACCGATGATTCTGGGAATGCGCAGAACAAAAATGACATTCTCCATGGCAGTCGGCTTTTCCACGGTTCCGGCCATCCGCTTCTGCAGATAGCTGGCCACCGCGCCGAAAGCCTCCCTTGGATCAATAGAGTACCGTCCAATGCACAGGGCAACCACACTGGTGGCCACAAGGGCCACCGTGAGGAAAATCATTATCAGGCGATACGATTTTTGAGAAGGCATAAAATGCTCCTTTAGGGATTATTCAATAATACCAATCTGCTCGGCAGTAAAGGTCTGGCCATAAAGCAGCTCATACAGGCCGTTGACATCGGCGATCAGCTCATCATAGGAATACAGATCGGGATGCAGGTTGTAGGCAGCCCATGCAGCACCCAGACAGGCGCTGACAGTGGGATAATCCCAAGGCTCCAGTTCACAGGGGAAGGTATAAACGGCACCGTTCTGGACAGCAGTGATGCTGGAGAACTCAGGAGCGTTCAGAACATCTTCCACGGTGTAGTCTGCATAGTTAGGAACCCAGATCACATCAGGATTCCAGCCGACGATTTCTTCTGCGCTGACATCTGCAAAGGAGCCCAGAACTTCAACCCCGGAAACGGCATTTACAGCACCGGCAGTCTCCATAATGTCACTCTGGATCATAGCACCGGGAGCAACTGCATACATATTGGAGCTGCCAAGGAACATAACAGAGGGCTTTTCGGTGACGGCTGCGGTACGTTCGGTGATCTTGTCGATGATGCCGTTGAAGTAGGTCAGAATCTCCTCTGCACGGTCCTCTTCGCCAACCACTTCACCCATCAGGTTGATGGCGTTACGGATGGTATCATAGCTTTCGGTAGAAGACAGGATGACGATTGCGGGAATGCCGATGGCCTCAAATTCCTCCACCATGTAGGCAAAACGCTGGGGCAGGATAGCCAGATCAGCACCGGTGGTCAGAACCGTCTCATAGTTGATGTTCTTGCCCTTGCCGATCTGGATGACATCATCCTTCAGCTCGGGATAGACATAGGAATACAGAACGTCTGCCATTTCCTTATTGCCGAAGCCTGCAATATATTTGCCGCCGCCACCCAAAACAACAGCAGTGTTCATAGTAGGATTGTGGGTACCAACAAGGTGAGCTGCAGGAGCCTGCAGAACCACTTCGTTGCCCATGATATCGGTGATGGTCTTGGGCCACTCGGGTGCTTCAGTTTCGGGAGCAGCAGTTTCTACAGGAGCTACCACTACAGGAGCTGCAGTGGTTTCAGCGGGGGCTTCTTCCTTTGCGCCGCAAGCAGGCAGGCTCAAAACCATAACCAGTGCCAGCAGCAGAGCGATGATCTTCTTCATGTTTCTTCCTCCAAATTTGATAATAAAAATGACGAACCCGTTCCAAAGACCAAAGAGCACAGCTATTGCTGCGCTTAGCATTGGATTTTGGAAAGAGGCTCGTCCACCGCTTTTCAAAATGATCTTCCTCCCTGGCTTTTCCGGGGCAGTCACTTATTAAAGTATAGCATACGCTTTGTACAAATTCAACCATGATTCTACTTTTATTTTTATAATATTTGGGCGGGTAAAACAAACACAGCAGGCGGTTTCCCATACCTGCTGTGCAGCATCCTGATTTGTGCAATATGTTCTCAATAAAACCGTTTTATTGAGAATCCGCATTACAATAGCAGCTTACCCACTGTTGGGCCAAGCTCAGCCCCTGCGGATCAAACTGCGTGCATTCGTAAAGCACTGTCTTTTCATCACGGCGCATCCACTGGCGCAAAGCTTCCGCCCTTTGCACATAGGCATCGCCCAATCCCAACTTTTGGATCATCTTACTGGCCGGTCCAGCACCTTTCATCACGCCAATGCAGGGAACATCACTTTCAAGCAGTTTCATAAGGGCACTCAGGAAAGCATCCGACAGCACCTCAAAGCCGCCGATCTCATCCAGAACAACATAGTCACACTGCTTCGCTTCGTCCAGCAGCGCGACACCAAAATCCTCAAACACTTCCATATGCATGGTATAGGGCTTCTGGGAATAATCAATGATGGTCTGCCCATCCCTGCCGTCAGGCCGCTTCAGCCAGTAGGCAATGGCCCGCCCAGCATCGTCCCGCTGACGTACCGTCAGAAAGCCGCCCGCTTCGGAAAGATGTTCCCCCAGAGCAACCGCTATACTTGTACTTTTTCCGCTTCCAATGGGACCGGTCAAAAAGAGATTCTTCATGGAATCACCTTGCGCAATCAGCGCTGCCCTCGGAGTAAAGCATATCAAGACCATGAGCAACAGGGTCGATGACCGCCAAAATATTCTCAGCAGAGGCCTTCTTGCTGCCGGGGAGGTTGATGATAAGACTGCGGCCCCGAATGCCTGCGGCGCTGCGGCTGAGGCAGCCCTTGGGCGTGATCTTCAGAGATTCATAACGCATGGCTTCGGGAATACCGGGAGTGGGACGCTCCACGATTTCCATCGTTGCCTCAGGCGTAACGTCCCGGGGAGAGAAACCGGTACCGCCGGTGGTGAGCACCAGCGCAATGGCCAGCTCATCGGCGCATTTTACCAGTTCTGCCTTTATCATTTCCTTTTCATCGGGAATGATAGCGGTATGGGTCACATCAAAGCCCTTGTCGGTAAGGATCTGCACTAGATTGGGGCCACTGGTGTCTATCCGCTCGCCCCGATACCCCTTGTCGCTGATGGTGATGACTGCTGCTGTATACATGATTATTCCTCCCGCTTATAATCGCCATGAATGCCGCCGGTCTTGCTGAGAAGACGGATATCGGTGATGACCATATCCTTTTGGACCGCCTTGCACATATCGTAGACCGTCAGGGCTGCGGTGGAAACGGCGGTCAGTGCTTCCATCTCCACACCGGTTCGTCCGTCACAGGAAACGGTGGCTTTGATCTCCACAGATTTTCTATTTTCTTCCAGAGAAAGCTCCAGATTGATGCCGTCCATCAAGATAGGATGGCACATGGGAATGATATCTGGGGTACGCTTGGCTCCCATGACACCGGCGATCTGGGCAACGGTGAGCACATCGCCCTTCTTCATTCCGCCGGACTGGATCAGAGAAAAGGTCTTCTCATTGACCAGAACCCGGCCTGCAGCCACGGCAACACGCTGAGATATGGGCTTTTCACCAACATCTACCATCTTGGCACGACCCTGTTCATTAAAATGGGTAAAGTCGGACATGCTTCTTATCCTCCGATTTCGTTCATGTTTCTTCCCGCCTGAGAACGGTGGATGGCATCCAGGTCACCATGCCAAGCAGGCTTGTTCCAGATGGCCTTCTCAAAGACTGCTTTCATCCCAGCCTTGTCCAGACCCTTTATTGAATACTCATCCGCTGCATGGAGGCAGGGTTTCAGCTTTCCGTCAGATGTCAGCCGCAGGCGGTTGCACTCCCCGCAGAAATGGGCGCTGACAGGGCTTATCAGACCGATATTACCCTTTGCCCCCGGCAGGCGGTAAAGCTTGGCAACACCGCCATCCTGAGGTACCGCCACAGCCTCCGGCAGCTTTTCCAGAACCTTGGAATACGGCAGGTAGGCATCTATACCAAAATCACCGCTATCGTACATTGGCATCAGCTCAATGAATCGCATATCCAAAGGGTATTCCAGCGTCAGATTCGCCATAGCTTCGATCTCATCATCGTTAAACCCGCCAATCAGTACGGAATTGATCTTGATCTTCTCAAAGCCTGCTGCATAGGCAGCATCCAGACCGGCACGGAAGGTATCCATTTTACCAATACGGGTAATATAAGCATACTTGTCCGGCTGCAGTGTGTCAAGGCTCAAATTCAGCCGCTTGACCCCAGCTTCCTTCAAGGGCTTTGCCAATTGAGGAAGCAGCACACCGTTTGTAGTGAGACAAACCTCTTTGATTCCCTCCACTGCCGCAGTCCGGCGGCAGATGGACACAATATTCTTTTTCACCAGAGGCTCGCCGCCGGTGATCCGAATCTTGGTGATCCCCAGCTCCGCGGCAACCTCCACGGCATGGATGATCTCATCCTCCGTCAGCATGTCCGTATGTTCTTTCTTGCAAACACCGTCCTCCGGCATGCAATACCGGCAGCGAAGGTTGCATTTGTCTGTTACGGAAATGCGAAGATAGGTAATATTACGTCCCAATCGGTCAATCATAAGCTACCTCGTATATTTTTCATAGCGGCAGCACCCGCCTGTTTTCCTTCCTGTACAACTGCCTCCACCATTGGGTGAACTGCGTTGCAGTTTCCGCATAGATGAAGCCATTGGGGATATCCCAAATCCTCGATCAGCTCTCGTTCAGGGCGAAGTCCCACAGCAATAAGAAGGGTACTGCAAGGAAGATACGCTCCATTTCTTGTTGTGCAGCCGCGGATGGCTTTCTCACCATGGATCTGAGCAATGGTATCCGAGCAGATCAAGCGAATGGGATATTCTTCCAAGCATCGCTGGTTTCGCAGCATTCCGCCGCAATAGCGTCCTTGTTCCACCATCGTCACCTGCAGCCCCGCCTGTGCCAGCTGCTTTGCCATAATGAGCCCCAAGTCTCCACTGCCGAGGATCACGGCCGGACCCGTTGGTAGAACACCATGGAGATTCATCTGCTCCTGCATCTGACCGGCGGTATAGACACCCTTTGGCCGGGTCCCAGCGATGGGCAGCGCGCCGGCAGGGATCTCCCGGCAGCCTGCAGCCAGAATCAACTGGGAAAAGGCTACTTCCCTCTTCCCGTACGCCTTACCGGAGAGGATCGCCGTCTTATTTCCGGAAACAGATAAAACTGTGGTATTTAGGGCCACCTCAAGGGTTTCTGGGAGATCTTGCGTCAATTCTTCAGCATATTGGATACCGCTTTTGTTTTTGCCGAAGCCGTGGTGGATACATTGGAGCAATACACCGCCTAAGCTTGGTTTTCGATCCACCAGCAGCACCTTGGCACCGGCAGCTGCCTTTGCTGCGGAGATACCAGCAGCACCGCCGCCGATAATCAGGATGTCTACATGCTCCATTGACCGTATTCCTCCAGCAGTCTTTCAATGGCATAGCTACAGCGGCTTCCCTGACAGCGGCCCATGCCGCTGCCGACCCGGCGCTTTACCCCATCTACCGTAGACGCACCCCGGCGGATGGCTTCCAGAATTTCTGCCCTTGTGATCTTTTCACACTGACAGATGATCTCGTTATCTTTTTCGGATATTGCCTTGCGCTTAGGATCGAAGGCCGGATTCTTTTCTGCTCCCAGATATTCCGCCCCTTTTTCCGCCATCAGAAGCCCCAGCTCATTGGCACAGGTAAGCCCCGGTGTTTTGATGCCGATCAGGCTGTAAAAGCCGGGGCCAGGATTTTCTATACAGAAATCATTCACGTTCTCTCCGTTTTCCCTATGGGGATTGGGCCGGACAGCACCGAAGGAACGAATGACTTTCTCCAACTGTACCTGCGGAAGCAGTTCCTTTGTGGCTGCATAAAGCTCCTGCAAGCCCTCCACCGTGGTGGCAAAGGGAATGTCCAAAGGTTTCCTGACGCCGCTGACCAGAAGGTTTCCTTCCGAACACGGAATGGCTGTGATGCCCTTGCCGCAGCTTTTGGCTTGATGGAAAATCACCCGCTCCGGCTTTTGTGCCGCAGGATCCAACACCAGATATTCCGCACTGTCCAGTTCCAGCCGAATCGTGGTGGCAAAGGCCATTTTTTGCACCTTATCCGCAGTCAGGCCCGCACAATTAAAAATCATGCTGCATCGGAAAGTACCCTGCGCTGTTTCCACCACATAGCCGTCGTCCTGTTCTCGGATCTTCAGGACCTCTGTATTCAGCATTACCTCCGCACCGTTGGCGACAGCATTTTCAAAAGCTGCGATACCCAGCTGCCAAGGATTCACGGTTCCGGTGCTGGGGGCATACAGTGCTGCCACCACACCCTTTTTTAGCATTGGCTCCATGGCCTCCGCTTCCGGTCCGGTCAGCATCTGTACCCCAGGAACACCGTTTCGGATGCCATTTTCCAGCTTCCGCTGCATTTTGGGAAGAGACACCTCCTCATATGTTACCAGAAGAGAACCGCAGCGGGAAAAAGGCACTTCTAACTCTTCACAGAGCTTCGCCATGTTGGCGTTTCCCCGAACTGTTAGCTCTGCTTTCAGGCTGCCGGGCTTGTTATCATAACCAGCATAGACGATAGCAGAGTTGGCACGGGTGATGCCTTTGCAAACATCATCTTCTTTTTCCAACAGTAAGGTTTGGATCTTCCACCGGCGCAGGTTTCGAGCTGTCATACAGCCCAAGATTCCGCCGCCGATGACGATTGCATCAAACTGTTTCATATCCATTTAATGAAATGATCTCACCGGGATTTTCCACGGTATAGCCGCCCAAGGCCATAATCTTTTCCTTGAAGGACTCGCTCTTCAAGGTGGCCATCATCTGCTGCACCATGCGCGTATCCCAAGCGTGGTCAGGGATGATCAGATCATATTCTTCAATACAGATGGGAATGAAGTCCAGATCATAGAGCTTTGCTGCGGAATAGATGCCCATACCGGCATCTGCGCTGCCACTGACGATCTGTGCCGCCACAGAGGTGTGGGTCAGCTCTTCCCGGTCATAGCCGTAGATGGCGGCAGTGTCCAGATTTTCCTGCTTACACAGATAATCCGTCAGGATTCGGGTACCGGAGCCCTTCTGGCGGTTGACATAGCGGACACCAGTCTTGGCAATGTCCGAGAAATTCTGAATCTTCAGAGGATTGTCCTTGGCAACCATCAGACCCTGCTGGCGGCCCACACAACGGATCAGCTTTACACCGCCCTTGGGGAAATATTTCTTCATAAAAGCAAGGTTGTACTTGCCAGTTGCAGTATCCAGCAGATGACAGCCGGCAGCATGGGCCTCGCCCCGGCGGATGGCCATAATGCCGCCCATGGAACCAACATGGGCAGAGCTCATATAGACCTTGCTGTTATCCACATGCATCATATCCGCCAACTCATCCAGCAGCGGATCATGGCTGCCAATGACCACCAGCGTATTTTCCAGCTTCTGGGCAGGACACAACAGACGTACCTCTACCTCGCTGCCGGCCTCATACCCCTCCATTCCCTGAGGCACTTCCAAAATGCCGTCGGCCTTCATAAAGGAGGACACCACACCGCTGCCCCGGCTTAAAGGGGATGCCATCAGCTTATCGCCCACATAACCCATGCGGACACGGACAAATTCCTCGTATTTCAGACCACTTACCACAGGCCGGGTCAGGGTTGCCTTGGCATACTGCGGATTTTCCGCAGGGACCTTCAACCAATGGTCAACGAGGGGCTTCAAAAGCTGTTCAATGACGATGATACCGGAAACAGGATAGCCAGGTACACCCAGAATCGGGATCGCACCCTGACAGCCCAAAATGGCAGGCTTGCCGGGCTTCATGGCGATGCCGTGGTACAGCACCTCACCCAGCTCCCGAATGACTCTTGCGGAGAAATCCTCGCGGCCCGCAGAAGATCCGGCATTGAGGATCACCAGATCACATTCGCTGACGGCCTTTGCCACCATGGACTTGATCTGTTCAAACTTATCGGGAACGATGGGATATACATGGGCTTCCGCACCCCACTGCCGTACCATGGCAGAGAAGATGGATCCGTTAAATTCCAGAATGTCACCGGGCTTCGGGTCGGTGCAGGGGGGGATGATCTCGTCGCCGGTAGGGATGATACCCACGACTGGCTTGCGGATCACCTCGATCTCCAGCACGCCCCCTGCGATCATGGCACCGATTGCAGAGGGAGAGACCGTCATATGAGAGGGCAGGATCATTTCCCCTGCACAGATGTCCTCGCCGATCTGGCGGATATGCTGCCAAGGAGCAGCTGCTGCGTGAATGGTAATGGTAGCATCATCGTTCTTGACGATATCTTCCACCATGATCACAGCATCGCAATTCTCAGGGATGGGATCACCGGTATCCAGAACAATGAACTGATCGGGATTCAAGGTGATGGGCGTGGTCTCAGTAGCACCAAAGGTATCCTTTGCGTTGACTGCCACGCCGTCCATAGCGCTGGCCGCATAGTGAGGAGCACAGATATGGGCATAGACCGCATGGGCTGTAACCCGTCCGCAGGCATCCCACACGGGGATCACCTCTGTCTTCGGGCCATAACCATGGCTCCGGAGCAGTTTCAGATAATCTTCTCTTGCCTTGGCAAGTGGAATGTTGGTCAAATATTCAAATCCCATGTTCTTTAGTCTCCTTGCGAAATCGTTACTTGAATCTCAGCATACTTGGGAAGGCCCTCGCAATCCCGGTCGATACAGAAATAGCCGTCAGCACCTGCAAGCGTGGTAATCAGGCCGGACTTGCCACGGATGGGATAAGCATACAGTTCGCTGTCTCTGCGTTCCAGCCGGCAGCACTGATACTGGGCGCGCCCATGGTTGGCACCGATGCTTTCCGTCACTTTTGCCGATACGGTGTAGCTTTCCTGCTTTCTTCCTGAGAGAATACTCAGCAGAGGCAGGACAAAGAGCTCTGTAATAAAATACGCCGCCACAGGATGGCCTGGCAGACCAACCAGCGGCTTCATGCCGGCCTTGCCCAGAATGGTGGGCTTGCCGGGCTTGATTGCGATGCCGTGGAGCAAAAGGGAACCCATGGACTCGATGATGCGGCAGGCGGCATCCTTGACACCCACGCTGCTGCCGCCGGACAGAAGCACGGCATCACATTCGGACACAGCCTTATGTACCTTTTCACTGAGCAATACTTCATTGTCTATAACAATGCCGTAATTGATGACCTGAACGCCGAAGCCTGTAAGCATAGCTTCCAGCATGGGGCTGTTCACATCCCGTACCTGTCCCGGACCGGGAGTTTCCTCGGGAGGTACCAGCTCATCGCCGGTGGAGATGACTCCTACCGTCAGCCTTTTGCGTACCGGAACCTTTACCCGGCCAATGGCAGCCAGTGCGCCGATATCCTGAGAGGACAAAACACGGCCCTGCTGCAAAATAACTTTACCGGGATACACATCATCTCCCCGGAAGATCATGTTCTGTCCGGGTGCTGCAGACTTCGAGATGCCGATGGTACCGTCGCCATAGTCTTCGGTGTATTCCACCATCACCACACTGTCGGCCCCATTTGGAACGGCGCCGCCGGTGGGAACTGCCACACACTCCTCGAGATTCAGTGCAAACTCCGCACCTTCTCCCATAAAAACTTCTCCCTGCAGGGGAAGGATGGCGGGAATGGCATCAGTGCAGCCGAAGGTATCCCGTGCCCGGACCGCGTAGCCGTCTACAGTGGAGCGGTCGAAATCAGGGACATATTCTGTGGCAGCAATGTCCTCCGCCAAAACACGGCCCATGGCAGCAGACAGAGAAGCTTGCTCCGTTTCCGCGACCATTTTAAATTCACTTTTCAGCAAAGCCAGAACCTCTTCCGGCGTTTTTACATGTAACATTCTTATTTCAAACCTCCGTAATGATCTTACCGAGATCCCGGTAATCATTGCCCGAGAAGTGGGCGATCTCCTTTCGGAATGCATGATCGTGCAATACCTTCAGTAGCTTCTGTATTGCTTCCGTTTCCATCATTTCCTTTTTTATGACAAAATCGAACCGTTCTTCCAACAGGGGGATAAAATCCAGATTCTCGATCTGCCGGGAAATGCGCTCCGTGCCAATGGCAAGATCCGCTTCTCCGGCGGCAATGGCTGCCGCCATGGTCAGGTGGGATTTCATGATCCTATCATAACCCTTGACCTTGGCAGAGGGGATTCCCAGCCGTTTCAGCTGAATGTCCATCAGGATCCGGGCGCTGGAGCCAACCCGGCGATTCAGCACGGTAATGTCCTCCCTGCCCAAATCAGACCAGCCTTTGATTTTTTTAGGATTTCCCTTTTGGACATAAAAGCCCTGTGTGCGGTAGCTGACATTGATAAGCACTGCCGGTATTCCGGGAATCAGGCTGCGGACAAAGGAGGTGTTATAGTCAAATCCATCAAACAAATGGCAGGCCGCCACGTGAATATTATCCTGATAAAGCGACAGCAGACCTTCAAAGCTGTTTAAATACGTTCTGGCTGTATGGATTTCCTCCTGCTGCAAATAATTCGCCAAAATATCCAGAACCACATCCTGACCGGAAATGATCAATTTCGGCTGTTCCTCTTTAGGAGGTGTCAGCAGCGTGGAATGGGTATCGATATTTTTCACAGGCCGGGTAGAGTGCTCATGCCGGGACCTGGCAATATAGGCATCCACATCATCCTGTGTAAAACGCACCTTCCTTCCAATTTTATAGGAATGGATCTCTCCTTTGCGAATCAGATCGTAAATGGTGGATTTGCTGACATGAAGAATATCCGCCACTTCCTGCGTCGATAGGGATTTATTCTGTGCCAAGCCGTTCCCTCCTCTGACATAACTTTACAGAATCATGTTCTATATTATACTCTTTTTTGTAAAGTTCCACAAGACCCGAACCCCTAGGAAGTTTGTGCCAATTCATATATTTTCGTATTATTTCGCACGGTGTTTTTTTAGTAATCCTAAGAAGGTTCGTGCAAGTTGGGACAGTTTCGTATCGTTTCACGCGGAAATAGCTGGGAAGTCTTGCAGGAAACTCTTTTTCCAATATAATGAAAGTATCCAAAGCAGGAAAACCGAAAAATTGAACATATACAAAACTTTTGGAGGTTATCGTTATGGCATACGCATACTACGAAAAACTTGCCCGCATTAACCTGACCACCGGCACCATCACCGTTGAAAAGCTGGATACCGATCTGGCTAAGAAGTTCATCGGCGGTCGTGGTCTGGGCACCAAGATCGTCTACGACGAAGGCTGTGCAACCGCTGATGCACTGGGTCCCGACAACAAGCTGGTCTACATCACCGGCCCTCTGACTGGTGCTGGCGCTCCCTCCTCCGGCCGTTACATGGTCGTCACCAAGTCCCCTCTGACCGGCATGATCGCCTGCTCCAACTCCGGCGGTATCTGGGGTGCCAAGCTGAAGTACGCCGGCTGGGATGCTCTGATCGTGGAAGGCGAAGCTCCCGAGTGGACCTACATCAACATTGTCGACGACAAGATCGAGCTGCTGGATGCCCGTGAGTATCTGGGCATGTTCTCCGAGGAACTGGATGAGAAGCTGAAAGAGAAGCACGGTAAGGATTCCTCCGTCCTGTCCATCGGTATTGCCGGTGAGAAGAAGGTATTGCTCGCCGCTATTATGAACGATAAGGACCGCGCTGCCGGCCGTTCCGGTGTCGGTGCTGTCATGGGCAGCAAGAAGCTGAAGGGCATCGTTGTCACCGCTTCCAAGAAGAATGCTGACGAGGTTCTGGCATCTGTTGAGAACCTGAAGGCTGCTAACAAGGACGTTATGGTCAATATCCGCGAGAACGGTCTGACCGGCGGCGGTCTGCGCGCTCTGGGTACCGCTTCTCTGGTCAACGTCATCAACGGCGTCGGCTCTCTGCCCACCAAGAACTGGCAGGAAGCTTACTACGACAAGGCTGAGGATGTTTCCGGCGAAGCTCTGGCTGAGAAGTATCTGGTCAAGGCCGGTGCCTGCCACCGCTGCCCCATCGCTTGCGGCCGTATCGTCAAGGTCGGCGACAAGGTCGTTGGTGGTCCCGAGTACGAGCCTCTGTGGGCTTACGGCGCTGACTGCGGCAACAACGATCTGGCCATCGTCAACGAGGCCAATATGTGGTGCAACGAGTATGGTCTGGATGCCATCTCCGTTCCCTGCACCATCGCTGCCGCTATGGAGCTGTATCAGCGCGGTGCTATTAAGGAAGAAGATTGCGCCGGCTATCCTCTGGAGTGGGGCAACGTTCCCGCTCTGATCGAATGGACCAAGCGCATGGGCGATCCCAAGACCGAACTGGATTGGCTGATGAGCTCCGGCTCCGCAAGACTCTGCGAGCACTACGGTATGCCCGAGGTTTCCATGTCCGTTAAGAAGCAGGAGATGCCCGCTTACGACGCCCGCGGCGTTCAGGGTATCGGCATTACTTACGCTACCTCCAACCGCGGCGGCTGCCATGTCCGTGGCTACACCATCGCTCCCGAAGTCGTCGGTCTGCCCGTCCAGCTGGACCG
>JAFSCK010000130.1 GCA_017436785.1 Oscillospiraceae bacterium | reverse complement strand
CCGGATTACCACCTCGTCGTCCGGTGAACGGTAGATAGTGGCTTTCTTTAGAACCTGTTCCCACAGGCGATTCTTCTCAGCAGTCGTGAGGGTATCGTAATTATCAAGGATGCGCTTACGTTGTGGGGATGATTTGAATGGTGGCTTGTTTCTTTTGTTTTCCTTCTCCCTGCTGGCGGAGCAGGTCTGCTTCGGCACTTTGAAGCTTCTTGATCTCCTTTGCCAGAGATGCGTTCCGCTTGGTGAACATATCGATGGTGTAAACACCTTTCTCCAGATACTCGCAGATATTTTCCTGCTGAAGCTGGAGCTGGGTGCACTGGACTCGAACTGCTTTCAACAGAATGTAAACATTTTATTACCTTTTATTTTGGGTGCTTGACTTTTCGAAAGAATGGAGTATAGTGATGGCAAATGAATTAGCACTCTATAAGCAAGAGTGCTAAAACGAAAGGAAGGATGGCTATATGACATTCAATAACTATACCCAGAAGTCTCTGGAAGCTGTCCAGAGTGCACAGAATATCGCTGTGCAGCATTCCAATCAACAGCTGGAACAGATTCATCTGCTGCTGGCCCTTCTGCAGCAGGATGGCGGATTAACACCGCAGCTATTGCGGAAAATGGGCGTGAACGCAGAAAGTCTGGAAGCTGCCGCCAAGGCAGAGGTGAGAAATCTGCCCACTGTCACCGGAAGCCGGGAAGCAGACCGGTTCTATATCAGTGCCGCTGTAGATGCGACCTTCTGCACCGCCGAACAGCAGGCACAGCGCATGAAGGATGACTTTATCTCCGTGGAGCATCTGCTGCTGGCCTTGATCGAAGCGGCACAGGGCAGTGTAAAGAACCTGTTTGAAACGTACCGGATTACCAAGGAGGGGGTATTGCAGGTACTGCAAAGCATCCGGGGCAGTCAGCGTGTAACCACCGACAATCCGGAGAGCACTTACGATGCTCTGGAAAAGTACGGAACCGACCTGGTAAAACGGGCGCGGGAACAGAAGCAGGATCCTGTGATCGGCAGGGACGAGGAAATCCGAAATGTGATCCGCATTTTGTCCCGAAAGACGAAGAATAACCCTGTTCTAATCGGTGAGCCGGGCGTTGGTAAAACCGCCATCGCCGAGGGGCTTGCGCAAAGAATCGTGAAAAAGGATGTGCCCAAGAGTCTGCAGGACAAGACGATCTTCTCCCTGGATATGGGCGCGTTGATTGCCGGTGCCAAGTACCGGGGCGAATTCGAGGAGCGTCTGAAGGCGGTTCTTTCCGAAGTGAAACAGTCCGAGGGAAAGATTATTCTGTTTATTGATGAGCTGCATACCATCGTGGGAGCCGGTAAGACTGAGGGCAGCATGGATGCAGGAAACCTTCTGAAGCCTATGCTGGCCCGCGGCGAGCTGCACTGCATCGGTGCCACAACCTTGGACGAATACCGCCAGTATATTGAAAAGGACCCTGCTCTGGAACGGCGGTTCCAGCCGGTGCAGGTAGATGAGCCGACTGTGGAGGAAACCATCTCCATTTTGCGTGGCCTGAAAGAGCGCTATGAAGTGTTCCATGGCGTGAAGATCGCGGATGCGGCCATCATCGCTGCGGCTACCCTTTCTCACCGCTATATCACCGACCGGTTTCTGCCGGATAAGGCCATCGACTTGGTGGACGAAGCCTGCGCCCAGATCCGCACTGAAATGGATTCTTCCCCTACGGAACTGGATGCGGTATCCCGGAAGATTATCCAGATGGAAATTGAGGAGGCGGCACTGAAAAAGGAAGATGACGAGCTTTCCAAGGCACGCCTTATCCAGCTGCAAAAGGAACTGGCTGAGGAGCGGGATACCTATAACGCGCTGAAAGCCCAGTGGGAAAATGAAAAGAATGCCATCAACCGCGTTCAGCAGCTGCGGGAGCAGCTGGAAGATCTGCGGCAGCAGATTGAAAGTGCAGAACGTACCTATGATCTGGAAAAAGCAGCCAGACTGAAGTATGGCGAGCGCCCCAAGGTTGAAAAGGCATTGCAGGCAGAGGAAGCCAATGCCCAGCAGCGCAAGGACACCACCATGCTCCGTGACCGGGTAACAGAGGAAGAGATTGCCCGGATTGTGGAGCGGTGGACGGGCATCCCGGTGGCCCGCTTGGTGCAGAGTGAACGGGACAAGCTGCTGACCCTTGGTGAAATGCTGCATAAACGGGTGATCGGACAGGATGAAGCAGTACAGGCCGTTGCCGAGGCCATTCAGAGAAGCCGTGCCGGTATTCAGGACCCCAACCGACCCATTGGTTCGTTCCTGTTCCTTGGTCCTACGGGCGTGGGCAAAACGGAGCTGGCAAAAGCCCTTGCCCAGACGCTGTTTGACGATGAGCAGAATATGGTGCGAATCGATATGTCGGAGTATATGGAAAAATACTCCGTGTCCCGGCTGATCGGCGCGCCTCCCGGCTATGTGGGCTATGACGAAGGCGGTCAGCTGACGGAAGCGGTGCGCCGCAAGCCCTACTCGGTTGTGCTGTTCGATGAGGTGGAGAAAGCCCACCCGGATGTGTTCAATGTGCTGCTGCAGGTGCTGGATGATGGCCGGATCACCGATTCTCAGGGCAGAACGGTGGATTTTAAGAATACCATTATCATCCTGACCTCCAACCTTGGATCGGAATACCTGCTGGGCGGCATCAATGCCGATGGTGTCATTGAGGAAGCAGCCAAGGCCCAGGTTCACGGCCTGCTGCGTCGATCCTTCCGTCCGGAATTTCTGAATCGTCTGGATGAAATCGTGTTCTACAAGCCCCTGACGAAGGAGGATGTGACCAGGATCATTGACCTTCTGATCGGTAAGCTGAATGAGCGCCTTGCACCCCAGCAAATCCGTGTGGAATTGACGCAGAAAGCCAAAGCATTTATTGTGGAAGAGGCTTACGATCCGGAGTTCGGTGCCCGTCCTCTGCGCCGGTATGTGCAGCACACGGTAGAAACGATGCTAAGCCGCAAGCTGCTGCAAGGCGATCTCCGCCCCGGCAGTACGGTTACCGTAGACGAAGATCAGGGGCAGCTGATCCTGCAAATATAATAGGGCACCTCTAAAAACTCACCTTTTGCGATTTGGCCGGATCTTTGCATCCAACTTTTTCTTGTGAAAATCCCGCAATACACAAAGTATTCCGGAATTATCACAACTCAATTCGGGCACAAATCTCTCGCCCAAATCATCAAAAAAGTGTTTTTAAAGGTTGCCAATATCTTAAATCCATCATATCGCCTCTATGCAACGAGACCTCTGCGTAAGAAATCCCCGGTTTTCGGACCGGGGATTCGTTATTTGTGTGTGGTGCTCGTCTGCTTG